>NZ_CP163439.1:1200000-1500000 GCF_041052385.1 Streptomyces sp. R28 | reverse complement strand
CGCCGTAGGTGCTGAGCAGGTCCGGGTAGATCCAGACGACCCGCAGTTGGTTGTCGCTCACTTAAGTCCCCTGAAGTCCGGTGATCAGTTGCCGACCCGGCGGCGCAGGTCCTGGAACGCGGTGTAGTTGGCGATGACCTCGATCCGGCCCGGCGGGCTCATCTGCACGGCCTGGTCGAGGTTGTCGCACACCTGGAACTGCTGGTTCGCGACCTCCAGACGCACCGCGAGGTCGAGCTTGCGGTCGCCGATGACACAGATCGGGTGCCCGGTCAGCCGCGTGTAGTCGACGTCCCACAGCCAGGAGGTGTCGGTGCCGTCGGCGCCGCGCGCGTTCACCGAGAGGATCACCGGGGTCGGCGGCGGGTCGATGAGGGAGAACGTCTCGAGCCAGCCGGCCGGGTTCTTGGCGAGCAGCAGCCGCAGATCCCGCTCCTGGAACTGGACCACGTCGTAGCGCCCGGCGACGGCCTGCACCTGGTACATCCGCTCCAGAGCGACCTGCGGCGGCACCCCGAACACAGCAGCCACGGCGGCCGAGGACGCGGCGTTGGCCTTGTTGGCGCGACCGGGCAGCTGCAGATGAATGGGCCAGGCGGAGCCGTGCGGATCGAGGACATGATCACCGGAGAGCGCCCAGCTCGGCGTCGGCCGCCGGAACCCGCACTCACCGCAGAACCAGTCGTCGCCCGGCCGCTGCATCACACCACCGCAGGACGGGCAGGACCAGGCGTCGTCCTTCCACATCTGCCCGGCGGCGACCCAGATCACATTGGGGGAGGAGGAGGCCGCCCACACGACCAGCGGGTCGTCGGCGTTGGCGATGATCACGGCCTTCGAACCCGCGAGCCCCTCGCGCCAGTTCTCGGCGAGCATCCGGGTCTCGGCGGCGCGGTCCAGCTGGTCACGGGAGAGGTTGAGCAGCGCGATGCACTTGGGGTCGGTGTCCCGGGCGACCCCGGCGAGGTACTTCTCGTCGACCTCGATCACGCCGTAGCGCGCTTCCGAGCTGCCGGCGAGCGCCGAGGTGATGCCGGCCGGCATGTTGGCGCCGAGCGCGTTGGACACGACGGGACCTGCGGCCCGCAGGGCCTCGGCGATCAGCCGCGTCGTGGTGGTCTTGCCGTTGGTCGCCGACACCAGGACCACGTCCAGGTTCTGCGCGAGCCGCGCGAGCAGGTCGGGGTCGAGCTTGAGTGCCACCCGGCCGCCGATCACCGAACCGCTGCCGCGCCCCGCAGCGCGCGATGCCGCCGCGACCGCCTTGCCCGCGGTCACGGCGAGCTTGGCCCGCGGCGAGAGCGGGTCCGAGTTGCCTGCCATCAGTTCTCGATCCTCCTTGCGTACGCGCCGCGCCTCTGCCTGCCGGCAACGTGGTGGTGGTCAGCCTATCGAGATCCATTCGCACTCCCGAATCGCCGTACCCTTGCGGCCATGCGGAACGCCTCCATTCCGGGCGCGCACGGGCGCGTCCGACCCCTCTCCCTGCTCGGTGACCCGGTGCTGCACGCACCCTGCAAGGAGGTCACCGACTTCGGCCCCGAACTGGGGAGGCTGGTGGAGGACCTGTTCGCGACGATGTACGCGGCCCAGGGCGTGGGCCTCGCCGCGAACCAGGTGGGGGAGTCGTTGCGGGTGTTCGTATACGACTGCCCGGACGACGAGGACGTACGACACCTCGGGCATGTGGTGAACCCGCGGTTGGTGGAGGCCGACGGGGTGGTGATCCGGGGGCCGGAGGGGTGCCTGTCGCTGCCGGGCCTGGAGGCCGGGACGGAGCGCTACGACCATGCCGTGGTCGAGGGTTTCACGGTGACGGGGGAGCCGGTGACGGTCCACGGCACGGGCTTCTTCGCCCGCTGCCTCCAGCACGAGTGCGACCATCTGGAGGGCCGGGTCTACGTCGATCACGTCACGGGGTGGCGAAAGCGACGGGTGCTGCGGCAGGCCGCGCGAGCGCCGTGGAGGCGTTGAGTCGCGCGGCTGCGGCTGCGGCTGCGGGTCGCGGGTGGCTGGTCGTGCCCACGCGGCGGAGCCGCTTATTGACACAGCCCCGCGCCCCTCGGGACCCTTCAGAACCCGGGGCCACCCATCTTGTCGCCCGCCGCTGCCAGCCTTCCCCACAACAGGTCGGCCAGGCTGTGCACCAACTCCGCACGCGAGCAAGGGCGTTCGCCCAGCCACCAGTCTCCGGCCGCGTGCATCATCCCGACGATCCCATGCCCCCACACCCGAGCCAGCTGCTGACTGCCGGGCCCGAGATCCAACCGCTCCTCGATGACGGTGGCCAGCTCCTCGCCCATCCTGCGGAGCAACGGCGCGCTGTGCTTGCCGACGTCGAAGCCCGGGTCGCCCGGCTGGCCGCCCTCCGCCGGGTGCATCAGGAACCGGTACACCTGAGGCCGAGCCTCGATCGCCGCGAGGTAGGTGTCGAGCGTGGCCTCGACCCGCTCCCGCCGGTCCGCCGGGGCGTCCAGCGCGGCCCGCAGGGAGTCCAGCAGTGCATCCGTGTGACGCTTGGCCAGCGCCGCGTAGAGTCCACCCTTGTCGCCGAAGTGCCGATAGAGAATCGGCTTCGTGATGCCCGCCTCCGCCGCGATCGCGTTCATCGAGGCCTGTGGGCCGTCGCGCAGCACCACCCGGTCGGCGGCCTCCAGCAGCTCGCGCCGACGGCGGTCGGCCGACCGCTGCTGTTCGGTCCGCTGTGTGGTGTCCATGAGCTCTCTCCCCCTAATCGGTGACGCCTGCGCAAACTAACACTCAGCCTGCCTCCATCATCGAACGGGCTACCGATCGGTCATCACGGGTTGACTTCACCTACTCGCGGGTAACAAACTAGGGTTACCGCTAGTAACAAGCATCAAGCATGCACGTACGCCGCTGGAGGGGTCATGGCCGAGTTCACCATGGAGCTCAACGACGAACAGAAGGAGGTCCGGGACTGGTTGCACGGATTCGCCGCCGATGTGATCCGCCCCGCGGCCGCCGAATGGGACGAGCGTGAGGAAACTCCCTGGCCGGTCATCCAGGAGGCCGCGAAGGTCGGCATCTACTCGCTCGACTTCTACGCCCAGCAGTACTTCGACCCGACCGGTCTCGGCATCCCCACGGCGATGGAGGAGCTGTTCTGGGGTGACGCGGGCATCGCCCTGTCGATCGTCGGCACCGGTCTCGCCGCCGTCGGCGTCCTGGCCAACGGCACCGAGGAGCAGATCGGCACCTGGGTGCCGCAGATGTACGGCGATGCCAACGATGTCAAGCTCGCCGCGTTCTGTTCCTCCGAGCCCGACGCCGGCTCGGACGTGGCCTCGATGCGGACGCGTGCCGTGTACGACGAGGCCAAGGACGAGTGGGTGATCAACGGCACGAAGACCTGGGCGACCAACGGCGGCATCGCCAACGTCCACGTGGTCGTCGCGGTCGTCGACCCGGACCTGGGCTCCAAGGGCCATGCGTCCTTCATCATCCCGCCGAACACGCCGGGCCTGGCCCAGGGCCAGAAGTTCAAGAAGCACGGCATCCGTGCCTCGCACACCGCCGAGGTCGTCCTGGACAACGTGCGGGTGCCGGGCTCCTGCCTGCTGGGCGGCAAGGAGAAGCTGGACGAGCGGCTGGCGCGGGCTCGTGAGCGGGCCAAGGCGGGTGGCGAGCGTGTGAAGAACGCGGCGATGGCCACGTTCGAGGCTTCGCGGCCGGCCGTCGGCGCGATGGCCGTCGGCACGGCCCGCGCCGCGTACGAAGTCGCCCTCGACTACGCGATGACCCGCGAGCAGTTCGGGCGGCCGATCATCGACAACCAGGGCGTGGCCTTCCAGCTGGCCGAGATGCGGACGCAGATCGACGCCGCGCGGCTGCTGGTGTGGCGGGCGTCCTGGATGGCGGTCAACGGGAAGCCGTTCACGGCGGCCGAGGGGTCGATGTCCAAGCTGTTCGCCAGTGAGACGGCGAAGAAGGTCACGGCTCAGGCGATACAGATCCTCGGCGGCAACGGCTACACCCGGGAGTACCCGGTGGAGCGGATGCACCGCGATGCCGCGATCTACACGATCTTCGAGGGCACGAGCGAGATCCAGCGACTGGTGATCGCCCGTACGTTGTCGGGTATGTCGATTCGGTAGCGCCACAGGGATCTGCCGGGCGACGCGGTCTGCGTGTGCAGGCGTCGACCGCAGCCGAGTCGACGGAGGACGCCATGACGCGTACGGCCACGGAGTTGCTGGCGACGACCACGGCGGCGCTCGCCCCCGACCCGCGGGCCAACCCTCTCGTGCCGCTGATCGCGAGAGGCGAGGCCGATCGCACCACCACCCTGGCCGCCCTGTCCCTCGAACAGGGCTGGGTGATCCCCGCCGACCGCCGCGCCTTCCTCCATCTGGCCCTGCGCGCCGCCCCGGAGGCCCCCGAGTCCGCCGCCTTCTTCACCCTGCTCGCCGAGGGCGAGGCGCTGGCGGCGGAGCGCCTGGGTGCATTCAGTCAGGCGTGCGGCGTGGACGAGGCGCGCGCCCGCACGTATGAGCCCCTGCCCGGCTGTCAGGCCTACCCCGCGTATGTGGCCTGGCTGGCACTCAACGCCTCCCCGGCCGACGTGGTGCTGGCACTCGCCGCCAACTTCTCGGCCTGGGGCGGCTATTGCGCCACGATCGCCGAGGCCCTGCGCACCCGGTACGGCTTCACGGACGAGGCCTGCGCGTTCTTCGACTTCTTTGCGGAACCCTCCCCGGAGCTGGAACGGAGGGCGACGGACGCCGTTCAGGCGGCACTGGACGCAGGCCACCTGGACGAGAACCTCGCGCACACATACGGAAGGCTGCTCCAGAGTTACGAGAGCACTTTCTGGGCGACGCTGGGGCAACGCACAGAGACCCCTACGGCGTAGTCCCGCTGCTGTGCGCGATGCACGCCACATCGATCCGATCCGCGAGCTTCGCCAGCTCGATGGTCAGCGCGGCCACCGTGTCCTCGTCGAGCCCGTCCTCCCCCGCCTCGACGAGGTGCAGCCACCGACCACCCACCGTGCGCAGCAACTTGCTCACATCGGCCGCAGCCACCTGCAAGGTTCCGTGGGCATCGACGATCAGCGGCAGAGTCACTTCGCGGTTCACACCCGGGATCGTAGCTCCGCAGCGTTCACGCACCGTGCCAAACGGTAGTGATGTTGCAGAACTCGCGGATTCCGTGCCCGGACAGCTCACGCCCGTACCCGGAGCGCTTCACGCCGCCGAACGGGAACGCCGGATGGGACGCCGTCATGCCGTTGACGTACACACTCCCGGCCTCCAGATCCCGTACGAACCGGTCGACCTCGGCCTCGTCGCGCGTCCACACGTTCGAACTCAGCCCGAAGGGCGAGTCGTTGGCGATCAGTACCGCCTCGTCCAGATCGCCCGCCCGGTACAGCGTGGCGACCGGGCCGAACGCCTCCTCCCGGTGGATCCGCATCTCGCGGGTGATGTCGGCGAGGACGGTGGGCGTGTAGTACCAGCCCGGCAGTTCGGGCCGGCGGAGCTGGTGACCGCCGCACAGCACGGCCGCTCCGCTGCGCCGGGCGTCGTCGACGAGTTCCTCCAGATCGGCTCGCCCCTTCTCGCTCGACAGCGGGCCGACCTCCGTCTCCTCCTGCATCGGGTCACCGACCACCAGCGCCTTCATGCCCTCGACGAACCGTTCGGCGAAGGCGTCGTAGACGTCCGTGTGCACGATGAACCGCTTGGCGGCGATGCACGACTGCCCGGTGTTCTGCACCCGCGCGGTCACCGCGGTCTGCGCGGCACGGTCGAGGTCGGCCGACGGCATGACGACGTACGGGTCGCTGCCGCCCAGTTCCAGCACCGTCTTCTTGATCATCTCCCCGGCGGTGGCGGCGACCGCGCGGCCGGCCGGCTCGCTGCCGGTCAGCGTGGCCGCCTTGACGCGGTCGTCGCGCAGAATCTCGTCCACCTGTCCGGAGCCGATGAGCAGGGTCTGGAAGCAGCCCTCGGTGTAGCCCGCGCGGTGGAACAGGTCCTCCAGGTACAGGGCGGTCTGGGGGACGTTCGAGGCGTGTTTGAGGAGGCCGACGTTGCCCGCCATCAGCGCCGGGGCCGCGAAGCGGATCACCTGCCAGAGGGGGAAGTTCCACGGCATCACCGCCAGCACCGGGCCCAGCGGGCGATAGCGCACCCGCACCCGGGAGGCGCCCGAGTCCTTCACGTCGGACTCGGCCGGCTCCTCGTCGGCGAGCAGCTCCTCGGCGTGGTCGGCGTACCAGCGCATCGCCTTGGCGCACTTGGCGACCTCCGCGCGCGCCTGCTTGATGGGCTTGCCCATCTCGGTGGTCATCACCCGGGCGATGTCCTGCTGGTCCCCTTCCAGGAGATTCGCGGCCTGGAGCAGCAGGCGCCCACGGTCGACGAAGCTCGTCATCCGGTACGTGCGGAACGTGGCCTCGGCGAGCTGGAGCCGGCGCTCGATCTCCTCGGCGCCCATGGCCTCGTACGTCTTGAGCGTCTCGCCGTTCGCCGGGTTCACCGTTGCGATGGGCATGACCGACCTCCTGGGAGCGGGCTGATGCTTCGACCTTCGCGCGAGGTGGTGGGTACCGCAACGCGTGTACGGCCGCTCAGGCCGAGTGCTCCGCCAGCCGGTCGAGAAACGTGGCCTGGGCCTTGACGATCAGCTCGCGCGCCCGGTCCACGCCCAGCCACTGCACCCGGTCCAGCTCCGGGAACTCCCGTGTCTGCCCCGAGCGCGGCGGCCACTCCATCACGAAGGTGCCGGGGACGACCGTCGCCGGGTCGAGGTCGGCCTCCACCGCCCACACCGTGACGATCTTGCCGCCCGACTGTCTGACCTCGCCGAGCGGTACGGCCTCCCCGTCCGGCGGCGCCAGCCCCAGCTCCTCCTGGAACTCACGGCGGGCCGCCTCCCAGGCGGGCTCCTCGGGGTCGTACTCGCCCTTCGGGACCGTCCATGCCCCGGCGTCGCGCTTGGCGAAGAACGGGCCGCCCATATGGCCGAGCAACACTTCCAGGCCGTCGTCGGTGTGGCGGAAGAGCAGCAGGCCCGCGCTGTGCTTCCCGCGGGACGACGTCACGGCTTCACCTCCGCGGTCATGGCTTCACCTCGGGGTGCGCGGCCAGCAGGGTCTCGACCGTGTCGGCCTCCTCCGGCCGCTTGTCCTCGCGGTAGCGGACCACGCGCGCGAAGCGGAGGGTGACGCCGGCCGGGTAGCGGGTGGAGCGCTGCAGGCCGTCGTAGGCGATCTCGACGACGAGTTCCGGGCGTACGGTCACCACCCAGCCGTTGTCCTCCACGGCCAGCTCCTGGAAGCGCTCGGTCTGCCAGGTCAGCATCGCGTCGGTCATGCCCTTGAAGGTCTTGCCGAGCATGGCGAAACCGCCGTCCGCGGTGCGGGCGCCCAGGTGGAGGTTGGAGAGCTTGCCGGTTCTGCGGCCGTGGCCCCATTCGGCGGCCAGCACCACCAGGTCGAGGGTGTGGACGGGCTTGACCTTCAGCCAGGCGGCACCGCGCCGGCCCGCGCTGTAGGGGGCGTCCAGGGCCTTGACGACCACGCCCTCGTGCCCGCGTTCTAGGGTCTCGGCGAGGAAGCCCTCGGCCTGCGCGAGGCCCTCGGGGCCGGACACCAGCGTGCGGCGCACCCGCATCGGCTCGGGGACCAGCCGCGCCAGTTCCGCGTGCCGCTCGGTGAACGGCAGGTCGAGCAGGTCGCGGTCGTCGACCGACAGGACGTCGAAGAAGACGGGGGAGACGGGGACCTCCTTCGCCGCCGTCGCCACGTCCACGCGGGAGCCGACGCGGCCCGCGGTCTCCTGGAAGGAGCGGGGGCGGCCCGCGTCGTCGAAGGCGATGACCTCGCCGTCCAGGATGAAGCGCTCCCCTCGCAACTCCCTTGCTGTCGCGGTGAGTTCGGGGAGGCGGTCGGTGATGTCGTCCAGGGTGCGGGTGTAGATCCGTACGGTGTCGCCGTCGCGGTGCAGCTGGACGCGGATGCCGTCCAGTTTCTCCTCGACCGCGCAGGCGTCGAGCTTGTCGACCGCCTCCGCCACCGACGAGGCGCTGTGCGCCAGCATCGGCAGCACCGGGCGGCCCACGGTGAGCCGGAAGCGGGCGAGGGCGGCGGGGCCCTCGGAGAGCAGGGCCTCGGCCACCGTCTGGAGCGACCCGGCGAGCATCACCGCCCGCCGGACGTCCGCCGACGGTGCCTCCGTCGCCTGGGCCAGGCCCTCCACCGCCACGGCGTCCAGGGCGCCCTGCCGCACCTCGCCGGTGAGCAGCCCGAGCAGGAAGCGCTGCTCGCCCTCCGTGGCCGCAGCCATCAACTCGCCCACCAGGCGGGCCCGTTCGGCCTGTGAGCCCGTGCCGGACACCTTGCCGAGCTCGGTCAGTCGCGCGTCCACCTCGCGCACGGTGAGGGTCGGCTCGGCGGCCGGGGTGACCGGGCGGCTCAGCACCTTCCAGCCGATGCCGAGCCGCCCCTGTGGCAGGCGCCCCGCCAGATACGGGATGACGATCGGCACGTCGTCCGCCTCGGCGCCCCGGAACAGCTCCGCGAGCAGAGCGATCTTCCGGGACCGCGCCGAGGTCGCGGCGACCTCCTGGGACACATGGGCCAGCCGGGTGAGCAGCATGCAGCCATGGTGCGACGCGCTCCGCTGGATTTCACCCGGACGAACGGCTATTGCCGCGATGGGTCCTCGATCGTCTGCGGGTCCGTCGTGGCTGGTCGCGCCCACGCGGCGGAGCCGCATATCGATACAGCCCCCCGCCCCTTTGGGGCGCTGCCGAACCGCAGCCTGCTTCGCGAGGGGCTCAGCGGGGGGCCGCCGCGTCCAAGGCCGTCATCAGCAGCTCCCCGTTGATGAAAGCCCCCGCTCGGTAACCGCCCGCCGCCGCGTTCACGACCTGCTCGGAGAAACCCATCGCGTTGCCTACCGCCCAGACGCCTGGCACCGAGGTGAGCCCTGTCGGGTCGACGACCGGATACGAGCCGAAGGGGGTCTCCGTCAGGTCGGCGCCGAGCTTCTCCAGCAGCTGGGTCTGCGGCACCGCGCGGGGCGCGACGAACAGCACCTCGCGCGCGTGCACGGTGTCTCCTCCAGATGAGGTGCCCCCTGCGAGGCGTACGCCCGTGAGCCGGTCGTCCTCGATCACGAGCCCGGCCACCTCGCCGGGGACCACCTTCACCCCGGCCGCGGCAAGCCTGCGCAGGTCGTCGTCCGACAGATCGGACTCGGCGACCTCGTGCAGGAAGAAGGTCACGTCCTTCGACCACTGCGACACCATGAGGGCCTGGTGCACGCTCTGAGGGGTCGTCGCCAGCACGCCGAAGGCCTGGTCGCGGACCTCCCAGCCGTGGCAGTACGGGCAGTGCAGCACATCCCTGCCGAACCGCTCGGCGACGCCGGGGACGTCCGGCAGCTCGTCCTTGAGGCCGGTGGCGATGACGAGCCTTCGGGCGTGCACGTGCCGTCCACTCGCCAGCGCGACCGCGAAGCCCTCGCCGCGCGAGACGTCCACCGCCCGGTCCCGGACCAGCTCGACGCCGTACCGCGCGATCTCCTCGCGTCCGACGGTCAGGAACTCGGCGGGCGGCATGCCGTCCCGGGACAGATAGCCCTGCATATGGGCGGCGGGCGCGTTGCGTGGCTCGCCGGCGTCGACGACCAGGGTGCGGCGCCGGGCGCGGCCCAGGACGAGGGCGGCGGACAGGCCGGCCGCGCCGCCTCCGACGACCACGACTTCGTACCGCTCGGTGTCCCTGCCGGTGTCCTTCTCGGTGTCCTTCTCGGTCATGGTGACCACCTCCACGACGACCGTGGCTCCACAGCCGCGGGATTGACAAACGGCTTTGCCGATTCTGCAATATGGCCATGAGTACCGACGACGTTCTGGCCGAAGTGGGGCCGCGGCTCAGGAGGCTGCGCAAGGACCGGGAGGTGACCCTCGCGGCGCTGTCCGAGAGGACCGGCATCTCCGTCAGCACCCTGTCCCGGCTGGAGTCCGGTCTGCGCAAGCCCAGCCTGGAACTGCTGCTGCCGATCGCGCAGGCTCACCAGGTGCCGCTGGACGAGCTCGTCGGGACGCCGCCGGTGGGGGATCCGCGGGTGAAGGCCGAGCCTCTCGTGCGACACGGACGCACCTACTGGCCGCTCACCCGCCAGCCCGGTGGCCTCCAGGCCTTCAAGGTGCTGGTTCCGGAACGCAGGGAAGAGCCCGAGCCGCGCACCCATGAGGGGTACGAGTGGCTGTACGTGCTGGCCGGCCGGTTGCGGGTCGTGCTGGGCGAGCACGACGTGGTGCTCACGGCAGGGGAGGCGGCCGAGTTCGACACGCGGGTGCCGCACTGGTTCGGGTCGACGGGGGAGGGGCCGGCGGAGTTCCTGAGCCTGTTCGGGCCGCAGGGGGAGCGGATGCACGTACGGGCGCGTCCCCGGAAAGCGTGACGGACGCGACTGTTCCCCGGCGGAGTGTTCCCTGATGAGCAAGCGACCGCTTAGTATGCGAACCGACCCCGGTCAGACGCAGCAGTCCCCCGTGGAGGCCCCGCATGCAGGCATGGCAAGTGCACGAGAACGGCGAGCCGAGTGAGGTGATGCGCCTCGAGGACATCGAGACGCCCACGCCCGGTGACGGCCAGGTCCTGCTGAAGGTACGTGCCGCGAACATCAACTTCCCGGACGCGCTGCTGTGCCGGGGGCAGTACCAGGTCAGGCCGCCGCTGCCGTTCACGCCGGGTGTGGAGATCTGCGGCGAGACCGAGGACGGGCGCCGCGTGCTCGCCAACCCCGTGCTGCCGTTCGGCGGTTTCGCCGAGTACACCGTCGCGGACGCCGCCGCACTCCTGCCCGCGCCCGACGCGCTGGACGACGCCGAGGCCGCCGCCCTGCACATCGGCTACCAGACCGGCTGGTTCGGTCTGCACCGGCGGGCCGGACTGGAAGCCGGCGAGACGCTGCTGGTCCACGCTGCCGCCGGAGGGGTCGGCAGCGCGGCCGTGCAGCTCGGCAAGGCGGCCGGTGCGCGGGTCGTCGGTGTCGTGGGCGGGGCCGAGAAGGCGGCCGTGGCCAGGGAACTGGGCTGCGACGTCGTCATCGACCGGCGTGCCGAGGACGTCATCGCGGCCGTGAAGGAAGCCACCGGCGGCCGGGGCGCCGACGTCATCTACGACCCCGTCGGCGGCGAGGCCTATGCCCAGTCCACCAAGGTCGTCGCCTTCGAGGGGCGGATCGTGGTCGTCGGCTTCGCCAGCGGCACGATCCCCAGCCCCGGGCTCAACCACGCCCTGGTGAAGAACTACTCGATCCTCGGCCTGCACTGGGGCCTGTACAACACCAAGAACCCGAAGCTGATCCAGCACTGCCACGAGCAGCTCACCGACCTGGCCGCCCGCGGCGCGATCAAGCCGCTGGTGAGCGAGCGCGTGCCGCTGGGCGGGGCCGCGGCCGCCGTGCAGCGGGTCGCCGACGGCGTCACCACGGGGCGCGTCGCCGTGATCCCGGGACTCACCGAAGGAGGAGCGGCATGATCGACGCCGCCGAACTGCGCCGCCGTACGGCGGAGCTGCTCGCCGTACACCCGCCGGCCACCACCGACCGCCTGGAATTCCTGCGCGCCCGCTTCGACGCGGGTCTTGCGTGGGTGCACTACCCCGAGGGCCTCGGCGGACTGGGTGCCCCGCGCTCGCTCCAGGTCGTCGTGGACGCCGAACTGGAGGCCGCCGGAGCCCCCGACAACGACTCGCGCCGCAATGGCATCGGGCTCGGCATGGCCGCCCCGACGATCCTCAAGTACGGCACCGAGGAGCAGAAGCAGCGCTATCTGCGGCCGCTGTGGGTGGGGGAGGAAGTCTGGTGCCAGCTGTTCAGCGAGCCCGGCGCCGGCTCCGACCTCGCCGCGCTGGGGACCCGGGCCGTCCGTGAGGGCGACGGATGGGTCGTCAACGGGCAGAAGGTGTGGACGTCCGGCGCGCACAACTCCCGCTGGGCCATCCTCATCGCCCGCACCGACCCGGATGTGCCCAAGCACGCCGGCATCACGTACTTCCTCTGCGACATGACCGACCCGGGCGTCGAGGTCCGGCCGCTGCGCCAGATCACCGGCGAGGCCGAGTTCAACGAGGTGTTCCTGACCGACGTCCGCATCCCGGACGCGTGCCGCCTCGGCGAGGTCGGTGACGGCTGGCGGGTCGCGCAGACCACGCTGAACAACGAGCGCGTCGCCATCGGCGGCATGCGGCTGCCCCGTGAGGGCGGCATGATCGGCCCGATCTCGAAGACCTGGCGCGAACGCCCCGAGCTGCGCACCCACGACCTGCACCAGCGGCTGCTGAAGTTGTGGGTGGACACCGAGGTCTCCCGCCTCACGGCGGAGCGGCTGCGCCAGCAGCTCGCCCTGGGCCAGCCCGGCCCCGAGGGCGCCGGCATGAAGCTCGCCTTCGCCCGCCTCAACCAGGAGATCAGCGGCCTCGAGGTCGAACTCCGCGGCGAGGAGGGCCTGTTGTACGACGACTGGACCATGCGCCGGCCCGAGCTGGTGGACTTCGTCGGCCGTGACGCCGGCTACCGCTACCTCCGCTCCAAGGGCAACAGCATCGAGGGCGGGACCACCGAGGTCCTGCTGAACATCGTCGCCGAGCGCGTCCTGGGCCTGCCGTCCGAGCCGCGCACCGACAAGGACGTCGCGTGGAAGGACCTCGCCCGATGACAACACACCGCACGGAGCCCGACCTGCTCTACTCGGAGGAGGAAGAGGCGCTGCGCGCCGCGGTACGGGACCTGCTCGCCGATCACTGCGACGCCCCCGGCGTCATCGCACGCACCGAGTCGGACGCCCCGCACGACCTGGCGGCCTGGAAGGCGCTCTCGGACGGCATGGGCCTGGCGGGGCTGCTGGTCCCGGAGGAGAAGGGCGGCCAGGGAGCCACGCACCGCGAAGTCGCCGTCGTGCTGGAGGAGTTGGGGCGCGCGGTCGCTCCCGTGCCGTACCTGACGAGCGCCGTCGTCGCGACCGAGGCTCTGCTGGCCTGCGAGGGCGAAGGAGGCCTGCTCGGCGAGCTGGCGTCCGGTCGGCGGATCGGGGCCCTCGCCGTCGCCCTGAACGTCGTTCCGGGCGGCGCCTACAAGGTCGTACGGCATGAGGACGGTGGCCTGTACGGGGAGTTGACCGGCATCGCGGACGCGGTCGTCGCGGACCTGCTGCTCGTGCCCGCGGACGACGGTGGCCTGTACGCGGTGGACGCCGCTGCCGTGACCGTCACCCCGCAGGTGTCCCTGGACCTGACCAGGCCGGTGGCGACCGTGGTTCTGGAGGGTGCGGCCGGCCGCCTGCTGGGGGACGCCGAACCCGCCGTACGGCGCGGGTTGCGCGCCGGGGCCGGGCTGCTCGCCTCCGAGCAACTCGGGCTTGCCGAATGGACGTTGACCGAGACGGTCCGCTATCTGAAGGACCGCAAGCAGTTCAACCGTCCCGTCGGCGGCTTCCAGGCCCTCAAGCACCGGCTCGCCCAGCTGTGGCTGGAGGTGGTCAACCTGCGCGCGGCAGCGCGGGCCGCAGCCGACGCGCTCGCGACGGGCGACGACGTCGACGTGGCGGTGGCCGTCGCCCAGGCGTACGCGGCACCCGTCGCCGTGCACGCCGCCGAGGAGGCGCTGCAACTGCACGCCGGTATCGGGATGACCTGGGAGCACCCCATCCATCTGTATCTGAAGCGGGCCAAGGCCGACTCGATCGCCTACGGCACCACGGGCGCCCACCGTGCGGCGCTGGCCGAACTCGTCGACCTGCAGGCTCCCTGACGTACACCTGCGCGAAGCGCACGGAAAGCCCTCCCCCTTTCGGACGCTGTTGGTAAATCGGGTGCGGGCGTGATGACGGCCTGTGCGATCCCGTTGGGGTCGTGCAGGCCGTCGTCGTGTTGAGGGTGGGTTCGGTGTCGTTGCGTGGGGTGGTTCTGGGGGAGATCCCGGAGGAGACGGCTCGGCTGGCGCGTGCGGTGTTTACGAAGGGCTGTCTGGTGATGCGGGTGCGGGACGCGCTCGGGCCGGTGTTCTCGGATGCCGATTTCGAGGAGCTGTTCCCGGCCCGGGGGCGGTCGGTGGTGTCTCCGGCATGGCTCGCGCTGGTGTCGGTGTTGCAGTTCGCCGAGGGGCTGACCGACCGGCAGGCCGCGCATGCGGTCCGCTCGCGTCTGGACTGGAAGTACGCCCTCTCGCTGGAGCTGGCCGACACCGGATTCGACTATTCGGTGCTCTGCGAGTTCCGTGCTCGGCTGGTCGAAGGCGAGGCCGGCCAGATGGTGTTCGATGCCGTGCTCCGGGTGGCCGCCGAGGTAGGGCTGGTCAAGGCGGGCGGGCGGCAGCGCACGGATGCCACCCACGTGCTGGCCGCGACGAGAGACCTGAACCGCTTGGAGTTCGTGGTCGAGACCCTGCGTGCGGTATTGAACCAGGTGGCGGAGGCGGCCGGGGACTGGCTGGTGACGGTGGCGCCGCCGGAGTGGTTCGACCGCTACTCGGCCAGGCCGGAGGACAGTCGTTTCGCGTCCCGGTGGGCGGCCCGCGTCGAGCACGCCGACCAGTGCGGGACCGACGGCATGACGCTGCTGGAGGCCGTCTGGTCGGCTGTGTCACCGCCTTCGTTGCGAAGCCTGCCCGCGGTGGAGTTCCTGCGGCAGACCTGGGTGCAGCAGTTTCACCACGTCGAGGGCACCGTGCGCCGGCGCGGGACGAAGGACTTCCCGCCGGGCGCGGTCCGCTTACGGACCCCCCACGAGCCCGAGGCCCGCACTGGTTCGAAACGGGATCTGGGCTGGTCCGGTTGCAAAGTCCACCTCAGCGAGACCTGCGAGCCCGATGCCCCGCATCTGATCACCCACGTTCGCACCACGCCGGCACCCGTCAACGACGTCCTCGTCCTGGAGGACATCCACACCGCCTTGGCCGGACGCGGCCTGCTTGCGGACGAGCACCTGGTGGACGCCGGATATATCGACGCCGAACAGATCCACCATGCCCGCCGTGATCACGGCATCGAGCTGGTCGGCCCGGTCAAGTCCACCACCGTGAAGGCACAGGCCACCGGAGACATCTTCGGCAACACCCGCTTCACCATCGACTGGGACCAGCGCCAGGCCGTCTGCCCCGGCGGACGGACCAGCGTCGTCTGGCGGGAAGCCCGGAGCCAGTTCGATGCTCCGGTCACCCGGGTCCGGTTCGCCGCCCGGCACTGCGACCCCTGCGAACTGCGGACCTCGTGCACCAGCTCCAGGACCGGCCGCAACCTGACCCTGAGACCGAAGACCGAGCACGACATCCTTCAGCAGGCCCGGGTCGAGCAGGACACCGACCACTGGCGCCGCCGCTACGGACACCGAGCCGGCGTCGAGGGCACCGTCTCACAGGGCGTCCAGGCGTTCGGCCTGCGCAGATCCCGCTATCGCGGCCTCGCCAAGACCCAGTTGCAGCACCACTTCACTGGCGCCGCCGTCAACCTCGCCCGCATCGATGCCTGGCTCACCGGCAGACCACTCGCCAAGACCCGCGTTCCCCCCTTCGCAGCACTCCGCCCTGCTGGATGAGATCCAGCAGGGCGGAATTAACCAACAGCGTCCACCCGGTGCGGGCTTTTTCGTGCGCCCTGCAGGGGTGAAGTGAACGCAGGACGGCAGTCCGGCCAACTCCCTGCCCGCCTCTGCTGTTTGGGGCCTTCGGAAACGCATACTCGCAGCGTTCCCCACGCCCCCATCGCCCCTGTCAGGGAGGCAGAGTATGGCCCTCACCACCCGTCGCAGAGCCCTCACCACCCTCGGCGCCGCCCTCGCGGGCTCGGTCGCGCTGCCCGGCACCGTTGCGTCGGCGAGCGAACAGAAGCACGGACCGCGCCCGTTGTGGCGGGCGCACGCCCACAACGACTACGAGCACCCGCGTCCCCTCCTCGACGCCCTCGACCACCGCTTCGGCAGCGTCGAGGCCGACATCTACCTGGTCGGCGACCAGCTCCTCGTGGCCCACGACCCCGAGGACCTGGACCCCACCCGCACCCTGGAGTCCCTCTACCTCGACCCGCTGGCCGCCCGGGTCCGGGCCAACCACGGGTCCGTATACGGGGGGTACCGCAAGCCGATCCAGCTGCTCGTCGACATCAAGACCGAGGGCTCGTCGACCTACCTCGAACTCGACAAGCACCTGAAGCGCTACAAGCACCTGTTCACGACGTACGCCCACGGCCGCGTCTGCCCGGGCGCGGTCACCGCCGTGATCTCCGGCGACCGCGCGGCCCGGGTACCCATGGAGGCCCAGACCGTCCGCCGGGCCTTCTACGACGGCCGTCTCGCCGACCTCTCCAGCTCCGCGCCCGCCTCCTTCATCCCGCTGATCAGCGACAACTGGACGCTCAACTTCACCTGGCTGGGCGTGGGCGCCTTCCCGGACGCCGAGCGGCAGAAGCTGCGCGGCATCGTCCAGGCGGCGCACTCCCGGGGGCAGAAGGTGCGCTTCTGGGCCACCCCGGACGTGGCCGGTGCCGCCCGGGACGCCCTGTGGGGCGAGCTGCTCGCCGCCGACGTCGACTTTCTCAACACCGACGACCTCGCCGGTCTGGAGGCCTTCCTCGACGCCCACCGGACGGCATAGGCGCACCTGCGGGCACGCCGCGCAGGACACCACACGTTCGGAGTACAGCTCAGCTGCCCGGACGAACCCTCCGCTACGCCACACTTGCGGCCGAAGGCCGCGAAGTGGACGTGGCGGAGGAGGTTGACGATGGCCATTTCCATCTCTGTGGTGTTGCTGCTGTTCATCCTGGCGGTGATCTTCGTGCGCAACGGCGGGCTGAAGGTCACCCACGCGCTGGTGTGCCTGCTGCTCGGCTTCTACCTGGCCAGCACGAGCATGGCGCCCACCATCAGCAGCGGTCTGACGGCCACGGCGGACATCGTCAGCAGCCTCAGACCGTGACCGTCAGGGCGTCGAGAAGACTCCGATGCCGTTCGGGACGGGGCGTTCCACGCCGTCGGACGGGTGGTTGCGTACGGAGACCGCGGCTGCTCCCGGTTCGCGGGCGACCAGCGTCGACGAACCGCCGCCGTCCAGGCTGAAGGCGTCGACCGAGCCCAACTCCCGCATGACGGAGGCCACTTCGGCGACGGTCAGGCCGCTTCGGTACTCGCGCGCGCCGTCCAGCGCGAGCAGCAGCAGGCGCCGTCCGCCGTCCGCGATGCCCACGGCGGTCCGCACGGCCGAGGCCCTGTCGTCGAGACCGGGCAGCGGCTGTCCGTCGTCGAGCACGGGGTACCCGCCGAGGGCGAAGCGGTACGGGACCCGTGACGCCGACGCCACCAGCCGGTGCCGTACCTTCACCCGCTCGCCCGCGAAGAACTTCCGCAACTGCTGCGCGCCCGCCTCCCGGCCCACGAGGACGGTGGTGCCCCGGGCGATCGGCCCGCTCCCGGGGGCGTCGGCCATCGACACGACCCGGCCGCGTCGGACCGTCACCTCGTAGGTGTCGGTGCTGCACGGAGCCGCCCGGTCCGTGTCCGTGCCGCAGGTGGCGCGCACCCGGGAGGCGCTGCCCCACGCGGCGGTGAACGCCCCGATGGAGCCCACCGGCAGTGCGTACTGGTTGAGCCCGCGCAGCGGCAGCCGGCCCTCGGGTGTGCGGACCGAGCCGGCGAGGCTCAGGCCGTCCAGCCGGGCCCTGCGGTCGACGCCCACGCCGAGCACGTCCTCGGTGCTCGTGCCGGGCGGCAGCGCCGGTCCGAAACGCTGGCCGTCCGGCACCGCCGCCTTCAGCGCCCGGCCGTGCGCGATCGCCGGACCCACGCTCGCGCCGGTCGCCTGGACGCCCGGGTGCTGGGTCTCGCTGATGTTGAAGAAGTCGCCGTTCACGCCCGCGACGGCCCCCTGCGCGGTGGCCTGCTGCGAGACGGTCGCCCGCGCCGCCACCGCTCCGGGATGCAGCAGATCGAGACGTACGTGCGGATTGCGCAGGTCGACGGTGAGCAGGTGGGCGTGCGTGGTGCCCTTCGCCGACGCGATGTCGAACTCCTCGTACGCGACACCCGGCGCGATCGGGGTGCCCTGCTCCGCGGCGCCGGCCGGGGCCGCCCCCACCAGGGCCGCACCGGCCAGCGCGCTCAGTGCCGTGAGCAGCGTGAGCGCCGCTCTGCCTGCTGCGAACCGTTTCTGACGACGTGTCATGGGTCCCCCTGATGTCTCGTCAAATGTCCCAGGGCTCAGGGGAAGTGCACCAGACGGCGATGACCTGCGGGGTTGCTAGGCGTCGACGACCCGCGAACGGGTGAGGAAACGCACCCCCTCGGGTGCCTCCAGCGAGAAACCGCTGCCCCGGCCTTCGACGACGTCGACGATCAGCCGGGTGTGGCGCCATGCCTCGTACTGACTGCGCGCCATCCAGAACCTCACCGGCTCCCCCACCCCCTCGACGTTCAGCTCCGCGAGCAGCACGTCCGAGTCGCCGGTGCGGAACTCGCCGTCCGGGTAGCACATCGGCGCGCTGCCGTCGCAGCAGCCGCCGGACTGGTGGAACATCAGCGGGCCGTGCGTCGCGCGCAGACGGCGCAGCAGGTCGGCGGCCGCGGGAGTGAGTTCGACGCGCGGGGTCTCCTCATACATGGCAGCAAGGGCAGCACAGGGAACGTTGCGAGAGGGTTGCGCCCGTTGTGGCCATCCGCTCCGACCACCCGTTCTGACTAGTCTGCTCGGGTGACCATCGAGTTGACGCTGCTGACGTCCGTCGCCCACCGGGGCAAGGAGATCACCGCGCCCCGCCTGCGCGCCCTGCTCGCGCTGCTGGCCGGGGAGCCGCGGGCGGGCTGCGGCACCGGGCGGCTCATGGCCGGGCTGTGGCCGGACGAGCAGCCGGAGAACCCGACCAAGGCGCTGCAGATCCTCGTCTCGCGGGCACGCTCGCTGCTGGGCGGCGAGGTCATCGCGAGCACACCCACCGGCTACCGCATCGCCCTGCGCGAGGACCAGGTCGACGCCTGGGCCGTCCAGCTGCACGCCGCCGCGGGTGCGGAGAAGGCGCGGGCCGGCGACCATCACGGCGCGGTCGCCGAGGCCGAGGAAGGGCTCGCGCTGTGGGGTGGCGGCCCGGCGGAGGGCGGACACCTCGACGACCCCGTGGCGGGGCTGCGCCTCGAACTCGCCGCCACACAACGGGCGTTGGTGCGACTGCGGGCGCTTGCGTTGGCGCGTTCGGGGCGGCGGGAGGAGGCGGTAGGGCCGCTCGGCGAGCTGGTGAGCGCGCATCCGCTCGACGAGGAGCCGCTGCTGGAGCTGATGCGCTGTCAGGCGGCCACCGCGGGAGCGGCCGCGGCGCTGGCGGCGTACGACACCTACCGGCGCCGCCTGCGCGACGAGCTCGGCACCGATCCGGGGCCCGCCCTGCAGGAGCTGCACCAGGAACTGCTGCGCGGCGAGGCGCCCGCCGTGCGGCGTGGTGTACCGCACGAACCCAACCCGCTGCTCGGCCGGGATGCCGACGTCGAGGCCGTGCGACGGCTGCTGCACAGCGCCCGCGTCACCTCCGTCGTCGGCCCCGGCGGCCTGGGCAAGACACGGCTCGCGAGCGCCGTCGCCCGGGACGCCGAGCAGCGAATCGTGCACCTGGTGCCGCTCGCCGGTGTCCGTCAGGACGCCGACGTCGCCCCCGAGGTCGCCTCCGCGCTGGGCGTCGGCGAGGGGCTGCGGCCCACCGCGGGGGGCGACCTGATCGCCGGCATCCTGGGAGTGCTGGGCTCCGGACCGGCGCTGCTCGTCCTGGACAACTGCGAGCAGGTCGTCCAGGGCGTCGCCGACCTCGTACAGGGACTCGTGTCCAGGACGCGGGACCTGCGCGTCCTCACCACCAGCCGCGCCCCGCTCGGCCTGTCCTCCGAGACCGTCTACCCCCTGCCCGAGCTCGACCTCGCCACCACCGTCGAGCTGTTCGAGCAGCGCGCCCGAGCCGCCCGCCCCGACGCCGACCTGCCCGCCGACGCCGTGGCCGCCCTCTGCCACCGCCTCGACGGCCTGCCGCTCGCCACCGAACTCGCCGCCGCCCGCGTCCGCGTGCTGTCGGTCCCGGAGATCGCCCGCCGCCTGGAGGACCGCTTCGCCCTGCTGCGCGGCGGCCCCCGCGACGCACCCCAGCGCCATCGCACCCTGCACGCCGTCGTCGACTGGAGCTGGAACCTCCTGGCGGAGCCGGGGCAGGCCGCCTTGCGTGCCCTGTCGGTCTTCCCGGCCGGCTTCACCGCCGAGGCGGCGGAACAACTCGTCGACGGCTTCGACGCCTTGGAGGTCCTCGAGGACCTCGTCGACCAGTCCCTGCTCAAGGTGACGGACACCCCGCACGGCATCCGCTTCCGGATGCTGGAGACCGTACGGGAGTTCGCGGCCGCGCATCGGGAACGGGCCGGTGAGGAGGCGGCGGTCACGGAGCGATTCCTGGGCTGGGCACGGGACTTCGGGGTCGCCCACCACGACGCACCCTTCGGTACCGACCCGTTCGCGTCCTGGCACCTGATCCGCGCCGAGCAGGACAACCTCGTGCACGCCCTGCGGCTGGCCCTCCCACTCGCGGACGCGGACACCGTCGCCGCGGTCACGGCCGTGCTGGGAAGCCTGTGGTCCACCGAGGCCAGTACCCACTACGCCCGGCTGATGGCGCTCATGGCGGACACCGCGCCGCTGCTCTCCCACTACCGGCCGGGCCCCGAGTACGTCGAACCGGCCCGCACCGCCACCGCCCTGCTGACCGCCAACTCCTTCCTCGGCCTCGGCCCCGGCGCTCCGCGCACCCTCGTCGCGCTGCGCCGCCTGCCGCCCGCCCCGCCGGACACCGTGGTCCGGGCCGTGGCGACGGTGCTGAGCGCGCTGCCGGAGATACTCGCCCCCGGCGGCCGCGGCACTCTCGACGCGCTGTGCGCCGGCGACGAGCCGCTGCTCGCGGGCATCGCCAACGGTGCCGCCAGCTATGTGTGGGAGCACGACCGCCAACCCGACCGAGCCCTCGTGGCCGCCCGCCGGATGCTCGACGCGGTCGGCGACCAGGACATCCCGGTGCTCCGGATCTGGCCGAGGGCCCGGTTCGCCGAACTGTGCCTGCAGATGGAGCGCGGTGCCGAGTCGATCGGGCCCATGAAGGCCGCGCTCGAAGCGCTCGAAGAGTACGGCGAGTGGACCGACTCGATCGGCCTGCGCTGGGGGATCATGCTGGCCAGCCTGCAGGCCGGAGACCTCGACGAGGCGGAACACTGGCTGGAGCAGGCGCTGCGCTACCAGCGCGAGAACGCCGCCTCCGACCCGTTCACCCCCGACCTGGGCGCTCGCGCCGAGATGGCGCTCGCGCGGGGCGACATCGAGACGGGACTGGGCCTGTGGCGCCGGACCCTGGACCGGCTGGCGCACATCGCGCATTCGGTACCCGGCGGTGAACCGGTGATGGAGGCCTGGGGGCCGGAGCTCCAGTCGGTCGCCGTGACCGCACACGCCCGGTACGGCCGGATGGACCTCGTCGCACACCTCCTCGCCGCCCTGCCCGACCGCCTCACGAGCCTGCTGACCCGCTCACCTGCCGTCCAGCCCGCCTACTTCCCGCTGTGCGGTGCGCTGCTGCTCGCGCTCGGCACGGCCGATCTGGCGAAGGGGGACGCGGGCGGTGTTCGGCTGATCGCGCTCGCCGAACGGTTCCGTTATCTGCGCAGCTTCCAGCCCACGATGTCCTCCGCCCGCGCTCGCGAGGACGCCGAGAACGCCGACAAGGCGGCATACGAGGACGCGGTGTCCACGTACGCCGCCCTGGACGACGACGGGCTTCGCGAGGCCGCGCTCGCCCTGGTGCGGGGCCGGAGCCGGCTCACAGCCTGACCGGCAGGCCCAGCAGGTGGAAGCCGTCACCGGGCCAGTGCCCGAAGCGGAGACCGGCGCGGTCCACGGCCAACCGCGGTGCTGTGGGCCGGTTCACGACAAGCTCCTCGAAGACGACACCCGTCACCAGCCGGCCGAGCGCCGCGCCGATGCAGTAGTGCGGGCCGTGCCCGAAGGCGAGGTGACCGTCGCCGCGGCCGAACTCCCGTGTCACGTCGAGGCGTTCGGGGGCGTCGTACACGGCCGGGTCGTGGTCCGCGGCGAACAGGGCCACCGTCACCGCCTCGCCCTTCACCAGCGGTGTGCCGGCGAACACGAAGTCCTCGGTCGCGTACAGCGTGGCGCCCATGCGCACCAGCGTGACGTACCGCAGGAGTTCGGGGACCGCGCGGCCGAGCAGCTCCGGCTCGGCGCGCAGCCGTTCCAGCTGGTCCGGGTGGTCCAGCAGGGCGAGGACGGCATGGGCCAGGAACAGGGGGGGCGGGGTGATACCGGTGTTGATCAGCAGGAAGAAGACGGTGACGATCTCGTCGTCGGTCATGCCGCCGTCCGCCAGCAGCGCCGACACCAGGTCGTCGGCGGGCTCGGCCCGGCGCCGGGCGACCAGGTCCTTGGCGTACTCCACGACACCGCCGAGCCCTTCGAGGACGCGGCTGCCGTCGCCGTAGGCGAAGTCCCGGATCCACCCGCACACCCTGTCCTGGTCGGCCGCGTCCACGCCGAGAAGCGCGCAGATCACGGCCGTGCTCAGCGGATAGGCGAACTCGCCCAGCAGATCGGCCTGTTCACGCTCGGCGAGGGCCTCGATCAGCTGCTGTGCCGTCTTCTCGACGAAGGGGCGCAGTGCGGCCACCCGGCGGGCGGTGAAGGCGCGGGTGAGGGGGTTGCGGCGGCGGGTGTGCTCGTCCCCGTCGAAGAGGGCCAGGTGGCCGGAGAGGTACTGCGCGTACTCGGGCGGGAGGCCGTCGAGGCCCTGCGCCAGCAACTCGGCCTGCGGATCCGGCATGTCGGAGTCGGCGATCGTCGAACGGTCCCGGATCAGGCGCGGCTCGCTCAGCGCGGCCCGCACGTCCTCGTGGCGGGTGACCAGTCGTACGGGGGTGTCGAGGCCCGGCAGGAGGACGTGGCCGAGGCCGGGACGGGAGCGCAGGTCGGCGTAGGCGCCCACGGGGTGCTCGACGAGTTCGGGGGTGAGGCGGACGGTGGTCATGGCAACTGCCCTTCTTCAGTGGGGGTGTTCAGTGGGCGTCGCGGTCGAAGAGGCGGAGCGACCACAGGAACCCGAGGACCGCGATCGCCACGCACCACGCCACGGCCATCCAGCCGTTGTGGCCGATCCCGGCGCCGGTCAGCAGCCCGCGGACGGTCTCGATGACCGTGGTGAACGGCTGGTACTCGGCGAACCAGCGGATCCCGGAGGGCATCGAGTCGACCGGCACGAAGGTGCTGCTCACGAAGGGCAGCAGGAACGAGATCGGCAGCGGGGCGTTGCTGGCGCCCTCGGGCGTCTTGCTGATCAGTCCCAGGGCGACCGAGAACCAGGTCAGCGCGAGGACGAAGAGCACGAGCAGCCCGCAGGCCGCCAGCCATTCCACGGCACTCGCGTCGGGACGGAAACCGATGGCGAGGGCGACGGCCATCAGCAGGACCAGGGTGATCGCCGTCTGGATGACGCTGCCGACCACATGGCCGACCAGGATCGACGCCCGGGAGATCGCCATCGTACGGAAGCGGGCGACGATGCCCTCGGTCATGTCCGTACACACGGCGACCGCGGTCGGCACGGCTCCGACACCCGCGGTCATGAGCAGGATGCCGGGGACGAGATAGGCGAGGTAGGCGGTGCGGTCGCCGCCCTGGCCGATTCCGGTGCCGAGCGCGGAGCCGAAGACGTACACGAACAGGAGGAGCAGGAAGACGGGGATGAGCGCGACCTGGAGTGTCATCGAGGGGTAGCGGCGGGCGTGCAGCAGGTTGCGCCGCAGCATGGTGAGCGAGTCGCGCAGGTGCGGGGTGGCGGGCTGGGCGGCGGCGGTCATCGGGTCTGCACCTTCTCGTGGTCGGGGCGGCCGGTCACCGCGAAGAAGACGTCGTCGAGATCGGGGGTGTGCATGGTCAGCGAGTCCACGGCGACGCGGGCGCCGTCGAGGGCGTCGAGCAGGGCGCGCAGGGTGTGGACGCTGCCGTCGCCCGGGACCTGGAGGGTCAGCGCCTCGTCGTCGCGCAGGCCCACGCCCAGCACCTCGGCGGCGCGGGCGAGTTCGGCCGGGTCGAGGAAGCGGAGGCGGACATGGCCGCCGGGGACGAGCCGCTTCAGCTCGTCCGCGGTGCCCTCGGCGACGATCCGGCCGCCGTTCAGGACCGCGATGCGGTCGGCGAGCTGGTCCGCCTCCTCCAGGTACTGCGTGGTGAGGAAGACCGTGACCCCGCCTGCCACGAGCTCGCGGATGATCTGCCACACCGCGTGCCGTGCGCTCGGGTCGAGGCCGGTCGTCGGCTCGTCCAGGAAGATCACCTCGGGGGAGCCGACCAGCGTCATCGCGAGGTCCAGGCGCCGCCGCATACCGCCGGAGTACGTGGCGGCGGGCTTCTTCGCGGCGTCCACGAGGTCGAAGCGTTCGAGCAGCTCGGCGGTGACGCGCCTGCCCGCACTGCGGTCCAGATGGTGCAGGTCCGCCATCAGCGCCATGTTCTCCTCGCCGGTGATCAGGTTGTCGACGGCGGAGAACTGGCCGGTGACCCCGATCGCGGCGCGCACGGACTGCGGCTCGGCGGACACGTCGTGCCCGGTGATACGGGCGGTGCCGCCGTCGGCACGGATCAGGGTGGAGAGGATCTGGACGGTGGTGGTCTTGCCTGCGCCGTTCGGGCCGAGCAGCGAGAAGACCGTGCCGCGCGGCACCCGCAAATCGATGCCGTCGAGGACGACCTTCGTGCCGTACGCCTTGCGCAGCCCCACGGCCTCGATGGCCGGGGGCGTCTGACCGGTGCGCTGCCGTGGTGAGTTCATGCCCCGGAGTGTGCGCAGGGCCGCCTTCGGCGCGGTTTCAGAGTGGTTTCAGGGTGCCGGAGGGGCTGGAGCGGTCTGCGAGTTCGTCTACGACGACGCGAGCCCCCAGAAGCCGGTCGTCACCTCCCCGGACTACCCGGAGGACCAGCTCCAGGACGGCGTCGGCGTCTACGGCACCTTCACCATGGACTCCCCGTCGGACACCGCGCCGGCCTGCCCCTAGATGGTGATCGACAGCTCCGCGTCCGTGAACGTGCCGTGGGCCGGATTGACGTCGCTCTCGCCGCCCCGGCCGTCGCAGCCGCGGTCCGGGTCGAACATCAGGTACGTGCCGGCCGAGCACGTGATCCACATCTCGGCGTCCCCGCCGAGCACCAGGCCGCCCGAGAGACTGGCGCCGCCCTGCACGACGGCGTTGTCCCTGACGACGACGTTGCCGCCGATCGTGGCACCGGAGTTGACCCAGGCCAAGCCCTCGATCCGGGCGTTGCCGACCCAGCCGCCACCGTTGGCGTGCCAGTGCCCGCCGCGGCCGGCTTCTGGTGACCCCGCTCGTACCCGGAGGGCGTGGCGCCGCTGATGCGGAACTCGTAGTGGTGCACGGTGGCGGGCGTGCCGGTGACGACCAGGTAGACCTCCTTCTGTACGGCAAAGCCCTGAGCCAGGCCGAGGTCTCGGCGCTGGCTCAGGGCACGTAGCGGCCTTCTAGCGCGAGTCCCTGCCCAGGGTGACGAAGCCCGTGGTCTTCGCGCCGGTGGCGTTGTCGTAGACGACGTCACCGGTGGACTTCTTCCAGATCCTGATCCGGAAGGTGTCAGGGGCGTCGGTGGCGGTGACACGGAAGCCGTAGCCGCTGCGCCCGTTGACCTGGCCGGTGCCCTGGTAGACGGCCCGGGAACCGCTGACCACGAGCCAGTCGGAGCCGGTGGAGCGGAACTTCAGCCTGGCCGGACCGAGGTCGAAGTCGGCCTTTCCGGTGGGGACCGTGGCTCCCTTCGCGTAGAGGGCGGCGAAGGAGAACGCCGCCTTGCCGGTCAGGTCAGGAGCGGCCGGGTAGGCGCCCGCCGGTGAAGTGATCACGCCGGTGCCGAGCGCGGGGCCCGCCGCGCGGTCGTAGACGATCAGCTCGGGGAGGGTGGTGCTGTCCGAGGCGCCGTCGTCGTCCGTGACCATGATCACCGGGCGGTGGATGCCGGCCTTGGCGTAGGTGTGCTCGGCCCGGCAGCCGGCGCCGCTCACCGTGCCGTCCGTGGGTTCGGTGCCGTCCTTGAAGTCGATGCGGCAGGTGTGGGTGTCACTGGTGCCCGGGTCGGCGAACGCGGCGGTGATCACCGTGCGCTTGCCGGCCGGCACCGGGGACGCGGGCCCGCTCGCGGACGTGATGGCCGGTGCCGCGTTGGCGACCTCGACGGTGGCCGTGTCGCTGCTGCGGCCCCCGGTCAGCGTGACCGTGTAGGTGCCGTCGTCGGTGCAGGTGAGCGTCGTCTTCGCCGCCCCGGCGTCGCTGACGGCGCAGGGCGCTCCCTCCTCGACCGCCCACTTCGGGCCGCCCGCCCCGGAGATCGTGCCGTTCAGCGGGATGCGGTCGCCCTCGGTGCCGTCGGTGTCCGGGCCGGCGTGGACGACGGTGACGGGGTCGATGCCGGTCAGCGTGGGCACGACCTTCTTGATCAGGCCGTCGGCGTCGAACTCCAGCTTGTCGACGGTGGTTTCACGATGGGTGCCGTCACCGCCGGGGATGGCGAACCGGTGGTAGGCGATGTACCAGTCGTCGGTGTTCGGGACATGGACGACCGAGTGGTGGCCGGGGCCCTTGATGCCGAGGGAGAGGTCCTTCTCCAGGATCACGCCGTGCCTGGTCCACGGGCCGGTGGGGGAGGGGCCGGTGGCGTAGGCGACGCGGTAGTTCTCGTCCCGGGTGTCGTTCTCCGACCACATGAAGTAGTAGGTGCCCTTGCGCTTGATGACGAAGGTGCCCTCGTTGTAGCCGCTGGGCGTGATGTCCTTCATCTTCGAGGTGTCGACGGAGGTCATGTCGTCGTTCAGCGGGGCCACGTAGGCGTGGCCGTTGCCCCAGTACAGATACGACTGACCGTCGTCGTCCGTGAAGACCGCCGGGTCGATCATCTGGCCGCTGAACTGGCCTGCCTTGAGCAGCGGTCGACCGAGCGCGTCCTTGAAGGGCCCGGTCGGCGAGTCGGAGACGGCCACACCGATGTTGGCGTCGGCGCAGAAGTAGAAGTAGTACTTCCCGTCCTTCTCGGCGATCGTCGGCGCCCAGGCCCTGCTGTCCGCCCAGGAGACGTCTGGACCGAGGTCGAGGATGACGCCGTGGTCCTTCCAGTGCACCAGGTCCGTCGAGGAGTACGCCTTGAACTGCGTACCGCTCCAGCCCTCGAAGCCGTCGGTGGTCGGGTACAGGTAGAAGGTGTCGCCGAAGCGGACGATGTTCGGGTCGGCGTTGAGACCCGGCAGCACCGGGCTTCTCATGACGAGCGCCGATACCGTCCAGGTGCGCTTCTTGCCGTCGGAGCCCGTGACTTCGTACGTCACCGGCTTGCTGAAGTCCTGCACGCTGCCGGAGGCGGGGTTGATCGCCGCGCCGTGGGCGAGGGTGAACTCCGGTGCCAGCGCGGTGAGGTCGGTGCCCTCCTTCATCGGCAGGGTGATCCTGCTGCCGGCGTTGTCGACGAGGGCGTCGACCTTCAGCGCGGGGTCCGTCGCCTTCGCGATGCCCGCGGTGTTGCCGCTGAGCTCCATGACCTCCGCTGCCGTGAGGGCCCGGTCGTAGACGCGGAAGTCGTCGACCTCGCCGCCGAAGTACGGGTCGGCCGCGTACAGGGACCTGCCGATGTAGCCGCTGTGGTCCTTGTTCGCGTCGTACAGCTCGGACGGCTTGATGGTGACGCCGGTCGCGCGGGCCGCCTGGATGCCGTCGACGTAGAGCGCCATCGTGCCGGTCGTGCCGTCGAGGGTGACGGTGACGTGCCGCCACTCGCCGGGCGTGAGCTGCGAGCCGGCCGTCAGTTTCGACTCCGCCGACCAACTCGCCTTCGTGATGGCCGAGTAGAGGCTGGAGCCGCCGTTGGAGGGGGTCGCGAAGAGGTACTTGTCGCTGTCGGGGCCGAGCCCGAACAGCCACTGGAAGCTGTCGCCGCCCTTCCACTTGGCGTACGTCGAGACGGTCACGCTGTCGGCGTTCTTCAGCACGCCGTTCGGGATACGGACGTACGGCGCGGTGGTCGAGCCGCTCGAACCGCCGGACATCCTGAACGAGCCGCCCTCGACTCCGGTGCCGAAGTCGGGCGTACGGACGTAGGTGCCGTGGTAGCCGTGCCCGCTGGAGTCACGGGCGATGTTGCCGCCGGTCTCGTCGAAGTCGTAACTCAGGAGCAGGTCGGCCGGGACGTCCGGGCCTTCCTGCGAGACGGTGACCTCGGCCTGGACCGGTATCGCGGCGCCGTCCGGCAGGCTTCCGGTCACGGTGAAGGTGCCGGGCTCGGCGTACTTCGACTCCGGGACGTCCTCCCAGGTGACGGCGACGGGGCGCTTGACGCCGTCGGCGTACTCGGCGATCACCGTGGCCGGCAGAACCGGCGCCTGACCGGTCTTCGTCGTCACCTTCACGCCCTCGACGCTCGCTACGAGCTGGTCGGGCTGATAGGCGCGCAGCAGGCGGTCGTACTCGGCCTGGGTGACCGGCAGGACGGTGCCGTGACGGGGCTTGGCCGGCAGGTCGTAGCCGGTGGACGGGGTCCAGGTGCCGGAGGCGAGGTCGGTCGTCTCGAAGGGGATGTAGCCGCGGCCCCCGAACTCGTCGAGGAACGCGTACCACTTGTCCTCGGCGTTCGACTTGAACACCAGCGGCCCCTCGGCCGCGCTCATCGCGCCCTTGCCGATGCCTTCGGCGACGGCGTCCCAGGACAGGTCCAGCAGGGAGTCGCTCTTCTCCTCGAAGATGAACTTGCTGTTGGGGGTGGAGGAGGTGTTGTTCCGCTCGTCCTTGGAGAGGCGGAAGTACGTCCCGTCGTGCGCGATCACCGTGGAGTCGATGACGGAGTAGCCGCGGTCGATCCACACCTTGGGCTCGCTGAAGGTGTAGAAGTCGCGGGTGGTCGCGTACATCATGCGGTTGTAGGTGTCGCCGGAGTGCGCCTCGTTGTCGTACAGCTTCGACGCCCAGAAGACGACGTACTCACCGCGCTGCGCGTCGTAGAAGGCTTCCGGCGCCCAGGTGTTGCCCGCACTGTCCGGCGAGACCTTGACCAGGCGCTGGTTCGTCCAGTGCACCAGGTCGGTGGACTCCCAGACCATGATGGACTTGCTGCCGGTGCGCTGGGAGGCGTCCCAGTCGCCGTTGCCGTAGATCCTGAGGTCGGTGGCGATCTGGTAGAACTTGTCGCCCTCCGGGGAGCGGATGATGAACGGGTCGCGCAGGCCCTTCTCGCCGAGCGTGGAGGTGAGGACCGGCTTGCCGTCGTTCAGCTCACGCCACTTCAGGGGGTCGTTGCCCTTGCTGAGGGCGGCGTAGAGCTGTTCGCCGTCCGCGGTTCCCTCGCCGGTGAAGTAGCTGAACATGTAGCCCTTGAGGGCTTGCTTCGCGGGGAGCTCCGGGACCTTCGCGGTGAAGGTGCGGGTCGCCTTCGCCTCGCCCTTGGTGACGGTGGCGGTCAGCTCGACGGTGGTGGATCCGTCGCCGTGCGCGGGGCGGTGGACCACGCCGTCGTTGGAGATGACGTCCGGGTTCGCGGAGGACCAGGCGACGTCGGTGCCGTAGTCACCCCGCGCGGGGAGCGCCAGGTTGCCGCGTACGTCGTCGAGGTTGTGGACGCCGAGGGACTCGGCGGCCTGCTCGGTGGCCGTCCCGTCGTCGAAGGCCGGCAGGACCGTGACGTCGAAGGTCCTGGTGTCGGTCACGCTGCCCTTCCTCAGGGTCGCCGTGAGCGTGGCGTGAGCGTCCGGTTCACCGGCCGCGGGGCGGGTCACCGCGCCGGAGTCGGACACGACGCCGGGGTTGTCGCTGGCCCAGGTGATCGTGGAACCGCCGGCCGTGCCGGTCCTCGGCAGGTCGAGGTCGGCCGTGACGGCGCTGGTGTCACCGAGGCTCAGCGCGGCCTTGTCGTCGGCGACGCCCTGCGTGGCGACGGGGAGGGCGAGTTGCTCGACCTCGGAGCCGGCGAGGGCGCGGTCGTAGACCCGGAAGTCGCGGATGCGGCCCTTGAAGAGCTTGTCGCCGGAGTAGACCGACTTGCCGATGTAGTTGGCGGTGGTGGTGCCGGAGCCGATGGAGCCGGGGGTGATGGTGACCGAGGTGTTGCGGCCGACCTCCACACCGTCCTCGTACAGGACACCGGTGCTGCCGGTCTGGGTGTAGGTGAGGTGCTTCCACACCGCGCGGGTCAGATTGTGCGAGTCGGCGGGCTTGGTGGTCTGCTCCGTCGACCAGTTCCCGCTGGCGATGGACGTCCGGTAGGAGTTGCCGGTGGTGAACAGGTAGCCGTTGCCGCTGCTGCCGCTGGAGTTGCCGAAGCCGTAGATGAAGTACGGCGTGGACTGCGCGGAGTCCATCCGCATGTCCATCGAGACGGTGATCGCGTCCATGCCCTTCAAGACGTCGTTCGGCATCTTGACGTAGGTGTCCGAGCCGTTGAAGGCGAGCCCCTCGCCGGTGCCCGACCAGTCGGCGGCGCCGCCCACCGTGCCGTCGCGGCCGTGGCCGGAGGCGTCGGTCACGGTACTGCCGGAGGTGGCGTCGAGCTTGTACCAGAGGGCGAGACCGTCCGTGATCTCGGCCGGTTCGGCCGTGTCCGCGGCCAGCGCGGGAACGGTGGGTACGGCGAGTCCCAGGAGCAGCGACGCGGCGGTCAGCCCGGCGAGTCGGCCCGCCAGACGTCTCGCGCGGCCACGGACGCGTGCGATGTACGGCATGTGGAGTCCCTGCTGAGGCATGGCGGGGCCTCGGCCTGGGCACCCTGCCGTTTCGGCTGTGTGACGTCGTGTTGCGAGAGTGTCAATCGGGGTGTGGCGCAGCGTCAAGAGGTTTCGAACAATGTCCGGCATGTCGAACGAGGTCAGCGATCCCGCCTCGCGCGGCGGGCCTCGGCCAGCATGGGGAGGAGGGGCAGCAGGGAGATCACGACGACGAGGGCGACCAGCGGCAGCAGGAAGTCGTCGACGTCGGGGACGGAGGCCCCCAGCGCGTATCCGGCCAGGACGAGACTCTGCGACCAGAGCAGCCCGCCGACGATCTGCCAGACGGTGAAGGTGCGGGTGGGCACGCCGAGCGCGCCCGCCGCGGGGTGCAGGACGGTGCGCACCATCGGGATGAAACGACCGATCACCAGGGCCTTGCCGTAGCCATAGCGGGCCAGGAGCCGCTCCGCCTGCGCCGCCGTCTCCCGCACACGCCGTTTCGAGGTGCGGGCCAGCAGGGCACGCCCGCCGTGCCGCCCGAGCAGGAACCCGACCTGGGCCCCCACGACGGCGCCGACGGCCGCACCCAGCAGCACCTGCCACAGCACCAGCCGAGGTGCCTGCTCGGCGGTTCCCGCGCACAGCACACCCGCCGGGAACAGCAGCGTGTCACCGGGCAGGAAGAAGCCGAAGACCAGCAGGCCCGACTCCGCGAAGATCACCACGAGGACACCGAGCGCACCGAAGGTCGCCAGCACCGAGGCACTGTCCATCGGGTTGACGGCGATCACCGCCCTCACCTCCCGGCCGCCCCCGTAGGTCGCCCTCCCTCAAGCATCCCGTGCGAGGAGGCGTTCCTCCACGCGGTGCGAGGGGATGAGACGAGGCGTCGTCGCCCTCGGTGAACTCCAGCGACGAGCAGCGCACCGACACCCGCCCCGTGCCGCGCCAATCGATACAACCGATGCGGGATCGGATCCTCAGCCGAGCGCCTGATCGCCGGGCAGCGGCTGTTCGAACCAGACCACCTTGCCCGTGCTCACCCTCGTCGCTCCCCAGCGCAGTGCCAGTTGGTCCACCAGGAAGAGGCCTCGGCCGCCCTCGTCGCTCAGCCGGGCGTGCCGCATCCTCGGCACCACCGGCGAGTCGTCACCGACCTCGCAGCGCAGGACGTCCGTGCAGAGCAGCCGTAGCGTGATCGGCCGGGAGGCGAAGCGCACGGCGTTCGCCACCACCTCGCTGACCAGGAGTTCGGTGGACTCCACCAGGGAGTCGAGCCCCCACAGGTGGAGTGTCCTGCGGGTCAGCCGACGGGCCTGTCCCGCGGTCTGCGGGCGAGGGGCCAGGTACCAGTACGCGACGGTCTCCGGCAGGATGCCCTCGAACCGGGCGGCGAGCAGCGCGATGTCGTCGTCGCGGTCTCCCGCGCCCAGCGTGCCGAGCGCCTCGTCGCACAGCGTTTCCAGCGTCGGGGGCGCGGACCCCGATGCGGCCGCGTGCAGCCGGGCCCGCAGCCGATCCACCCCGGTCAGCACATCCGAGTCACGGGACTCGACCAGGCCGTCGGTGTACAGCAGCAGAGTCGCTCCGGCCGGCGCGTGCAGCTCGGTGGACTCGAATCCGCCCATGCCCACACCGATCGGCGCTCCGGGCGGGACCATCAGAATCTCCCCGCGACCGTCGGGGTGAAGGAGCACGGGCGGCAGATGGCCGGCGTTGGAGACCAGCAGTCGGTGCAGGACGGGGTCATACATGGCGTAGAGGCAGGTCGCCGTGTGCTCGGTGCCCAGGCGCCCGGCCTGCTCGTCGAGGTGGTGCAGGACCTCGTCGGGCGGCAGGTCGAGCAGGGCCAGGGTCTGCACGGTGGTGCGCAGCTGGCCCATGATCGCGGCCGATGTCATGGAGTGGCCCATCACGTCGCCGATGACGAGGGCGACGCGGTGGCCGGGCAGCGGGATCGCGTCGTACCAGTCGCCGCCGACCTGCGCGGTCCGCGAGGACGGCAGGTACCGGCTGGCCAGCCGGACTCCGGGAGGCTCGGGCAGCGACGGCGGGAGCATCGTGCGCTGCAGCGCGTCCGCGACGGATGCCTCGCGGGCGAACAGCATCGCCTTGTCGATTCCCAGAGCGGTGTGGGTGGCGAGCTGGGAGGCCACGAGAAGGTCGTCGCCGGTGAAGTCGGGCCGGTCGGGTCCGCGGAGGAGGACGACGGTGCCCAGGGCATGGCTGCGGCCGTGCAACGGGGCGATGATCAGCCGTTGCCCGGGCGGCATGGCCTGTGGGGCGTTCGTGGTGCCCAGCAGTTCGGCCGCGGTGGAGGTGACGCCCGCGGTACTCCCGAGCACGGGCCGCCCGTCCTCCAGCAGCTTGGCGAGCTGACCGTCGGCGGCCGGGCGTACGACTTCCGCCGCCTGCGCGGGCGGCTCGGGGCCCGGGGGGTCGGGGAAGCCGGCGGCGGTCGGGGCGGCCGGGTCCTGCGGGGCGACGCGGTCCGTGGTGTGCAGCCGCAGGGCGCCGGGAGCGGCGGTGACCTCGTCGCCGACCGGCAGTGGATCGTACAGATGGACGAACGCCGTGTCGGCGAAGGCCGGGACGGCCGCCCGGCACAGCTCGTACAACGTCTCGTCGAGTTTCATGCCGCGGGCGATCCGCCGGGTCGCCGCGTCGAGATAGCGGAGCCTGTCGGTCTGCGGCTCGATGGCGTCCGGCCCCTCGCGCCGTGGATCCCCCGGCCCACCGGCAGGGGCTCGCGCGGCCGCCGGGAGCATCGCCGGATCACTGTCGTCCGAGCCGGCACGAGTTCGCGACTGCGGCAGGTCCTCGGCCTCGTCGGCACGGTCGCTGGACACGGGGGGCTCAACGGGGTGCTGGGGCCGGGGCGGCCGCTGCGGGAGAGCGGCGTGCTGGTGCGTGCCGGCCGCCTGCTGCTGCGTGCCGGCCACCTGCCTGCCGGGGCCTTTGTCGGCCCCGAGCCGCTTCGTCATGCGTGTCCTTCCCGACGTGTGGGCCCGCGCCGGAGCGGGCGGATCAGGAGTCGTCAGCCGGGCGCCGTCGGCAGCGCAGAAAGATCTGCACCTCGGGCTGGACGTCCGCGATGGCCGGAGCGTACGTGTACGAAGACTCGTCGGTGATCTCGAAGCCGGCCGCCTCGACGACGGCGCGCAGCTCGTCCCTCAGATAGCCGGAGACGCGGATGCTCTCGCCGATGAACGGGATCGAGAAGTCGTCGACATCGGCCTCCACCATCGACAGCGCGAACAGACCGCCCGGAACCAGCAGGTGGTGAACGGTCTGCAGCGCGAGAGGGATCTCGGCGCGCGGGAGCATGAGCAGCGAGAAGAAGGCCGTCGCCGCGTCGAAACGGCCGAGGTCCAAAGGGCCTCCGGGCCGCAGATCCGCGATGTCCGCCCGATGGAACTCCCCGGCGGGCACCTGCTTGCGGGCCAGCGAGACCATCCCGTCCGACAGATCGACACCGACGACATCGAGGCCCGCCTCCGCCAACTGGCGCGCCGTCGGGATCCCGGTGCCGCACCCCAGGTCCAGCACGCGGGAACCGGCCGACAGGGACACACCGAGCCACTCGGCGGACGCGACCTGGCCTTCCTTGTGGGGAAAGGCCTCGTCATAGCGCTCACCGAGGGCGTCGAAGGCCTCGGCCTGACCTGTGCGGTCGAGCTGTATGTCGCCGTAGCCGATCTTGTCGGCGGAGCTGTTCACAGGGATTCCCCTCTGATGCTTATAGGCGATTTTGGCATAGTTGCACGGGTGTGGGTGTGGGGGTGAGTGCGGGCGTAGGTGTGGGGTGCGGCCCGAGCCCCTCATGCCCCCGGCGCGGGCCGGACCGTGAGGATCTGCTGGGCGTGGCCGACCGGGCCGTCGACGTCGTGCAGGACCGTGCTGGTGAGGCCCTGTCCGGAAGGGCCGAAGGTGACGGTGGTGTCCAGTCCCGTCCAGGCGCCTCGTGGCTGGCGGTGGAGATGGACGGTCAGGTCGACGTTGGGGAAGATCCACGCGGTGGGCGGCTGCCGGACGGCGATGCCGTTGGCCGTGTCGACCAGGGCGAGAAACGGCGCGAGGGGGCTGACCGGAACGCCGGCGACCAGATCCAGCGGCGTGGAGACCCACACGGTCGCACGGCCCGGCCGGGGCGGTGCGACGGGGCGGACGTCCAGGGAGGCTATGTAACCGCCGGGCCACACGTCGGACATCGGCCACGAGGACAGTGACTCCGGCGCGGTGAGGCGGCCGTCGGAGCCGCCCGCGACCGCGGTGGTGTCGTGGCCGGACAGGAACCAGGCGCGGGCCCGGACGACCGGCCGATCGGCGATCCGTACGACCGCTTCGAGGAGCTCGATGGTCCGGCCGGGCCGGATGGTCTCCACCTCGATCTCGCACTCGTCGAGGGCCGGGCGGCCGAGGATGTCGTAGCTGATCCGGGACAGGACCAGGCCGTCGTCCGGCCGGGCGGCCCGGTGACGGTCGATGGCATGCGCGACGAGCCCGCCCAGCGGACTGAAGTGCTGCTCGTCCGCGCTCCAGGCTCCGCCCGCGTGGAGCGTCGGCTTGTAGCGGTGGTCGTCGATGGGTTCGTAGTAGCTGTCCGGGGTCAACGGGCTTTTCTCCTGGGGCAGTTGAGACGTTCGGGCGGGTTCGCGGGCAGGCCGGGGGTTCAGAGGGCGTTGAGCAGGACGACGTACAAGGCTGTGCCCGCGCCCACGCTGAGGGTGGTGCGCCGCCCGAAGGCCAGGTGGACCCCGGTGAAGGGCAAGCAGATCGACTGCGGGCCGACCTGCCCGCTGGCGTCCACGGGCCGCGCGTACTACGGCGACCATCTCCAAGGCACCGTCACCGCCACCGAGTTCGGCACCGCCGACTCGGCGACCGGCGAGGTCGCCACCACTCTGGCGCAGCCGCTCGTCAAGCACCTCCAGCGGCTGAACCAGATCCGCCGTGCCGTCCCGGCCCTCCAGATGGGCCAGTACTCGACCGACGGCATCACCGGCTCGATGGCGTTCAAGCGCCGCTACACCAGCGGCGGCACCGACAGCTTCGCGCTCGTCACGGTCACCGGGAGCGCCACGTACACCGGCATCCCGAACGGCACCTACCGGGACGCCGTCACCGGCGACGTGAAGACCGTCTCCAACGGCACGCTCTCCGTGGCGGCACCGGGCAAGGGCAACCTGCGGGTCTACGTGCTGAACGGCCCCGGAAAGATCGGTGCCGACGGCCCCTACCTGAAGTAGCCGGTGCGTGGGCCCGGGGGAGCACGCCCTCCGGGCCCACGCGGCTTCGTCGAGCAGCACACCGAGGCGGCTGAGCGGGGTGTGCGGCCCGTGACGCGGCGGGAATCAGTCCACGTTCACCGCCTGCCATAGCTGGCTTTCGTCGTTCGTGTCCGTCGTCTGCACGAGCTGGGCGCCTGCTGTCGTCGACGAGCCGGACACCGCGAGCAGCTTGCCGCTCCTCACATTCTTGATCTTGTAGTGGCCGTTTCCGTCGGCGACCAGTGTCCAGTGCTGGTTCGCACCGTCGTTGTCGGGCCACTGGATGATGGACGCGCCGTCCGCGGTGGAGGCGTTGCTGACGTCCAGCAGTTCACCGCTGTTCTGGTTGACGATCTCGTAGCTGCCGTCACCCACCGCGACCCACCGCCAGTGCTGGTTCTGCGCTCCGGTGTCGTTCCACTGGATGATGTTCGCCCCGGCGGAGGTCGATCCGCCGGAGACGTCGATCGCCTTGCCGCTGTTCTTGTTGATGACCTTGTAGAACGCGTTCTTGGCGGGGAAGGGGAGGGAGGCGAACGCGTCCAGCGCACAGACGGTGCTGGAAGAGGCCGAGTTCTTGGTTCCGGCGCACACGACCTTGATCGTGTGGGGGCCCGCGGCCAGATCCGTCTTCTCGAACAGCACCACCTGCTTCGTCACCGTCGAGGCATAGGCGTCGATGCCCGCCTGCGCGAGGGTGCCGTCGAGGTAGACGTCGACCTTCCCCATGTTCGGCTGCTTCATGCCGAGGTACCGAACGCCCGAGCCGGTGAACGAGTACTGGACGTGGTCGCCCGCCCTGCTCGTGAAGTTCTCGGACCCCTTGAAGTCCTGCGCGTCGTTCCAGCTCGACCAGCCGGAGGAATAGCTGAGAGTGGAGTCCTTGTCGTCGACGTAGGTCCATCGCTGCCGAACGAGCGACTTCGACGCGGGGGATGCGTTCCCCTGGGCGTCCACGACGTAGAGGCGGTAGTCGCCGGCCGTCGGCGGGACATTGATCGTCGTCGCGGTTCCGGCTGCCTTCGTCATGGTGGGGCCGACGGCGAACGTCGTCGTACCGGAGGGAGCCAGCCAGAGAGTCCTGGTCGCGTCACCGAGGGTGCGGACGGGGATGGACGACACGCCCTTGCCGGTGAACGTGCTCGCGGGCAGGGCGTAGTCCTGCAGACCCAGGTTGCTCCGGGGGACGATGTCCTTGTAGGCGTCCTCCGGGCCGGAGTTCACGGCGATGCCGTACGCCTGCGACGGCCACACGTTGTCCGCGTACGCGTGCACGTCCTCAATGGTGCTGTTCGGGACGTTCTTCTCGAGGATCTTGTTGATGGTGCCGTAGGTGTTGGTGATGCTCAGGTCGTGCTGCCGGCCCCAGTTGCCGGAGTTGATGGTGTAGGCCACGTTCGGGTCGATGTCGAGCACGTTGTCGTGCTCGTTGATGTAGGCGGAGCCTTCATCGGGGTGGATTCCGTATTTGTGGCCGGCCGGAACGCCCTGGATGTAGTTGTCGCTGATCTCGGTTCCCGGCTGGCTGCCCAGCGTGTAGATGGGAGCGGAGTCACCGAGCACCTGCATCGTGTCGACGAGCTGGTTGTGGCTGATGGTGTTGTTCTTCGCCGTGGTGGTCGGCACACCCGGTCGGATCGAGTTCGCCGAACCGTCGAAGTTCCACCATCCCCAGCCGAGGGTGATGCCCGCCCATGGGGACTTCTCGATCCGGTTGTGCTGCACGGACAGGGAATCGACGAAGTACGCCGAAACGGGGCTGGACCCCTGGAACAACACCGCGCTGTCGTAGAGGTAGTTGTTCGTGATCGAGATGTTCTTGCAGACACCCTCGACGTTCACCGGGTACTTCTCGTTGTTGGTCGAGGTGTAGTCCCCGATGTACACGTGCTGGGGGTGTCCCACGGTGACAGCGGATCCGGCTATGTCATTCGTGACGTTGCCGGTCAACTGCGAGTCCGTCACATCGTTGACCATGTTGATTCCGTCGGCGCCGGTGTGCTGCACCGTGTTGCGCCGGAGGACGATCCCGTCGGCGTTCTCGATCTGGATGATCCCCGGCGGCAGGTCGACGTTGCGGTAGGTGTACGCGTGGAAGTTCTTCTTCGCGTACACGGTCGAACCGGAGTTGCCCTGCTGGCCCTGCCGGAAGACGGAGCCCGCGACATTGACCAGGTTCCAGTCGGAATGCTCGACCGTGAGCCCCGAGAACGTGATGTTCCGCGCGTGATCGGTCCTGGACGTGCCGGCGATCTTGATGAGGGTGGACACGTTGTTCGGCGCGAAGACCTGCGCCGACGTCATGTCCTCGGAGCCGGACTTGTAGTAGTACAGCGTGTGGTTCGTCTTGTTGAAAGAGAACTCGCCCGGCTGGTCCAGGAATTCGTACGCGTTCATGAAGGTGTGGCTGCCGCCGCCGGCGTTGAAGTTGCCGTTCGGCGGTCCCTGGGCGATGGCCGCGCCCGGCTGCTGGAACAGGGCCACGCGGTTGGCGCCGTCCGAGCTCGTGGTGATCTGGCGGACTCCTACGATGGCCGTGGTCCAGGTCGTCGCCGACTTGATCTCGACGTCGTCCTGGTTGGAGGCGACGGCGGGCAGATCGGAGAGGCCGTACTTGGCTCCGTCGCACTGCGAACCCGACTCCCAGGCCCAGGGAGCCTGACCGGCCGTGACGGTGTAGGTCCCGTAGCATCCGGCCGAGGTGATCGTCTTCGAGGCCATCTGGGCGCGCTTGCCGTTGACGTAGAGCGCGCGGAGCTTGTTGTCGCGGCTCAGCGGGGCCTTCCAGATGTTCCCGCTGTGCTGCGTCCAGCCGGTCACCTGAACGCCTCCGTTCAGCACCGGCTTCTCGTCCTGGTAGGCGGCATACACGACATGGTGGCCGTTCGTTCCGGAGTCGGCCGACGTGAAGTTGATGGTGCTGCTCACCGGGTAGTTGCCGCCGCGGAGAAAGACGTTGATGTCGCCGGTCATGTTGCTGTTGACCGTGCGCACGACGTCCCGTGCGTGCTGCAGGGTCTTGAACGGCGCGGTGATCGTCCCGGCGTTGGCGTCGTTGCCGTCGGGGGCGACGTAGTAGGTCGCCTGGGTCGCGGCCGAGGCTGGGGTCGGCGTCGTGAGGGATGTCAGCAGCACCGCGGAGAGAGCCATCGCAAGCGCTGCTGACAACTTGCCGATGGTGGAGGTGACGGGCTTCATCGTCTGCCCCTCCTGCTGGTTCGGACGGTCGGGAAAGCATTCATACGGCGGCTCCGGGGGTGTTGTGAGTGTGGTTGACGCGGATCTTCATCGCCCCCGGCCTTTGAGCGTCCCGAGGACAAGGCGGTCGTGGCTCTGGCCGGGAGCGCGTGGATCGTGTCCTCTACGAGGTCGTGGATCAGTTCGTCCACGGTGGCTGCCCTGTGGTGGTCCTCCTTGTCGATCAGCGGCATCGGGAACTCCCCTCGCGAGTGCCGTCCTCATGTGGTGGGGACGTCGGGCCTGATCAGCCCTTGGCACCGGAGGTCGTCCCAGAGCGCCCGGGGTACGGCGCTTCGCTGGAGTTCCGCGTTCTGTGTCACTTGTGCGCGGTCGCGCATGCCGAGGGTGACGTTGACGGTGCTGGGATGCGTGTGGGGGAAGGCGATGGCGGCGGCGGGCAGGGTGGTCCCGTGCGCCTCGCAGACCTCTGCGATCGCCCGAGCACGGGCGACCAGAGCCGGCGGGGCGTCCCGGTAGTCGTATTTCATGCCCTCGGTGGGCCGGTCGCGGGAGAGCAGGCCGGAGTTGAAGACGCCGACTGCGACGACGCTCTTGCCGAGTTCCCGTGCGGCGGGCAGGACGTCGTCGAGCGCGGACTGGTCGAGGAGGGTGTAGCGCCCGGCGAGCATGACGACGTCGGCGGCGGTTTCGCGCAGGAAGCGGGCGAGCATGGCCGACTGGTTCATGCCGGCGCCGATCGCGCCGATCACGCCTTGGTTCCTTCAGCACGAGCGCCGACGGTCAGCTGCAGGCGGGAAGGCGGTAGAAGGCGGTCGCGGTGCCGGCGAGGAGCGCGTGGATCTCGTTCTCGGCACAGTCGGTGAGCAGTTCGTCCACGGTGGCGGCCCAGCGGTTCCAGCCGCCGGCGAGGTTGGCGACCGGCCAGTCGGAGCCGAACATCAGGCGGTCGGGGCCGAAGGCGGTGAGCAGGATGTCCCACACCGGGCGGATGTCGGCGGTGGTCCAGCTGTCGTGGTCGGCCTCGGTGATCAGTCCCGACACCTTGCAGGCCACCTGCTTGTGTGCGGCCAGCCGTTGCACCTGACGTCGCCAGTCCGCCAGTTCGCGTCGGGCGATGTGCGGCTTGCCCGCGTGGTTGAGTACCTGGGGCAGGTCGGGGAAGCGTTCGGCCAGGTTGATCGCCTGGTCGAGCTGATGGCTGCGGACCAGTACGTCGTAGGAAAGCCCGCGGTCCCTGGCCACCGCCAACCCGCGCTCGACATCCCGGCGTTGCAGCCAGCCCGGGTCCGTCTCGCCCTGGACGAGATGGCGCAGGGAGCGCAGATACGCGCCGCCCGGTCCGGCGAGCAGTTGGTCCAGCACCTCACCGATCGCCGGCGACGTCAGGTCTGCCCAGCCGACCACCGCCTCGATCAGCGGCTCCTGTTCCGCGAGGGCGAGCAGGTCCTCGGTCTCGGGAACGTCCGGCATGCACTGCACGGCCACTGTGCTGTGCAGGTGACGGCCCGCGATGGGATGGGTCGCGGTGGAGCGCAGGTCGCCGGGGGTGAAGGTGCGGCTGATCGATGTCAGGGCGGGGTCGTCGAGCCAGGGCTGCGGACGTCGGTCGAGGTCCCAGAGGTGGTGGTGGGCGTCGATGAGGACGGGGGCGGGGGAGGAGGTCACGGCGGGTTCCAAGTCGGTCGGTCTGGTGGGGGGGGCCGTGTCAGACGGTGGTGTCCTCACCGGGCGGGTCGAGGTGCCAGATCTCGGGCAGTTCCGTCCACTGGCGTGAGTCGCCCCGGTCGGGCCAGGGCTCCTGGCAGGGGTCGGTGAGCTTCCACCACTCCTGGGTCTCGGGGTCGGCTTCGAGGACGGCCATGTCGGCCTCGAAGTCGTCGCCGTGGTACTCGAAGTAGGCGAACAGCGCATCGCCGTGGAGGAAGATGCTGTAGTTGCGGATGTTCGACCGGTGCAGGGCGGCTTCGACGCCGGGCCAGACGGCCGAGTGGAGTTCGAGGTACTCCGCGCGGTGCTCGGGGCGGAGCCTGATGGTCTGGGCGATGCGCTTCACGCGGTCTCTCCCTCCGGGCCCGGGGAGGGCCGGCCGGCCGGGGTGTCGAACGGGGTGCGGTAGCTGGGTGTGCCGGCACGCAGCCGGAGGCGCAGTGTGAGCCGGATGCGGGTGGACGCGGGCAGCCGGACTGTCAGGAAAGCGCCGTCGCAGACCTGCTCCGCCTCGGTGACGACCGGCTCGGTGTGGCCGTAGTCGTACATGTCCCCGATCCAGGTGTCGTCCTCGCAGGTCGTGTAGCGGACGGCGGTGATGGTGTGCTCGGCGAAGGCGCCTGCCTGGACGATCACCGTGCGCTCGGCCTCGGGGGAGAGGTTGACCAGTTCGACGGTGGTCGCTTCGGGGTCGATGGAGGTGACCAGTGCGGCCACGTCCGGGGGCAGGCCGGCGCGGCGGGCCTCGGCGTCGTGGTAGCGCAGCCGGGCCTGTTGCAGGCCGCCGTTGTAGAGCACCTGGGGGCCGCCCCAGGTGAGCTGGACGAGGGCTTCGGTGGCCACGGGGTTGGACTGCTGCCACACGTGGATGTCGGCCTCGGGTACGTCCAGGTCGCGGTAGCGGTCGATGCGCCGCAGGCGGTGGCGGATCTGGGCCTGGGCGGTGGCGAGGATCCGCTCGGGGTAGCCGGGGTCGTCGCCGGCGAGGAAGGCGAACCAGGCCTTCTCGTGCCCGGACTCCTCCTTGGCGCGGAACGGCCGGACGGTGCGCCAGTCGATGCCGTCGGTTTCGCGCAGCCCCTCCAGCCGGGCGCGGTCGGCGTCGGAGGCCGTGTGGTGCCACAGGGCCACCGGCACGGGCGCGGTGGCCGGGTTGTGGTCGAACCAGCCCGAGTCGTTGTGGCGGAACGGCAGATGCGGCGTGGGTGTGTGGATGTCGGGGCCGAGTTCGGCCGCCCACTTGGAAGGGAGGCTGGAGTCCGCGTCGGTGTGGGGCATCACCTTGCTGTGTCTGATGAGGGTGTCGAGTGAGGTCGCGACCATGGAGAGGTAGTCGTCGTCGCCGGTGACCGTGGCCGCCGCGAGCGCGGCCACACAGGCCGCGTGGCCCACGCTGTGCCAGCCGTGCGGCCAGGACCAGCCGTAGTGGCCGCCGTACCAGCGGTCCTCCAGCAGGCTGCCGACGACTCCGTCCGGGCCGACGTTGTCCGGGATGAGACCGCCGTTCGCCTCGGTGCGCTCGCGCCACGCGCCGACGTACTCGACGATCCAGTCGCGGTAGCGGTCCTCGCCGGACAGGATCCAGGCGTTGAGGACCAGTCCGGCCGCGGCGAGGTTGACCGCGGTGTCGCCGATGCCTGTCCGGTCCCGCATCTGCGCGCCGAGACGAGGATCCGCGGAGAGCGGGAACGGAGCGCCGTCCGCCTCGGGAATCCACTCGAGCGGGAAGCCGTACGTCTCGGCCTCCTTCTGCAGCCAGGGATAGACGTCGCCGTCGAACAGGCCCGTGCGGTCGGGGTCGCTGCCGTTGTGCGGGCGGGTGATGACACGGTGGTCGGGGTCGTAGTTGCCGTTGGCCGGGTCGACGTACAACTCGGCGAAGCGCAGGGCGCGTTCGGACCAGCGCTCAGGGGCGGCCATGCACAGGAAATAGAGCAGGAGCAGGCTCTCGCCCTGGTGGAACCAGTCGTAACCGCGTTCGTACTCATCGCGCAGCATGTCCAGTTCGGTGAGCTGCCGGGTCACGCCCTCCCAGTGCTTCTCACTGGCGGGCAGCAGATCGTCGGCGCCGCCGAGGAGATACAGCTGGGGCCAGTTGAAGAACACTTCGTAGAAGTCGTCCACACCGTCGCGGGTGGTGAGTGGGCCGGTGTAGTTCAGCCGGCCGTCCGGGCCGGTGAAGTCGCGGGCGAAGCGGCGCCAGGCGTGGTCGAGCAGGTCGAACAGGGACCGCTGGGCAACGGCCCAGCCGGGTGGTTCGAGTACCGGCACCCGGGCCTGGACCTCGGGCGCGGTCGGTCGGACGAGGGCCGGAGCGTCCTCACCCGACATGCGGTCGGAAGAGCTGAAGGGCATGGCAAGGATCTCCGTTCGGGGTGGCGGCGCGGTGCGCACGCCGGGGACGACGGCCGGGCGGACGGGTGCCGGCTCTGGGCGTCACGCCGTGGAGCCGTGGGCCGGGGCCTACTCCTTGGTGGCTCCGGCGAGCATCCCGCTGACCAGGAAGCGCTGGGCGAACAGGAAGACGACCAGCACCGGTGTGATGGCCAGCAGCGTGGCCAGCGCCAGCTGCGGACGCTCGATCGCGAGGGTGCCGACCGCCGGGTTGAAGGACGGCACGTTGCTGAGCAGGCTTCCGACGCCGACCTGGATCGGCATCTGGTCGCTCTCGGGGAGCATCACGTACGGCAGGAAGTAGTTGGTCCAGTTGGCGACGAAGCTGAAGAAGCCCACGAGCGCGATGACCGGTGTCGCCAGCGGCAGCGCGATGTGCCGGAAGACGCCGAACTCCGAGCAGCCGTCCATCCGAGCCCGCCGCCAGCAGGTCCTTCGGCACGGCGGTGGTGAAGTAGATGTACGTCAGGTACACGCCGAACGGGTAGAACGAGTACGGCAGGATGATCGACCACATCGTGCCGATCAGGCGCACCGCGTTGATCTCCAGGAACAACGGCACCACCAGTGTGGCGGTCGGCATCAGCATCACGACGAGGGTCGAGACGAGCAGGGTGTGCCGTCCGCGGAACTCGGTCATGGCCAGGGCGTATCCCGCCGGTACGGCCACGCAGAGGGTGATGACGAGGGAGATCATCGCGTACAACGTGGAGTTGCCGAGCCATTGCAGGACGGCGTTGTCCTGGAACGCGGTGAGGCCGTCCCAGTTGGCCTTGAAGGCGTGCCAGGAGCCGAAGGACAGCGGGCTGCCATGGACGAGTTGCTGGTCGGTCTTGGTCGCCGCGAGGACGAGCCACAGCACCGGCAGCACGAAGAACACCAGGAAGACGAGCAGTACGGAGCCGGTCAGCAGGCGGGGCACGAGGTGACGCGGGGGACGTGGGCGCCGCCGCCGAGAGGCCTGGTGGTGCGCTCGGCTCATGGCGCTTGGCTCCCGTTCCGTGCGTGGTGTGGCGGCGGCCGGTCCGGCAGGGGGCGTGGAGCTCGCGTCGCGAGCCGGGCTCCCCTTTTGTTCGGGGCTCTTAGTCGGCATCGAAGAACCCCGACCGTGCGACGAAGAGGGCGGCGGCCGACACGCTGACGACCAGGAGCTCCACCGAGACCGCGGCGGCGCCGTTGATGTTGTTCATCTGGAAGGCGAAGTCGTACGTCAACTGGTTCAGCGAGTAGTCGCGTCCGGCCACGCCCACACTGGCGAGGGACAGCAACTGCGGCTCCACGAAGAGCTGGGCGCCGCCCGCGAAGGCCAGGATCACCATGTACACGATCCACTTGCGGAGCATGGGGATCTGCACGCGCCAGGCGGTCTGCCAGGCGCCCGCGCCATCGATGCGGGCGGCTTCCATGACGTCCCTGGGGATGTTGTTGAGCGCGCCGTAGATGACGACGATCCAGCCGCCCGCGCCGGTCCAGAACGCGATGATCATGAACAGCAGGGGCAGGTTGCCGGGCGCGATCACCTCGCCGAAGGTGCCGAATCCCAGCATGCCCAGCAGCGAACTGACCGGGCTCACCGCCGGGTCCAGCATGAACAGCCACACCAGCACACTCGCGGCGCCGGCGAGCGCTCCGGGGATGTAGAAGAGGAAGCGCAGGGACTTGCTGATGGCGCCGGAGGCGAGACGGTGCAGGAGCAGCGCCAGGCTCACCACGAACACCACCAGTGAGACCAGCCAGAACAGGAGGTACAGCGCGACATGGCCTACGGCGTCCATGAAGCGGAAGTCCTGCGCGGTGGTGACGAAGTTGCTGAAGCCGGTGAACGTGCCACCGGCGTCGGTGAAGGCGAAGTAGACGGCGTAACCGGTCGGCAGGATGCCGAACGCGATCAGCAGGAGCACGTAGGCGGCGACGAAGGCGATGCCGGCCCGGCTCTGCCGGTCGGCGCCGCTGGGGCGCCGGTGGGCGGAGCCGGACGAGGAGTGGCTGAGGGTCACTGCGAGACCTTGTATCCGTTGGACTTGGCGTACTTGACGATGGAGTCCTGCCAGGCCGGCAGCATCGAGACGATGGACTTGCCCTGGGTGATGCCGGGCTTGATGGTGGCCGCCCAGATCGCCTCCTGGCTGAACTGGCCCGAGCCCCACTCCGGCCAGACCTGGGACGAGGCGTCCGAGAGCGCGCTCAGGTCGCCGACGAAGTAGCCGGCAGCCGCCTGCCCCTTCAGCCAGGCCTCGGCCGCCGGCGCGTAGGCCGGGAAGCCGGGGGCCTTCTCGCCCTGGTAGGCGTTGTCGGTGGTGACCCACTTCAGGAAGTCGGTGGCCGCCTTCAGGTGGGTGGAGTGCTGGGACAGCAGCCAGGTGCCGCCGCCGACGTTGCCTGTGGACGGCGCGTTGTCTCCCTGCCACTGCGGGATGGGAGCAGCCGCGATCTGCTTGGCGGGGACCTTGAGGGTGTCCTTGAAGACCGCGCCGCCGAACCAGGCCGGGCCCGGCATGAGCAGGACCTTGTCGGCCTGGTTCTTGCCGAAGTCGGTGCTGAAGACGCCGCTGATGGACATGGACTTGTTCTTGATCAGCACGTCCAGGAGCTTGGCCATCCTGGTGCAGGCCTCGCTGGTGGTGTTCACCGAGACGGACTTGGGCCCGGTGATGTGGTTGGCGCCGCACTTGCTCGCCCACAGGTAGATCTCGGGGGTGAAGGGGTCGCCCGCGTCACCCACGAGATAACCCGGGTGCTCCTTGGCCACCTTCTCGCCGAGTCGCTGGTATTCCTCCCAGGTCGTCGGCACCGTGTAGCCGAACTTCTTCAACAGCGGAGCGTTGTACCAGAGCACCGCCTGGGAGAGGTCGTTGCGCAGACAGTAGACGGTGCCGCCCACCGTGCAGACGTCGTTGGCGCCCTTCGCGAACTGCCCCAGGGTCGACTCGGGGATCAGGCCCTTGTTGAGCGGAGCGGCGAAGCCCGCGTCGACCGCCCAGGAGGCCTCGTTGTTCTGGGAGCTGAAGACGACGTCCGGCCAGCCCTTTCCGGTGCGGTTGAAGAGCTGGACCTTGGTCTGGAGGTAGTTCGAGCCGTTGGCGTCGCCGTCGTAGCTGACGATGTCCAGCTTCACCTCGGGGTGTTGCTGCTGGTACAGCTTCGCGGCCTCCATACGGGTCGCGTCCACCCAGACGGTCAACGCCCCGTCCTTCTGCGGTGCTTGGGCGAAGCCGTCCTTGGTGGTCGTACCGGCCGTGCCGCCGCCACAGGCCGTCACGGTCAGCAACACCGTGGCTGCGCACCCGGCCAGCGACGCCGCGTGCTTCTTGCTGAGCACTCTCTTCGGGCTGGACGAAGGCTTGTTGACGGTCATGAGTGACTCCACTGGGTTTGCGGGTGCCCCGAGCAGATGGGCAGGTGGCGCGACGATGGGGGCGACGCCGGGGCCGTCCCGGGCGGGCGTCGGACTCGTAAAAGGCGGCTGTGCTGCCACTGACGTGGAAGAAATTAGCCGCCTTATCGAGGGGTGCGTCAAGAGTGTGTACGGCGTTCCTTTGGTGGATTCGGGGCGATGGCGTAGTGGTCCTACGCGGTTATGGCCGTTAAAGGGCATTTATGTGCTCGAAAATCCAGAGCTCACGTCGTTGATCTTGGGCAAAATGAGTACGACTTATTGCTCGCCGCCTGAGCTACGATGTTGTTGGCCCCACAGCGATCAGTCGCGTTCGCCGCAGTCACCCGGGAGGCAGCACAGATGGACGACACGCCAGCGATCGAAGCGGCCTTGCCGGCTCGGGCCCTTCCCGCTGCGCCCGCGGCGGTGAACGGCTCGGACGAGCGGCGTGACTACCGCCCCGGGTACGAGATCGTGGCGGAGCGGATCCTCGAGTACATCGCCGAGGAGCGACTGGTGGCGGGTGACCGGCTGCCCACGGAGATCGACCTGGCCCAGAGGCTGAACACCAGCAGGGCGGTCGTGCGGGAAGCCGTGAAGATCCTTTCGGCGCTGGGCCGCGTACGGGCCCATAAGGGGAGGGGCCTGTTCGTCGCGGACGACGAAGGCATGCTCATCACCAGCCGTTGGGGAGGGTTCTTCCGTCCCGTCGACATCGACCACGTGCTGATGCTGTTCGAGTTCCGCAGGGTCCAGGAGATGTCCGCCAGCAGTCTGGCGGCCACCCGCGCCACTCCTTCGGAACTGCGCACCATCGAGGTGGCCATGGAGCAGTGCCGGCACGGGTTCGTCCACGGCCAGGTCGACGTGTTCAATCAGGCGGACGAGGACTTCCACGCGGCCGTGTCCGCGGCCTCGCACAACACCTTCCTCGTCAGCGCCGTGCGGGACGCGCGACGTCTGCAGCGCCAGTCCAGTGCCATCGGTATCCATGACACGCTCGGCGAGAACACCGAGGCGGCCGTCGAGGAACACGAGGCGATCTACCGGGCCATCCGTGACGGACGCCCCGAGGAGGCGGCGCAGGCCACCGCGGCACACCTCGACAGAACCCTGGAGGACTACCGGCGCGAGATCCAGCGGCGCCTGTTCGGGTAGCGGTGCGCCTCACCCTCGTTCGAGGATCTTGAAGACCTGGCGACGGGGCCAGCCCACTGGACGTGGCGCGCAAGACGGGAACGCTGCTTCCATCCAATGTTTCGAACCGATGTCTACCGCCGAACTGGACTTCACGCTATGTTTCGCGTCGAAAAACCGCGAATACATGTGATGACTCCTAGTCGAGGACTGAATCGTGGACATCACCAGACGACAGCTCGGCCGGCTCGCCGCGGTCGGCAGCGGGGCCCTCCTGCTACCGGGCCTGCTGCCACCAAGCAGGGCGACGGCAGCCACCCCTCCGGCCGGCACGTGGGGCGACCAGGGCGACGGCACCTACGTCAACCCCATCATCCCGGCCGACCTCAGCGACTGGGACTGCATCCGGGTCGGCGCCGACTACTACGGCATCACCAGCACGTTCGGGTACTCGCCCGGCATGGCCGTCCTGCACTCGAAGGACCTGGTCAACTGGCGGACACTCGGCGGCGCGGTCGACGATGTCACCCGTCTCGGACCAGAGCTGAACTGGGACCGGATGAACCGCTTCGGCCGCGGCGTGTGGGCCGGGGCCATCCGCTACCACGCGGGCCGGTACTGGGTGTACTTCAACACGCCCGATGAAGGCTTCTTCATGACGTCGGCCCCGTCGCCGAGCGGGCCCTGGGACCCGCTGACGTCGGTGTGGCGGACCACCGGCTGGGACGACCCGTGCCCGTTCTGGGACGACGACGGCCAGGGCTACCTGGTCACCACGCACTACTCGGACAGCTACAAGATCAACCTGTTCAAGCTGTCCGCGGACGGCAAGTCCCTGGTCGGCACGCCCACGGTCATCCACCAGTCGCCGGGCAGCGAGGCCAGCAAGCTGTACAAGATCAACGGTCTCTACTACCACCTCTTCAGCGAGGTGAAGTCCGAGGGCCGGGCGCTCATGATGAACCGCGGCACCAGCCTCTACGGCCCGTTCGAGACCCGGCAGCTGGAGCACGTCAACACCTCGGTGGACCGCGAGCCCAACCAGGGCGGTCTGGTGCAGGCCCCGGACGGCACCTGGTACTTCGTGACCCATCATGGCCACGGCGACTGGGAGGGGCGTCCGCTGTCCCTTCTGCCGGTGACCTGGGTGGACGGCTGGCCGATCCTGGGCCAGGTGGGCGCGGACGGCATCGGCAACATGGTGTGGACGGGCAAGGTGCCCGCCGGCGGCACGCCCGGTCTGCCGGTCGACGCGCTGCCCTCCGTGGTGACCAGCGACCTGTTCACCGACACCCGCCTCAAGCCCCAGTGGGAGTGGTACTACCAGCCCCGCGCGGACCGGTGGTCGTTGACCGAACGCCCCGGCTACCTGCGCTTGAAGGCATTCGCACCGCTGGTGGCCAACAACCTGACCAAGGTCGGCAACACGCTCACCCAACGGGTGCTGCGTACGGCGGGCAGCGCGACGGTGACAGTCCGCCTGGAACTGGCCGGCCTCGACGACGGCCAGCACGCCGGGCTGTGCCACTACGCGGCAACATACGCCGGGTTGGGTGTCAGGCGCTCCGGGACCACCATCACGATCGCGCACAACGTCGGCGGTACCCTCACCTACGGTCCGGTGATCACCCAGAACGCCGTGTGGCTGCGCACCTCCTGGAACGTCAACGGGGTCAGCCAGTTCTCCTACAGCCTCGACGGGAACGCGTTCACCACGTTCGGCGGTACCTACCAGCTCACCTGGGGCGGTTACCGCGGCGACCGGGTCGGCCTCTACACCTACAACCCGAACGGCACCGGCTACGTCGACTTCGACTCGGTGCAGTACGCCCTCGCCCCCGCCAGGGCCTACAAATGCGTCAGCGTGCGCAGCGGGAAGGTCGCCGACGTCTCCGGCGCCTCGAACGCGGACGGCGCCGCCGTGATCCAGTGGTCGTACTCCGGCGGATCGAACCAGCAGTGGGCCTTCCAGTCCACACCGGACGGCTACCACACCATCATGTGCGTCCGCAGCGGCAAGGTCCTCGACGTGGCAGGCTCCTCGACGGCCGACGGTGCGCGGATCGTGCAGTCGATCCCCGAGGGCCGGACAAGTCAGCAGTGGCAGCTGCGCCCGCAGACCGACGGCGCGTTCGCCGTGGTCAACCGCAACAGCGGCAAGGTGCTCGACGTCAGCGGAGGCAGCACCGCCGACGGTGCCGCGCTGATCCAGTACAGCGACAAGGGCAGCTCCAACCAGCGGTGGACCTTCCACCGTGTCACCGGCTAGGGACCGTGCCGGCCTCGCCGAACCGCTGTCAGTTCCATTGAGGTGCTCCTGGCTGAAACTTTTCTTTCGATCGATGTTCTCAGTACCGAACGTCATTCGAAATGGCGAACAATCTCCTAGGGGGTAGCACGTGTTCCGCACCCGTCACTGGTCCCTCGGTGCCGCGCTGTGGCGAAGCCTCCGGCAGGAGACGCGCATGCCCGGGGTTCTCTCCCGGCTGGCGGCGATATTCGTCGCCGTCGGCCTGCTCTTCACATCCCAAACCCTCGCCACACCCGAGCGGGCTGCTGCCGCCAACTCGGGATACTTGATGCTGCACTTCACCGATGATGCGGCCGGCCAGAAGTCGTACCTCTCGCACAGCACGGACGGCCTGCACTGGAACGACCTCAACGGCGGAGGCACGGTCCTGCGCTCCACGGTGGGCACGAAGGGGGTGCGTGACCCCGCACTGGTCCGCTCTCCCGACGGGAGCCGGTACTGGATCATCGCGACCGACCTGTGCATCGGCTGCGGGCAGTCGTGGGGCGACTCCGTGAACAACGGCAGCCGCAACCTCGTGGTGTGGGAGTCGACGGACCTGGTCACCTGGTCGCAGCCGCGGCTGCTCAACGTCGCCGGCGCGATCCCCGACGGCCGCAACGCCTGGGCGCCCGAGGTCATCTGGAACCCGGAGACCAACGACTACGTCCTGTACTGGGCGACGAACGCCACACTGAACGGCGTGCTGAAGCACCGTATCTACTACGCCCGCACCAAGGACTTCCGCACCATCACCACCCCGCAGGTCTACATCGATCCCCCCGGCACCACGGCGGTCGTCGACACCCAGATAACCGAGGTGCCCTCCGGTGTCGGCAACTACCGCTACGTGCGGCTCTCCGGCGACGGCCAGAATACGATCGAGGGCAGCAACTCGCTCCTGGGGACGTGGACCAACCTCGGCAACCTCTCCAGCATCGGCCTCACCGGGAACCAGGTCGAAGGCCCGATCTGGATGAAGTTCAAGGACCGCAACGAGTGGGCCCTCTACATCGACTACCTCAGCCAGAACGGCGCACGCGAATACAGGCCGGTCCTGACGACCAACCCGTTCAGCGTCGGCACCTACCGGCTTCAGGCGTCGGGAAGCTACGACATGGGCGGCACCGCGAAGCGCCACGGCGCGATCCTCACCCTCACGGCCGCCGAGGAGAGCCGCGTGCTCGCACGCTGGCCCAACACGGCGATCAACCGGCTCCAGTCTTACAACTACCAGGACCGGTACGTGCGGCACGCCAACTTCGACGCGCGCATCGACCCCAACGTCAGCCCCGCCGACGACTCCCAGTTCCGGCTGAGGACGGGCCTGGTGGGCACCGGCACTGTCTCCTTCGAGTCGGTGAACTTCCCCGGGTACTTCCTGCGGCACGCCAACTACGACTTCCAGCTGGCCTACAACGACGGCACCACCCAGTTCGCCGCGGATGCCACCTTCCGCCAGGTCGCCGGGCTCGCCGACGCGAGCTGCTCGTCGTTCCAGTCGTACAACCACCCCGACCGCTACATCCGCCACTACGCGTACCAGTTGCGGCTCGACCCGATCACCACTGTGACGGGGCGCGGCGACGCCACCTTCCGCGTGACGAGCTGACCCGACCGTCTCACGGTGAATGTCTCACCGTGAGTGCTCTGCGGAGTCCGCCGCTCCGGTGCCGGAGTCAACGGCTCCGGAGACGGTTGCCCTTGACCTCGGCGCCGCACCAGCGGGGGCCATCCACGTGCCCCAGGACTGCCTGTCAGGACGGCTCGTTCGACCGGGACTTCTCCGGTCTGATGCGCGAACAACTGCGCGAAAACCTCGCCGACGCCGTGCCGCAGCGGATCCCTGGTGAGCGCGCGCGAACCGGGCGGGCCAGGTCCCACGCCCCCGCGCACTGACGTTTCCGGGCCGTTACGAGAAATTCGGTGCAAGGCGTTGACACTGGCCCCGGTGGCTCCTAACTTCACTTCACGCGAACCGGTTCGACGATCGGCGCCTGAACGATTGTCGCTCTGGAATCAGCAAACCGGTTCAAAGATCGTCATCCGACCGTCTCGCCCTCCGGCGACATCGAATCGGTTCGACAGCTCAGCGAGGAGTTCCGTGAACATCGGTGAGATTGCCAAGCGGGCTGGTGTCTCGCGGAGCACCGTGTCGTACGCGCTCAGTGGCAAGCGTCCCGTGTCGGACGACACCCGGCAGAACATCCAGCGGGTCATCGACGAGCTGGGCTACCGGCCGAACGCGAGTGCTCGGGCTCTGGCCAACGGCCGGACCAGCACCATCGGTCTGGTCTTCCCGCCGGCCGGGAACCATTACACGGGCATGCAGCTGGACTTCATCGGCAGCGTGGTGGAGGCCGCCGCGGCCTACGACTACGACGTGCTGCTTTCTCCGAGCGGTGTGGACAGCGACCGCTCGTTCCAGCGGCTGCTGGGGGAGCGGCGGGTCGACGGCGCGATCCTGATGGAGATCAGGCTGGAGGACGACCGGCTCGACCACCTCACCGCGGTGGACTTCCCCTCCGTCGCCATCGGCCGCACCGCCCACCCGCGGGGCAGCTGGTGGGTGGGCCTGGACCACACGGCACTCGTGGCGGCCTGTGTGCACCACCTCGCCGACCTGGGCCACCGCAGGATCGCCTTCGTCAACCGGCCGGAGCCGCTCCTGCGGGCCGGGTACGAGTCCGCGCACCGGGGTCTCGACGGGTTCACCAAGGCCGCGGCGGAACGCGGGCTCACCGTACAGACGTACTGCTGCGGCGACGACGCCGCCTCCGGCCAGGCCTGTCTGGAGCGGATCCTGCACGACGACCCGGCCACCACGGCACTGGTCACGCTGAACGAGGCCGCACTCGGCGGTCTCTACCGCGGGCTGGCCCAGTCCGGCCTCCATGTCCCACGAGACTTCTCGGTCACCGGGGTTGTGGCCAGCAGGTGGGCGGAGACGGTGACCCCGCAGCTCACCGCTGCGGACGTGCCGGCGGAGGAGATGGGCCGCCTCGCCGTCGAGCTGCTCGTCGAGCGGCTCGACCACCCCGACTCACCGGCCCGGCACCACCTGCTCGCGCCGCCGATCTCGTTGAGAGCGAGCACCGCACCCGCCGACACCACGCCGACCGCCCCCGCTCCGGACCTCGGCGCCCCCACGAACCTCTGACCTCACCCCGCACGCTCCTCTTCGTCCTCCGCACCTGCCACCACGTACCGGCCGACTGCGCAACTCACCGCCCGGATTTCGGCGAGCCCAGCAGCCTCCGATCACCCCTCCCAGGGCACACCTGTGCCGATCCCAGGGCACGCCCGTGCCAAAAACCATGAGGAACCGCAATGAACAGCTCTGCCAGAAGGCGTCTCACCGCCGCAGCCCTGACCGTCGTCGCCGTCACCGCCGGCGCCACCGCGTGTTCCTCCGGCGGAGGCGGCACCTCCTCGAAGGCCGCGGACAGCGGCACCTACACGATCTGGGACCCGTACCCGCAGTTCGACAAGAGCTCGGCATGGGCGAAGCTGCTGGACGGCTGCGGCACCGAGGCCGGTGTGAAGATCAAGCGGACCGCGTTCGACACCAGCGACCTGACCAACAAGGCGCTGCTGGCGGCGCAGCAGGACAACTCCGCGGACGTCCTCATCGTCGACAACCCGGTGGTGTCGACCCTGGCGGAGGCGGGCGTACTGACCACGACCGACGACAACAAGCTGGACACCTCGAAGGCCGACCCCAACCTCCTGGCGGCCGGTCAGGCGGGCGGGAAGACGTACGGCACGCCGATCGGCGCCAACACCCTTGCCCTCTACTACAACAAGGCGGTGCTGAAGAAGGCCGGGGTTCAGATCTCCTCGATCAAGGACTGGAAGTCGCTCACCGCGGCGCTGGAGAAGGTCAAGGCGGCGGGCAAGAAGGGCATCACGTTCTCCGCGATCGGTACCGAGGAGGGCAGTTTCCAGTTCCTGCCCTGGTACTGGGGCTCGGGCGCCCAACTGACCGCACTCGACTCCCCCCAGGCGGTCTCCGCGCTCTCGCTGTGGAAGAACTGGCTGAGCAAGGGCTACGCCCCCAACTCGGTGCTCAACAACACCCAGACGACCAGCTGGCAGGAGTTCGCCAGCGGCGACTACGCGTTCGCGGAGAACGGCACCTGGCAGCTCGCCAATGCCGACAAGGCAGGCTTCGACTACGGCGTACTGCCCATTCCGGCCGCCGCGGGAGGCAACGCCGCGGCTCCGACGGGCGGTGAGTTCGTCACCATCCCGGTGCAGGGCGACACCAGCCGCTACACCACCTCGCACAAGCTCGTGTCCTGCCTGAGCAACAGCCAGAACCTGCTCGAAACCGACACCACCCTGTCCTACGTGGCCCCCACCAGCGAGGCCCAGGACAAGCAGGTGGCCGCGAACGCCAAGCTGAAGCCCTGGGTCGACGCGGTCAAGGCCGCCAAGGGACGTACCAGCGACGACCTGGGCACCAAGTACCCCAAGATCTCCGAGCAGATGTGGAAGGCGGTCCAGTCCGCGCTCAGCGGGTCGGCGTCGCCGAAGGACGCGCTCGGCTCGGCGCAGTCCGCCGTCAAGTGAGCAGGACCACGGCCAGCCGATGAAGCACACGACACAGTTGCCGGGCCGCCGGCCGGTGCAGAGCCGGAACGGGGCGGCGACCGCCGCCCCACCCCCGGCCCGCACCACGACCCGGCGCCGCCCCGCCTCCCAGCAGTGGGCCGCCTGGGCCTTCCTCGCCCCGGTCGCCCTCTACCTCACCCTCTTCTACGCCTATCCGCTCTACCGCAACCTCGACCTGAGCCTGCGCAACTACACCGTCCGCTCCTTCGTCCAGGGCGACGCGCCGTTCACGGGCCTGGCGAACTACCGGACCGTCTTCGACGACCCGACGTTCGCTCCGGCACTGCTGCACACCGCGGTGTTCACGGCCGTGTGCCTGGTCTTCCAGTACGCGATCGGCCTGGCCCTGGCGGTCTTCTTCAACCAGCACTTCCGGCTCTCGGCCACCCTGCGGGCCCTGTTCCTGGTGCCGTGGCTGCTGCCGCTGATCGTGTCGGCCTCGACCTGGTCGTGGATGCTCAACAGCGAATCCGGTGTCGTCAACGCCGTCTTGCACGGGGTCGGCATCGGTCCGGTGAACTGGCTGACCTCACCGTCGTGGTCCCTGGCCTCGGTGATCATCGCGAACATCTGGATCGGCGTCCCCTTCAACCTGGTCGTGCTCTACAGCGGCCTGCAGTCCATCCCCACCAGCCTGTACGAGGCCGCCGCCCTCGACGGGGCAGGCCCCTGGCGGCGCTTTTGGAGCATCACCTTCCCGCTGCTGCGCCCGGTCTCCGCCATCACCCTCCTGTTGGGCCTGGTCTACACACTCAAGGTCTTCGACATCATCTGGATCATGACCAAGGGCGGCCCGGCCGACTCGTCCACCACCTTCGCCACCTGGTCCTACCAGCTCGGCTTCGGCAACCTGCTGCCCGCCTTCGGCCCCGGCGCGGCCGTCGGCAACCTGCTGGTCGTCGCCGCCCTGGTCTTCGGCCTGGTCTACCTGAAGGTCCAGCGAAAGCAGGCGTCGTCGTGACCAGAACCGCCGTTGACACCCTCAAGCGCCGCAACCGTACGTGGGTCAAGACGACCGTCGGTGTCCTCATGACCGCGGTCATGCTCTTCCCGGTCTACTGGATGCTCAACGTGTCCTTCACCCGGGACCAGGACATGCGCAAGTCCCCGCCGGACCTGTTCCCCGTGCACGGCACGCTGGAGGGCTACCGGGCCGTCCTGGACCAGCAGTTGCCCTACCTCGGCACCAGCCTCGTCATCGGCCTCGGCACCGTCGTGCTGACCGTGGCGCTCGCCGCGCCCGCCGGATACGCGCTGGCGAAACTCCGCCCACGCGGCGGGGGAGTCCTCAGCTTCCTCCTCCTGGTCGCCCAGATGATCCCCGGCATCATCATGGCGATGGGCTTCTACGCCATCTACCTCCAGCTCGGCCTGCTCCAGTCCGTCCCCGGCCTGATCGTCGCGGACTCCACCCTTGCCGTCCCCTTCGCCGTACTCATCTTCACCGCGTTCATGTCCGGCATTCCCGGCGAGCTGATCCAGGCCGCGCAGATGGACGGGGCAAGGACCCTGCGCACGTTCTGGTCCGTCGTCCTGCCCATGAGCCGCAACGCCCTGGTCACGGTGTCGCTGTTCGCGTTCCTGTGGTCCTGGTCCGACTTCGTCTTCGCCAGCACCCTCGCGAACGGCGGCGCCCACGAGCCGATCACCCTCGGCATCTACCACTACATCGGCAACAACAACCAGCAGTGGAACGCCATCATGGCCACCGCCGTCGTGGCCTCCCTGCCCGCCACGGTGATCCTCGTCCTCGCCCAGCGCTACGTAGCCGCCGGCGTGACGACCGGAGCCGTCAAGGACTGACCACCTCCCGACCACCGCCGGTGACCCCTGCTGAAGAAACGAGTAACCCTTCATGACCGCCGCCCGATCCGGCCCGGCCTTCTCCCTCCACGACATCCCGTTCAGCACGCACGGCTCCTGGTTCGGCATCTCTCCCGTGCTCGCGGAGAAGTCACGTGCCGAAGACCTCCACCTCGTCTCGCACCAGAACGGCATGCACGCGATCCTGCGCCTCATGCCAGTCGACGCGACGACGGGTGACAGGGCCGGCACGCAGGTCGAGGCCACTCCGAGCCTGCTCAGCTGGACCGGCGCCGCAGGACGCATCCGCCTCGCCTACGCCGCACCGGAGACGGTCCGCCTTCGAGGCGAAGGACTCGGCCTGCGCATCACCGCGGGGGCGACCGCCCTGACCCCCTTCACGGGCACCTACTTCTACCGTGACCCGGTGGACGGAGCGTACGTGTTCACCTCGTACGAGACCGGGCGCCGTTACCGCATCACCGTGCTGTCGGGCTCCGTCGCCGAGGTGTCCGGCACCCAGGCCCTCGGCTCCGGCGAGCGCGGCATCACCATCACCACGGATGCCGGCGGAACCTGGGAAGCGGCTGTCGAGGAACTGGACAGCGCGCGTCAACCCCAGACGTTCTCGGGGACGTTCGACGCGGTGGTGGCGACCGCGGAGCACGCTTTCGCCGCTTTCGCCGACGCGGTGGCACCCTGGCGCTCGTCCGGTACCCCGGCCGCCGAACTCGCCGCCTACGTCCTGTGGTCGGCGACCGTACGCCCGGCCGGCCTGCTCGCACGGCCCGCGGTGCTGATGTCCAAGCACTGGATGGACAAGGTGTGGAGCTGGGACCACTGCTTCAACGCCCTCGCTCTGGCACCCGGTTGCCCCGAGCTGGCGCGAGACCAGTTCGCGCTGCCCTTCGACCACCAGGACGAGAGCGGGGCCCTCCCCGACTCCGTCACCCACTCGGAGGTGCTGTACAACTTCGTCAAACCGCCCATCCATGGCTGGGCCTTCGGCCATCTGCGCAGACGGCTGCCCAGACCGCTCGACCAGGCGGAGCTGGCCGAAACGTACGGCAAGCTGGAGCGCTGGACGGACTTCTGGCTCACCGCACGGCGCGCACCCGGCGCCGCGCTGCCCCACTACCAGCACGGCAACGACAGCGGCTGGGACAACGCCACCACCTTCGACCCCGAACGTGTGGTCGTCACCGCCGACCTGGCCGCCTTCCTCATCCTCCAACTGTACGAACTCGCCAGCCTCGCCAGCGAGTTGGGGCGCCCGGAAGACGCCCGCAAGTGGACGCGCACGGCCGAGGAGACCCAGGCCGCCCTGTTCGACGAGCTCTGGAACGGCGACCGGTTCATCGCCCGTTCCGCGCACGGCGAGGACACCTGGAGCAGCTCCAGCCTGCTCGACCTGATGCCCGCCGTGCTCGGCGAGCACCTGCCGGACGATGTCAGCGCCGTACTGGCGGAACGCATCGAGGAGCACCTGACACCGCACGGCCTCGCCACCGAACTTCCCGGCTCACCGCACTACCTCGCCGACGGCTACTGGCGCGGCCCGATCTGGGCCCCGGCCACCGTCCTCATCGAGGACGGCCTGCGCCGCGCCGGCCACCACCGCCTCGCGGACGAGATCAGCAGCCGCTTCCGCGCCCTGTGCGAAACCCACGGCTTCGCCGAGAACTTCGACGCCCTCGCCGGAACGGGCCTGCGCGACCGCGCCTACACCTGGACCGCCAGCAGCTACCTCCTCCTCGCCGAAGCCCACGAACTCCGGCACACCGCACCCGCCGCACACACCGGCGGCTGACAGACCCCCTGAGCGCCCCCCCGCCCAGGCAGCACCCCCCCTTTCGGGAGAGCACGATGCACATGTCCCGTTTCCTTTCACCGCCGACAGGCACCACGGAGTCCGGCTCCGCACGAGGCCGTCGTCTCCGCAGAACCACCACGCTCGCGGCGCTGTTCGCGTCGGTCGCGGCCCTCGCCCTTCCCGGCACGACCGCCCAGGCCGCCGACACCACCGTCGCGGTCGACTTCGCCACCGCCGGGGGCGCTCCCACCTACCGGGCCTCGGGCACCATCTACGGGATGACCGAGAACGGCTCGCTTCCCCAGGAGCACTTCTACAAGGACATCAAGTGGAAGTTCATGCGGGCCGGCGGCGCCCAGCTGGACGGCCAGGCAACGGGAGGATGGCTCGCCGGCAAGTACGACCGTCGCTGGAACTCCACCCTCGCCCAGTACAAGCGCACCAAGGCGCTCGGCGGGACCTTCATCATCCTGCCGCACGACTTGTACGGCGCCGACGGCAGCATCATGTCCACCTACCCGGGCGACAACGGCGACTGGTCCGACTTCGACGCCTTCTACGACCGCCTCATCGCCGACGTGAAGGCCGCCGGCATGACCGACGTCCAGTGGGACATCTGGAACGAGCCCGACTGGCGGCCTTTCTTTGACCGGCCGCAGGCCCAGTACCTGGAGATGTGGAAGCGGTCCTACCAGCGGGTCCGGGCCGCCTTCCCCAACATGGTCATCAGCGGCCCGAGCAGCGCCGGCGGCCCCTCCAAGATCGGCTCGTGGTGGGACACCTACCTCGACTACGTCAAGGCCAACAATGTGGCCCCCGACATCTACAGCTGGCACGACCTGCCCGGCGACCCCGTCGCGGACGTCGACGTCGTGAAGCAGAAGCTGGCGGCCCGGTCGCTGACCACGAGCCGCCCGTTCCAGGTCAACGAGTACGCCCAGCGCGCCGAGCAGAACCCGGGCCGCGGCGCCTGGTACATCTCCCGTCTGGAGCGTGCCGGGGTGGACGGCCTGCGGGCCAACTGGGGCGACACCAACCTGCACGACCTCCAGGCGGGCCTGCTCACCAAGAACAGCGCCGGCCAGTACCTGCCGCGGGGTGAGTGGTTCCTCTACCGGTACTACGGCTCCCAGACCGGCAACACCGTGAAGCTCACCCCGGGTAGCGGCACCGACGGCCTGGCCACCAAGGACAACCCCGCCAAGAACGCCAAGATCCTGCTCGGGAGCAACGGCAACACCGGAAACGTGACCGTCAACCTCAACCGTCTCGACACCACCTCCGTGGTGGAGAACGGACAGGTCCGCGCGATAGTCCAGCGCATTTCCGACAACGGCGGCGGCGCCGTGACCGGCCCGGTCACCGTCTCCGACCAGACCCTGACCGTCGGCAGCAACTCCGCGTCCCTCACCCTCCCCTGGACGAACTCCACGGACAGCTACACCGTCACCCTGCTCCCGCCGTCCAACACCACCGTCTCCACGGTCGCCGTCGCCCAGCACAGCGGCCAGTGCCTGGACGACACCAACCTCTCCACCGTCAACGGCACGCAGTACCAGCAGTACCACTGCGAGGGCGGCTACCAGCAGATGCTCGACTTCAAGCCGGTCGCCGGACGGGCCAACACCTACACCATCGTCAACGAGCACAGCGGCAAGTGCCTGGACGTCTCGGGAGCCTCCACGGCCGACGGTGCCGCCGTCATCCAGTACACCTGCAACGGCACCACCAACCAGATGTTCACCCTCAACCCCGTCACCGCGCTCGGCAACAGCAAGGACTACCAGCTGGTCGCCGTGCACAGCGGCAAGTGCGTCGACGTCAGCGAAATATCGACCACCGCCGGCGCGAAGATCCACCAGTGGACCTGCGACCCGGCGAGCGCGCTGAACAACAAGAAGAACCAGATCTGGCGCCTCCAGGGCAAGGGCTGACCAGCGTTCCTTCCACGGGGGCTCCCGGCCACACCAGGGAGCCCCCATGGGCCGCCGTCTCCCTGTTCCTGGACGGCTCGGTCGGCACCTGGGGTGGACACCAAGGGGCGGTCCCACAGCTCGTCCGACACGATCCACGGCGACGTCCCCTCACTGGGCTGAACGCTCAACTCCCGCCCCGGGCACGGCCATCAGGGCACACCCAACGGTTCTGTCAGACGGCCTTGACCATGACGCCGGTGCTTACGAGCGCGGTGACCTCGTCAGCCGGTGCCGAGGCTGCACACCCTCGTCACCGAGGGGGGCGCTAGAACTTCGCAGCGGTCAGAGTCTGTCACTTACTGGTCGGGATTGTTTGAATCGGCTCGCTGCGAGCGCCGGCGCCTCCGTCAACTTCGGGGTGCCGATCCCGGCCTACGCCTCCGGCGTCGCGCACGGCAACGGACGCGGCGTTCAAGCCAGGAACTGTGTCAGCAGGCGGTTGAGGTCGGCAGGCTGCTCGGTGGGAATGGAGTGGTGGGAGGCGTTCGGCAGGATGGCGACGCGGGCCTCGGGGAGAAGGCGACGAGCCCCGGCCGCCACCCGTTGCACCTCGTGGGCCCGGCTGCGTTCGGCCAGGAGCACCAGGGTCGGAACGGTGCAGGTCCGCAAGTCCCGTGGCCGGGGGCGTCGCATGGCGACGACCTTCGATCGTCGGGCAGTGGCGGCGCTGTCCAAGAACGCTTGCCAGAGCGGATCCTCGGGCGTGCGGCCGGTTTCCCACCGGTAGAAGGCCCGCAACCGCTCGGAGGTGGGCTTCAGCAGTGTCGGCAGTGCGTGCACAAGGTATCGAAAGCTCATGCCGGCAAAGCAGTTCGTCGGGTCGAGCAGCGCGAGGCGGCCGAGCCGGTGGGGCGCGTGCAGCGCGTAGGTCAGGGCGATCCAGGCGCCGTAGGAGTGGCCGCACAGGTCTGCGCCCTCGAGGTTCAGCTCGTCGAAGAGCGCGTCGAGCCACGCCATCAGGTCGCCGGCGCCGCGCAGTGGGGCCCCGTCGTGCACGCTGCGGCCGATGTCGCCCATCACATCGACGGCGTACACCCGGTGGGTGCGAGCCAAGTCCCCGATGTTGGCGAACCACGCCACCGAGGTCGCCCCGCCGCCCGGCAGCAATACGAGAGGGGCACCGTCCTCCCGGCCGCAGATCTGGACCCGCGTGTTGCCGTAGGGACTGGGCACGTCGATGCTGTGGACCTTTCCGGGCCACTGCCGCAGGACGGCGTCGTATGCCGCGAAGAAGGACGCTTCGTTCCCCATGGCTCCCCCTATGATTACTCGATGACCGAGTGTCTCGATGATCGAGATAATAACCCGGAGGAGAGCGTGGACGACCGCGTGGACGACCAGGACCCTGGCCTTCAACTGGTTCATCTGCTGCGAGCTGTCACCGTGGAACTGGACCTTTTCGCCGGCGAGTTCGCTGACCGCAACGGGCTGCATCCCACCGATGTGCGTGCGCTGATCCACCTGCTGGACGCCGGCCGGGCGGGCTTGACCGCCACCCCTGGGTGGCTCAGCGCGCAGCTGGGCGTGAACTCGGCTTCCACCACAGCCTTGATCGACCGGTTGGAGCGATGGGAACTCGTCCGTCGGGAACGGGATCCCCGCGACCGCCGACGGGTACTGCTGGCCGTCACGGACAAGGCCGTCGCTCTGGGCTGGTCGTTCTTCGGGCCGCTGATCAACGAGATGGTCGCCGCGATGCACTCCTTCGGTGAGGAGGACCTGGCCGTGGTGCGGCGTTTCCTGGTCGCCATGCGCGACGTCGCCGCCGGCGGGCGACGCACCCAACGGGACGACCCCGCTGGACGGTGATCACCTGCACCCGCAGGCCACCGTCTCGTTCGCCGCCGCCCGCCGCAAACAGCACGGCGTGCCATCCGGCGGTGGTGCTGGGACCACCCCTCTTTCGGTGTTCAGGCCCAGCGACGACGACCACCGCGAGCGGCAGGATTCACACCGTCGGCAAACGAACCGACGCGCATCCACCGCACGCACCGACCCGGGGGACACCCATGACTGAAACCTTCGCGCGGCGCCTGACCGGCGCCGCGGGCATCGCTGCTGCGACCGCTCTCATCATCGAAGTGCCTCTGTACTTCGTCTACTCGGGCCCGCCACCGGACGTGAACGTGCTGAGCAGGCTGCTGATCGGGATCATCGCCCTCGCCTGCCTGGTCGTGTTCGTGACGGCTCTGCGGGAACTGGTCAAGCGGGTGAGCCCGGCGTACGAGTGGGCCGGCTCGATCGCCTTCGCCGCGGGCCTGGTCTACGCGACGATCACGCTGGTCTCCAGCGGCCTGGAAGCAGGCGCGGTCATCGCCGCCGACCACCCGATCGATCCGACCATCGACGTCAGCGGCACCTACATCCTCTACGGGTCGATCTCCCGCCTGATGCTGGCACTGTTCCTGACCGCGGTGGGCTACATCGTCTCGCGCACGAACCTGCTGCCGCGCTGGACCGGCCGGTCGGCCTACGCCCTGGCGGGCATCAACCTGGCCTTCGTGCCGTCCCTGTTCTTCGGCAACACTCCCGCGCACTTCTACGCGGCCAACGGCTGGGGCACCACCGCCCTGATGGGGGCGATCCTCAGCTACTGGCTGCTGGCGCTGGGCATCTCCACCTACCGCAGCGGCGCGCGGCCCGCTCCGGTCGAACACCAGTGAAGGAGCACTGACCGTCTCCGCAGCAGGCGGTTGTGGTGCCGGCCCATCACGGGTCGGCACCACACGCATCGCACCGACCACACTTGCGGCACTTCCGCTCGGTCCGCAGTTGTCCCGTACGGCCTGCCCCGTAAGGCGAGTTGACAGCTTCTCTCCACCCGACCCGTGAAACCTCGACCGGCCGCCGTGCGGATGGATGGCCGGGGAGGCTGTGGGCTCGCGCACCGGTGCCGGCGATGCCCGCCCCGCGCCGGCGCCGAGCCCGGCGACAGCCCGCCGGGCTCGGGGCTCATCGCGGCTCGCCGAGCTCGGTGAGGGTCTGCGCGCACCAGATCGTCTTGCCCTCGGTGGTGTGGCGGGTGCCCCACCCCTGGGTGAGCTGGGCGACGAGCAGCAGGCCCCGGCCGCCCTCGTCGAAGGCGCGTGCCCGGCGCAGGTGCGGGGCGGTGTTGCTGGCGTCGGAGACCTCGCAGATCAGGGAGGTGTCACGAATCAGCCGCAGCCTGATCGGGGGCTGGCCGTATCTGATGGCGTTGGTGACCAGCTCGCTGACGACCAGTTCGGTGACGAAGGAGGCCTCCTCCAGGCCCCAGGCGTCCAGCTGGTCGAGGGTGAACTTCCTGGCGCGCGGTACCTGCGCGGGGTCGGGTTCGACGTCCCAGTCGGCGACGTGCTGGGGATCCAGCGCGTGGGTGCGAGCGAGCAGCAGGGCGGCGTCGTCGGTGCGGTGTTCGGGGAGCATGGAGTCCAGCACCGTGTCGCAGAGGGCCTCCAGTGAGGTGGCCGACTGGGCCAGGACCCGCAGCAGTCTGGCGATCCCGTGGTCGACGTCGCGCTCGCGGTCTTCGATCAGTCCGTCGGTGTAGAGGGCGAGCAGGCTGCCCTCGGGCAGGTCGAGCTCGGTCGCCTCGAAGGGCAGCCCGCCGATACCGAGTGGCGGTCCCGGCTGCACGGATACCGGGGTCCTGGTTCCGTCCGGGGCGATGACCAGCGGTAGCGGGTGGCCGGCGCTCGCCAGCGCGAAGCGGCGGGAGACCGGGTCGTAGACGGTGTACAGGCAGGTGGCCCCGAACTCGCCCGTGGGCTGGAAGCGGCTGGCGGGCTGGAGGTCGCTGGAAAGGTGGATGACCAGGTCGTCCAGGTGAGTCAGCAACTCGTCGGGCGGCAGGTCCACGTCGGCCAGGGTGCGGACCGCCGTGCGCAGCCGGCCCATGCTGGCCGAGGCGTGCAGGCCGTGGCCGACGACATCGCCGACGACCAGGGCGACCCGGGCGCCGGAGAGCGGGATGACGTCGAACCAGTCGCCACCCACTTCCGCGCCGGTCCCGGCAGGCAGGTAGCGGGAGGCCACCTCGAGCGCCTCCGGGCTGGTCAGCCGTTGCGGCAGGAGGCTGCGCTGCAGGGTCAGCGCCGTTGTGCGTTCCCGCGAGTAGCGGCGGGCGTTGTCGATGGCGATGGCTGCCTTGGCGGTCAGCTCTTCGGCGAGGATCAGGTCGTCGGCGGTGAAGGCCTCGGGCCGGTCGCTGCGGGAGAACGCGACGACGCCGAGCAGCGCACCGCGTGCCCGCAGCGGCACGGTGATCCGGCAGGTCAGCCCCTCCGCCGCGATGGACTCGTCGATCAACGGGTTGCCCGGCGGCCAGTGGGCCGGGTCGGCGGCGAGTCCGGGTCCGAACGCCCATTCGCCGCCCTCGCCGGGTTCGGCGGCGAGCTGAACCGTCGACTGGCCGGTGGTCATGCAGCGGGCGGCGACCGAGCCGGGAGCATGGCTGACAGGCGTCGGGTGCCCGGGAGCCCGGTCGGTGTCGTCCTGCGCGCTGTGCCGGGCGGCCCGGCTGAGCGCGATGGTCTCGCCGGGGGCGAGGGCGGACACGGAGGGTGGTTCCTCTCCGCGCAGTACCTCGTCGAAGAGATCCACGGTGACGAGGTCGACGAATCCCGGTACCGGGGTCCTGGCCAGTTCCTGGGCGGTGCCGATCACGTCGAGGGTGCGGCCGATGCCGCCGCCGGCCTTGTTCAGGATGAGCAGGCGTTGCCGAGCCCAGTACTCGGCGCTCATGTCGAATCCCCAGTTGGCGATCGCGCGGACCCTGCCCTCGTCATCCCGGACGGGCCAGATGCTGGTGGCCCATGCGTTGGCGTAGTCGCTGCCGCGCGGGTGGAAGACGGTGATCAGACGCGCGGGCTCGCCCGTCCTCGCTACCTCGGCGAGCGCGTCGGTGTAGGGCTTGTCGTCCCTTTCGGGGAACAGCGAGCGGTCGAATTCGGGAAGCACCTCGCGGTACTTCTTGCCGAGCACTTGCTCCTCGGAGTGCGCGATCACCCGGCCCGAGGAGGCGTTGATCCACAGGAACCGCAGCTCAGGGTCGTAGACGCCCAGCGCGAAGGGGCACTGCTCGAAGGCCCGGTCGGCGATCACCGGGCGGCGTCCCCAGCGCTGGACGGTCACCACGTGGCCCAGCGCTCGGCCGTCGGCGCCGGACAACGGTTGAGCCGTCACCACGGCGTCCACCGTGGAACCGTTCCGATGGCGCAGGGGGACGGGTCCTGTGTGGTCCGGGGCGCTGCCGTAGCTCTCGGGGAAGCCGGGTGGTGGGGGACCGGCCAGCAGATCGGTCACGGGGCGCCCGACCGTGTCCTTGGCCGTCCAGCCCAGCAGCAGCCGTCCCCCCTCGCTCCAGCCGCTCACTACGCCGTCCGGGTCCACGACGACAGCGGCCGTGGGGGCATCGCGCATACCGGCCATGTCCACGCGCGACACCTCCGTCCGGATGGATGGGCCCGTCAGGGCTGGTTCCCAGCGGCAGTTTCCAGGCTAGATCCGCTGCTGCTCCACGGCGCCCCGGCCGGTGCGTTCCGGACCACCGGCTGCCGGAGTGAACGGGGCCGATGCCTCCGTGCCCTGCTCGCTCGTCCACGGCCGGGCGCGTCTCCGCTCACGCAAACGGCCCCGGACGAGTGGTCCGAGGCCGAGCAGAGTGCCTCCCTGGGGGATATCCCCAGGTCAGCGGCGTAATGCGGGGTGCCCCCGGCGGAATTCGAACCTACGACCCTCGCTTCAGGAGTCGGATGTCCCGTGGCCGGATCTGTGGGGCTCCCGGGCGGTCGGTGCCGTCACCAGCCGATCGGCAGACCGGCGATGAACGAGCTGAGCCGGTCGGAGATGACTCGGTCGTCGTGGGCCGAGTAGTGCCAGGCGCAGCCGAGGAAGTCCAGGCCCGAGTCGTCGAGGAACCAGTAGCGGACCCCGCTGTCACCGGCGTCGTTGCGTGCCTTGACCACCTGCTGGACATGGCCGGCGAACTGGCCGGCGCCGACGGCCACGATGGTGGTTCCGGCCCCGTACCGCGTACGCAGCTTCTGGATGAAGTCGCCGTAGGCGTTGCGGTAGGCGGTCGCGAGGCTGTCGGGCGTCCACGGCTCACCGGGGTTGACTGCGGTCGAGAAGTCGTTGGTGCCGAGGTTGATCACCACGAGCTGGGGGCGCCAGGTGCCCGGGTTCTGCCAGACGTCGCCGGGGGCGTTCTGCAGGGCACGGTCGTAGTAGGTCCGGTAGGTGACGTCCGGGGAGCCTCCGTTGTAGTTGCGCACCATGCCGAGGCCGGAGTAGCCGTTGATCTGGTAGTCGGCGTTCAGTTGCCGGGCGGTGAGGGCGCCGTAACTCACGTCGGTGTTGGTGGTCCGCTGGACCTGGTCCCCAGTGCAGTCGCGGGAGGTCGAGAGGTTGCCGTAGCCCACTGTGAGGGAGTCGCCGATGAACTCGATCTGGCGGTTGCGGGCGGCCGGTTTGCTCAGTACGGCACCGCCGGGCGCGGCCACGAAGCCTCCGAACGTGCTGGTGTCTCCCGGGGTGTCGTTGCGCTTGACGAGCCGGACGGTGTGATCGCGGTTCTGCAGGCCGTTGATCCAGTGCGTGGTGTTGCCGGGCTTGACGAGTGTGGCGACGGTGGTGCCGTCGACCTGGACGTCGTAGTCGGCGGCCGAGTCGCCCAGCACGATGCCCACGCCGGTGCCGCTGACGCGGCCCTCGAAGTACACGCCGGGCCAGCTGTACTGCACGGCGTTTCCGGCGTCCTTGACCCTTCCCGCGGTGTGCACCTGTGCCAGTACCCCCGTCGCGCGGACCAGTTGCCACTGCTGGTTGGCCCCGCCCCAGTCGGTGAACTGCACGACCTTGGCGCCGTCCGTGGTGGAGGCGTTGTCCACCTCGACGGCCTTGCCGCTGCCCCGGTTGATCAGCCGGACGTAGCCGTCGGGCGAGTCGGCCAGCCGGAACTGCTGGTTGCTGCCGTTCGTGTCGCCCCACTGCACGATGTCCGCGTGGTCGGCGGCGGAGTAGTTCAAGACGTCCAGCACCTTGCCCGAGTGCTGGGCCTTGAGCCGGTAGTAGCCACCGCCCGAATCGACGAACTGGAAGCGCTGGTTGGCGTTGTCGTGGCGGGTCCACTGCGACAGGCCCGCCCCGTCGGCGGTGCTCGCACCGGACACGTCGAGCACCTTGCCACTGCCCCGGTTGACCAGCACGTACCACGCGCTCGAATCCACCGAGGCCGCCTGCGCCGTCCCGGCGGCGCCCAGCCCGCTCAGGAGCGCCGCCATGAGGGCGGTCACCGCGGTCAGCACCGCCGTTCGCCTCCTGTGCCTCCACCACGACGCCCTGAATGTCATATGCATGCCATCTCTGTGCATTCGTGTCCTTTTCGCTGAGTGTGGCCGCCCGTTCCCCCTGGGACGCGCGCCCCGAAGGAGGGCCCAGTCGCGTCGAAGTTCGACCCCTTGGCGGGCGTTACTGTCGCGGGTCCCTGCGAGAGGGGCGCGTCATCAGCGGTCGCGGCCGACCAGGCGTCCATCGCGCGGTCTTCGGATACCCACCGGAGCTGCCCACAAGGAGTCGCTGTCCGGTACGCCCGAGGCGGCGACGACGGCGTCGGGCTCCGCCGGCTACAGCGCGGTGAAGGTCCACAGCAGGTTGGTGCTGCTGCCGTAGGTCCACTGCTTGGTGAGGGAGCCCGAGTCGACGTTGCCGCCGCCGTCGAGGACCAGGCCGGTGGTGCGGTTGGCGATCGAGTAGCTGTCGCCGCCCCGGTGGGTGATGGTCCACTGCTGATTGGTGCCGCCGTTCCAGGCGGCCTGTCGGGCCGGCGAGCCGTTGTCGGTGGCGCCCCAGCCGTCGGCGACCATGCCGTTCGTGCGGTTGACCAGCCGGTAGTAGCCGCCTCCGACAGCCTCCGCATGCCACTGAAGGTTCGAACTGCCGTCCCAGGTCCACTGTTTGAGGTTGGACCCGGAGGCGACGTTGCCGCCGCTGTCCAGAGCGAGGCCGTTGGTGGCGTTGGTGATCCGGAAGTACGTCGCCGGGTTGAACTGGACTCTCAGCGAGGTGATCCGGTCGTTGTTGCCGGTGACCCTGAGGTCGGGGTTGTCGGCGGTGAAGGTCCAGGAGGTGCCGGTGAAGTTGTCTCCGGCGTAGCCGATCACCTGGTAGCCGGGGGCCGGCCGGAGGGAGGAGAGGGTGGCCGCGCCCAGTCCGATCGCGGTCAGGTCGGCCGCGGTGTGGTCGCCGACGGTGAGCAGGGCGTAGTCGCCGGTGTAGTTGACGTCCTTGAAGCCGATGGCGCCGGTGAGCGGCCGCAGGCCCGGGATCGTGCCGGAGAACGAGAGCTTCAGGACGTAGGCGTTGGCGCTGTACGGCGCGGAGGACGGCAGGGTGACGGTGAGGCCGGAGGAGTTCTGGGTCCGGGTGGGCAGGTCGATGTAGGTGCCGGCGGTGGAGCCGAGGAGCTTGACCGAGGTCAGCGAGGAGAGGTTGATCCGGTCCGAGCCGAGGGTCTTGATCGTCAGTGAGCTGCCGGGCCAGCCCAGGACGGTGGCGTACAGGGCGTTGTTGGCCTTGTTGCGGGTGAAGCGGATGTCTTTTGCTGTGCCGGCCGTCGGATTGGTGAAGGAGCCGCCGCCCATCTTCGTCGGGCCCTCGCCGTACGCCGTCCAGGCGCGGGTCGCGTAGATCGACTCGCCGAAGCGCTTCAGGTGGTCGCCGATGCCGAGCAGGATGTCCTTCTGCGCCTGGGGGATGGTGCCGTCGGCCATGGGCGCGATGTTCAGCAGCACGTTGCCGTTCTTGCTGACCCGGTCGATGAACGAGTGCAGCATCTGCTGGATGCTGTAGTAGCCGATGCCCTGGGTGTAGCACCAGCTGGAGCTGGAGATGCTGTCGTCGGTCAGCCAGTACGGGCTGGTGATGTCGGCCGGGCCGCCGCGCTCGTAGTCGAAGACCTCGCCCTTGCCGTTCATGCCGTCCTTGTACGTGGCGACGACCTCACGGCCCCAGCTGTTGGCCTGGTTGTAGTAGTACGCCAGGAAGTTGAGGCGCTGCTGCTCGTCGACGGCGCGCAGATTGAAGTCCTGCCACAGGATGTCGGGCTGGGCGCGGTCGACCACCTCCTTGAGCTTGTCGAACCAGAGCTGGTTCTCCGCGGCCGACCCCAGCTGCCCGTACAGCTTCTTGAGGCTGGGGTCCGTCTGCGCGGGGGCGGACTCGTAGAAGCCGGTGAAGTTGTACGCGTGGTGCATGGCCACCAGCAGCTTGAGGCCCTTGGCGCGGATGGCCGTGGAGAAGAGCTTCAGCAGGTCCAGTCCCGGGCCCTTCTTCACCGAGTTCCACTCGTTGGCCTGGCTGTCCCACATGGAGAAGCCGTCGTGGTGCTCGGCCACCGGACCCGCGAACCTGGCACCGGCGTCGACGAACAGCTGCACCCACTCGTCGGGGTCGAACTTCCCGCCGGCCGACTTCAGCTTCGGCGCGAACTTCACGAAGTTGCCCGCCAGGTCCTGGGCGCCGTTGATGAAGTTGTGGTACGGCCACGCCGACGGCTGGCCGTAGGTCGCGATGTGGTGCTGGTTGGCGCCGTCTCCGGCCCGGTACATGTTGCGCGGGTACCACTCGTTACCGAAGGCGGGAACGCTGAAGACGCCCCAGTGGAAGTAGATCCCGAACTTCGCGTCCTGGAACCACTCCGGGGCCGGCGGGTGCTGGTCGACCGAGTTCCAGTCGGGTGTGTACGTGCTGGGCGCCGCCTCCGCGACACCGGCACTGAATACACCTCCGGCAACCGCCGCCGCTGCCACGCAGGTTGCGGAAGCCAGGAACTGGCGTCTGTTGATCGAGCTCGACATGGACACATCCCTGATGCAGAAGAGGACAGGGGGAATGCAGGGCCACGCATGAAGGTCGGCCATGCCGCCCTGGGATGTCAACCAGTGTGCAGGGATGAAAGTGACTACTGCGTCGGGTGATTGGAGCGATTTGCTCATATCTGTCATGCGTCCCGATCGTGCAAACATGGCATGTCTTGCGGTGCCTCACGGGCAGCTCTGACCCTTGAAGGCTCGCGATTGATGGGATGGATCTTGTCTCCCGGGTGACATCTGTTGCTCATGGGTCGGACGCGAGCTGGCCTTTTGTGGCGGATCCGGCAGAGGTCTGGACGCCGCCCCCGAAGCGCATCTATAAAGACATCCCATCAATGCTGCGCGGCGATACACGGATGTCGTCGAGGCGAAACATCTCCCGCTACGGGACCGGCGCGAGGAAGCACCGATGAGACTCAGAACCGCCCTCTGTTCCGCCGTCTCCGCCCTGTCCGCACTGGCGCTGCTCAGTGCGTGCGGCAGCGGCTCCACCACCGCGTCGTCGAGTGACACGCCGCTGATCGGCGTCGACTACCCGCGCTCCGACACCGACTTCTGGAACTCCTACATCAAGTACACGCCCCAGTACGCCAAGGAGTTGGGGCTGGAGCTGAAGACCACCAACTCGCAGAACGACGTCGCCAAGCTGACCGCCAACGCGCAGACCTTCATCAGCCAGGGAGTCAAGGGCCTCGCGATGGCCCCGCAGGACACCGCCGCCATCGCGCCCACCCTGGCGCAGATGGAGGCGAAGAAGATCCCGGTCGTCACCGTCGACACCCGCCCCGACACCGGCAAGGTGTTCATGGTCGTGCGCGCCGACAACCGCGCCTACGGCGAGAAGGCGTGCCAGTACCTGGGCACCAAGCTCGGCGGCAAGGGCAAGGTCGTGATGCTGGAGGGTGGCCTGGACTCCATCAACGGCCGTGACCGCACCGAGGCGTTCAACGAGTGCATGAAGAAGAACTACCCGGACATCAAGGTGTTCGGTGAGGCCACCAACTGGGACGGGGCCGTCGCGGCGCAGAAGCTGCAGACCGATCTGACCGCCCACCCGGACATCAAGGGCATCTACATGCAGTCCAGCTTCGCCCTGTCCGGCACCCTTCAAGTCCTCAAGCAGAAGGGTCTGTTGGCCGACCCCCAGGACAAGAAGCACGTCTTCGTCGTCTCCAACGACGGCATCCCCGAGGAGCTCAAGTCCATCGGCGCGGGCAAGATCGACGCCACCGTCTCCCAGCCGGCCGACCTCTACGCCAAGTACGCCCTGTACTACCTCAAGGCCGCGATCGACGGGAAGACGTTCAAGCCCGGCAAGACGGACCACGACAGCACGATCATCCAGGTCCGCGACGGCCTGCTGGAGGACCAGCTCTCCGCCCCGCTGGTCACGGCCGACGGCGGCACCTACGGCGGTGTGCCCAGCGTCAAGAGCGACGACACGTCGCTGTGGGGCAACAACCTCGGCTGATCCCTCTCCCGAGATCCAACGGCTCACGAGAACAAGGCGGTTGAGATGAGCGACGGGGAGCAAGCAGTCACCCCCGCGCCCGCACCGTGGGACGACGGACGGGTCCCGGTGGACCTGCCCGTCGTCGAGGCGACGGGCATAGTCAAACGATTCGGTCCGACGGTGGCCCTGAACGGCGCCCGGATCACCATCCGGCCAGGCGAGACCCACGCGCTCGTCGGCCGCAACGGGGCCGGCAAGTCGACCCTGGTATCGGTCCTCACCGGCCTCCACGCCCCTGACGAGGGAACGGTGTCCTTCGGCGGCAAGCCGGCCCCCCGGCTCAGCGACCGCGACGCCTGGCGCGAGCGCGTGGCCTGCGTCTACCAGAAGTCGACGATCATCCCCACGCTGACCGTCGCCGAGAACCTCTTCCTGAACCGGCACGACCACGGACGGGGCCGGCTCATCAGCTGGTACGCCACCCGTCGCCGCGCACAGGACCTGCTGTCGACGTGGTCGGTGGACGTCGACCCGCAGACCCCGGCCGGTGAACTGAGCGTCGAGCAGCGGCAGTTCGTCGAGATCGCCCGCGCGCTGTCCTTCGGGGCGCGGTTCATCATCCTCGACGAGCCGACCGCCCAGCTCGACGGGGCTGCCATCAACCGGCTCTTCGACCGCATCCGCGACCTGCAACGCCAGGGCGTGACCTTCCTGTTCATCAGCCACCACCTCCAGGAGATCTACGAGATCTGCGACATGGTGACGGTCTTCCGCGATGCCCGGCACATCATCACGGCGCCGGTCGCCGAACTGCCCCGCGCCGACCTTGTCGCCGCCATGACCGGCGAGGCGGCGGCCGACCGGCAAGGGGAACGGGCGAGCACCCTCACCCCCGGCGCCACGGCCGCGCTGAGCGTGCGCGCTCTGCGGGGCGACGCGTACGACGACGTCGGCTTCCAGGTCGGCGCCGGCGAGGTCGTCGGCCTCGCGGGAGCCGCCGGCAGCGGGCGCACCGAGGTCGCCGAGACCGTCGTAGGACTGCGGGCGGCATCGGCGGGCGAGGTGGAGATCGCCGGGAGACGGCCCAGGCCCGGCAGCGTGCCCGCGGCGCTCGCCGCCGGCGCCGGGTTCGTCCCGCAGGACCGGCACCACCAGGGCCTCGTTCCCGACATGTCGATCGCGGACAACGCCACCCTGTCCGTGCCCAAGCGGCTCGGCCAGGGCGGGTTCCTGAGCCGCAGACGCCGGGACCTGCTCGCCGAGGGCATGATCGAGAAGCTCTCGATCAAGACCCCCGGTCCCGAACTGCCCGTCTCCTCCCTGTCCGGAGGCAACCAGCAGAAGGTCGTCATGGCCCGCGCCCTGGCCGACGACCCGAAGCTGCTGGTCCTGATCAACCCGACCGCGGGCGTGGACGTGCGCTCCAAGGAGTTCCTCCTCGACAAGGTCGAGGAGACCGCGGCCACCGGCACCGGAGTACTCATCGCCTCCGACGAACTCGACGACCTGCGCATGTGCGACCGGGTCCTGGTGATGTTCCAGGGCCGTGTGACCTCAGAGATCGCCCGCGGCTGGCACGACCACGACCTCGTGGCCGCGATGGAAGGAGTGGACCTGCATGCCTGACGTCATGCCTGAAACCGTCCTCGCGGACACGCCCGCCAAGGCCACGGAGCCCCGGGCGAAGCGGACCGCGCTGCTCGGCGGCCGGATACCCCTCGCCCGCCTGCGCGACCTCGCGCTCGTCCCGGCCATCGTGGTCATCGCGATCGTCGGACAGATCGTCAACCCGGTGTTCCTGCAGGCCGACAACCTCATCAACGTCCTGCAGACCATGTCCGAGATGGCCCTGCTGGTCCTCGCCCAGGCGATGATCCTGATCGTCAAGAAGATGGACCTGTCGCTGGAGTCCACCATGGGCCTCGCGCCCGGTGTCGCGGCCTGGCTCGTGGTGCCGACCGGCGCGGGACACGGCCTCGGCCTGCTGTCCGGCGCCTGGGCGATTCCCGTCACGCTCGCCGTGGGCGCGCTGGTCGGCGTCATCAACGCCCTGCTGATCATCCGCTTCGGCCTCAACGGCTTCATCGTCACCCTCGGCATGCTGATCGTCCTGCGCGGCATCCTCACCGGCATCTCCGGCGGCCAGACCTTCTTCCAGCTGCCCGAGTCGATGCTCTACCTCGGCACCGCCCAGTGGTTCGGGATGCCGGCCTCCATCTGGATCTGCCTGCTGCTGTTCGCCGTCGCCATCGTCGTCCTCGGCTGGACCAGCTTCGGCCGCTCGCTCTACGCCATCGGCGGCAACGTCGACGCCGCGAAGGCGGCCGGCATCCGCACCGACCGGATGCTGTGCATCGTCATCGTCACCGGCAGCCTGCTCGCCGCCCTCGCCGGGCTGATGCTCTCCGGACGCCTGGCCTCCGTCGCCTCGGCGCAGGGCAACGGCTACATCTTCACCGTCTTCGCCGCCGCCGTCATCGGCGGGATCAGCCTGAACGGCGGCAAGGGCACCATGTTCGGCGCGTTCAGCGGCATCCTGCTGCTCTTCATGATCCAGAACGTGCTCACCCTCGCCGGCATCCCCGCCCAGTGGATCGGCGCCCTCAACGGCCTGATCATCCTGGTCGCGCTGACCATCTCGCGCATCACTGGCGGCAAGGTCCAGGACTGAACCGGGCGGCCGCCCAGGCCGCCGACCCTCCTTCGCCGCCTCACCTCTCATCGCAAGGGGCCGTATCGCCCCTGCTCTCACAGGAGTTGCCGCATGTCATCCGCCCTGCCCGTTTCCCCGGCCGCCGCCCGCATCACCGCCCTGGACGTGCTGGACGTGCGCTTCCCGACGTCCGAGCACCTGGACGGGTCGGACGCGATGAACCCCGAACCCGACTACTCCGCCGCCTACGTCGTCCTGCGCACCGACGCCGGCGACGGACTCGAGGGCCACGCCCTGGCCTTCACCACCGGCCGCGGCAACGATGTCCAGGCCGCCGCCATCGCGGCCCTCGCCCCGCACGTGGTGGGCCTCTCGGTCGAGGAGGTCTGCGGCGACCTCGGAGCCTTCTCCCGCAGCCTGGTCCACGACCCCCAACTGCGCTGGCTCGGCCCGGAGAAGGGCGCCATCCACATGGCCACCGGCGCGGTCGTCAACGCCGCCTGGGACCTGGCCGCCAAGCGTGCGGGCAAACCCGTCTGGCGCTTCCTCGGTGAGATGTCGCCCGAGGACCTCGTCGCCCAGGTCGACTTCCGCTGGCTCAGCGACGCCCTCACCCCCGAGGAGGCCCTGGAGATCCTGCGCCGCGCCGAACCCGGCCGCGCACAGCGCATCGGCCGCCTGCTCGACCAGGGCTACCCCGCCTACACCACCACCCCCGGCTGGCTCGGCTACTCCGACGAGAAGCTGGCCCGCCTCGCCCGCGAGGCCGTCGCCGACGGCTTCACCCAGATCAAGCTCAAGGTCGGCGCGGACCTGGAGGACGACGTACGGCGCATGCGCACCGCCCGCGAGACCGTCGGCGACGGCATCCGCATCGCCGTCGACGCCAACCAGAGATGGGACGTCCAGCCCGCGATCGACTGGATGCGCGTCCTGGCGCCGTACGACCCGTACTGGATCGAGGAGCCCACCTCCCCCGACGACATCCTCGGCCACGCCGCCGTACGCAAGGCGGTCACCCCCATCAAGGTCGCCACCGGCGAGCACATCGCCAACCGGGTCGTCTTCAAGCAGCTCCTCCAGGCCGGCGCGGTCGACATCGTGCAGATCGACTCCGCGCGGGTCGGCGGCGTGGGCGAGAACATCGCGATCCTGCTGCTCGCCGCGAAGTTCGGCGTCCCGGTCTGCCCGCACGCCGGCGGCGTCGGCCTGTGCGAGATGGTCCAGCACCTCTCGATGTTCGACTACGTCGCCGTCTCCGGCACGACCGAGGACCGCGTCATCGAGTACGTCGACCACCTGCACGAGCACTTCGTCGACCCGGTGCGCATCGTCGACGGCCACTACCTCGCGCCCACGCTCCCGGGACTGAGCGCGCAGATGCACCCCGAGTCCCTCAAGGAGTACACCTACCCCGACGGCCCCGTCTGGAGCGCCCGTGTCTGACGCCCAGCCCCTCGTCGACGCCCACCACCACGTATGGGACCTGAACATCCGGCCGCAGCCCTGGCTGGACGAGCCCGGGCACGAGCCGATCCGTCGCAGCTTCGACTCGCACGCCCTGCGATCGGCCGCGACCCGGCCGATCGCCGGACGGCGACTGACGAGCACCGTGGTCGTCCAGTGCATCGCCTCCGTCCTCGAGACACGCGACCTGCTCGCCCTGGCCGACAGCGACCCGCTGATCGGCGGAGTCGTCGGCTGGGCGGACCTGACGTCCCCCGCGGTCGGCGACGTACTCGACGACCTGCGGGCCGGGGCCGGTGGGCGGTACCTGCGGGCCGTACGCCACCTCGTGCAGAGCGAGTCCGATCCGCGCTGGCTCCAACAGCCTGACGTCGAGCGGGGGTTGCGAGCGGTGGGGGAGCGCGGGCTCGGATACGACGTGCTGATCCGCAGCCACCAGCTCCCGCAGGCGACCCGCCTCGCGGAACGGCTCCCCGAGCTGCCGCTCGTCCTGGACCACGCCGGAAAGCCCCCCGTCGCGCGGCGGGAACTGGCCGACTGGGCAGAGCAGTTGCGGCCCCTGGCCAGGCATCCCCAGGTCCGCTGCAAGGTGTCGGGTCTCGTCACCGAGGCCGACCTCGAGAAGTGGACCGTCGACGACATCCGCCCGGTGTGGGACGTACTGCTCTCCGCGTTCGGTCCGGACCGCCTGATGTTCGGCTCCGACTGGCCCGTCTGCGTCCTCGCCGGCGGATGGAACCGCTGGGCCGCCACCGTCGAGGAACTCCTGAACGGGTGCTCCGGCACCGAGATCCACGCGGTGCTCGCCGGCACGGCGACGGCCTTCTACCACCTGACCCCCGCCCCGACGAAGGAGAGAACGTAGTGCTCCTGACGGAACTGCTGCACCCAGGCATCCTGGAAACCCTGGCGGGCGCCGGCCACGGCGCCCGCGTACTGCTCGCCGACGGCCACTACCCCGCGAGCACCGCCACCGGCGACCGCGCCCGGACCGTCCACCTCAACCTGGCTCCCGGCCTGCTGGACGTCACCACCGTGCTCGACGTCCTGCTGCGCGCCCTGCCGGTCGAGGCGGCCCACGTGATGGTGCCGCCGGAGGGCGAACCGGAGCCGCCGGCCATCGCCGAGTACCGCTCGATGCTGGCACCCGTTCCGGTCGACACGCTCGGACGTTTCGAGTTCTACGACGCCGCCCGCTCGCCCGACCTGGCGCTGGCGATCGTCACCGCCGACACCCGCACCTACGCCAACCTGCTGCTGACCATCGGCGTCCGCGCTGAAGGGACCCTGATCACCCGATGACACTCGCAGTCCGTTACACGGCCGCCCGCACCCTGGACACGGCTCCCGCCGCGCTTTCCCCGCCCGGCCTCGGTGAGGTGGAGCTGGCGCCCGCCTATGTGGGTATCTGTGGCACCGATCTGCACATCTTCCACGGCGACATGGACGCCCGGGTCGCCGTGCCTGCCGTTCTGGGGCATGAGATGTCCGGCCGGGTCGTACGCGTCGGGCCGGGCGTGGAGGGCTGGGCGCCCGGTGATGCGGTGACTGTGATGCCGCTGCGGTGGGACGGCACATGCCCGGCTTGCCGTTCCGGGTATCAACACGTGTGCCGGCACCTGGACTTCATCGGGATCGACTCGCCGGGTGCGATGCAGCAGCGCTGGACCGTCCCTGCTTCGACGCTGATCCGGCTGCCGGAGGCCTTGGCCCTGGAGCGGGCGGCGCTTGTGGAGCCGACGGCGGTGGCCGTGCACGACGTGGGCCGGGCCGAGGTCGCCGCCGGTGAGAAGGTCGTGGTGGTCGGCGGCGGACCGGTCGGCATCCTGATCGCGCTGGTCGCACGAGCCACCGGAGCCGACGTCCGGGTGGTGGAGCTCAACCCTCACCGTCGGCTGCTGGCCGGGGAGTTGGGGCTGACGGCGTGGGATCCGGCGGCCGATGACGTGCCCGAGCTGGTCCATGCGTGGACGGGGGAGGCGGGGGCGGACGTCGCGTTCGAGGTGTCGGGCGCGGCGGGCGGCGTGGACACGGCCGTCGACGTGCTGGGAGTGCGCGGGCGGCTGTGCCTGGTCGCCATCCACCCCCGGCCCCGCGAGGTCAACCTGCACCGCTTCTTCTGGCGCGAACTCACCCTCGTGGGCGCCCGGTTGTACGACCGCGGCGACTTCGAGCGGGCGGTGGCCCTGGTCGCCGACGGGACGATTCCGGCCGAGCGGCTGATCAGCAAGGTCGTGCCCCTCACGCAGGCGCCGGCCGCGTTCGAGGCCCTGGAGGGCGGCGGTGACGTGATGAAGATCCTCGTGGACTGCACCACCGGCACCGAGGCTGCTCAGGGAGCCGCCGTATGAGCGCCTTCGACCTGACCGGGAAGCTGGCTGTCGTTACGGGTGCCCGGCGCGGTATCGGGCGGGCCATGGCCCGTGCGCTCGCCGTGGCCGGAGCGGACGTCATCGGGGTGAGTGCCACGCTGGAGGAGTCCGGCAGCGCGGTGGAGAAGGACGTGCGTGCTGCGGGCCGTAGCTTCGAGGCGATCCGGGCCGATTTCGCTGACCCGGACGCCGTACGGGCCCTGGGCGTGGACCTCGCCGGACGCGAGCGGCCGGTGGACATTCTGGTCAACAACGCGGGCACGATCCGCCGTGCTCCGGCCGCCGAACACGCCGACGCCGACTGGGAGTTGGTGCTCCAGGTCAACCTGACCGCGCAGTTCGCGCTGACCCGTGCGGTGGGCGCGGTGATGGTGGCCCGCGGCCAGGGCAAGGTCATTTTCACGGCGTCGCTGCTCAGCTTCCAGGGCGGCATCACCGTGCCCGGATACACCGCCGCCAAGCACGGCATCGCCGGTCTGACCAAGGCCCTGGCCAACGAGTGGGCGCCGCACGGGGTGAACGTCAACGCCCTCGCCCCGGGCTACATCGCCACCGACAACACCCAGGCCCTGCGGGACGACCCGGTGCGCAGCAAAGCGATCCTGGACCGCATCCCGGCCGGCCGCTGGGGCAGCGCCGACGACCTGGCGGGCGCCACCGTCTTCCTCGCCTCCGACGCCGCCGCCTACGTCCACGGCGTCATCCTGCCCGTCGACGGCGGATGGCTCGGCCGATGAACACCAGCCTCGACTCCGTGCTAGCCGGAACCCGCGTGCTGCCAGTACTCACGGTGCGGCGCGTCTCGATGGCCGGCCCGCTGGCCGACGCGCTCGCGGCGGGCGGTGCCCGCTGCGTGGAGGTCACCTTCCGCACACCGGACGCCGAACAGGTACTCAAGACCATGGCGGCGCACGGTGGCCTGGCCGTCGGCGCCGGCACGGTCCTCACGCCCGAGCAGGCGGAGCGGGCTGTGGCGGCCGGGGCCCGCTTCGTGGTCTCGCCCGGCTTCGACGACGAAGTCGTCGCGAAGTGCCGCGAGCTGGAGGTGCCCGTGATGCCCGGCATCGCCACCGCCACCGAGCTGATGCGCGCCCTGAAGGCAGGCCTGGACACGGTCAAGCTGTTCCCCGCTGAGCCGCTCGGCGGTCTGCGGATGCTGCGGGCGCTGGCGGCTCCCTTCCCCCAGGTGCGGTTCGTGCCGACCGGCGGGATCGGCGCTTCGCGTATGGCCGCCTACCTCGCCGAGCCGGCGGTCCTCGCCGTCGGCGGCAGCTGGATGGCCACCACCGACCACCTTCGGCGGGGCGACTACCAGGAGATCAGCCGGCTCACCGCCGAGGCCGTGGACAGGAGCATGACGTGAACGACGTGACCGAGGTGGTGGCGCTCGGTGAGGTGATGCTCCGCCTCGACCCGGGCGAGGGACGCATCCGCACCGCCCGCACCTTCCAGCTCTGGGAGGGCGGCGGCGAGTACAACGTCGTACGCGGCCTGCGGCGCTGCTTCGGCCTGCGCACAGCCATCGTCACCGCCCTCGCCGACAACGCGGTCGGCCGGCTCGTCGAGGACCTCATCCTCCAGGGCGGCGTCGACACCACACTGATCCGCTGGGTGCCCGACGACGGCATCGGCCGCACCGCCCGCAACGGCCTCAACTTCGTCGAACGCGGCTACGGCATCCGCGGCGCCCTCGGCGTCAGCGACCGCGCCCACACCGCCGTCTCCCAGCTACGCAAAGGCGACATCGACTGGGACACAGTGTTCTCGGCCGGGGTGCGCTGGTTCCACACCGGCGGCATCTTCGCCGGCCTGTCCGACACCACCGTGGACGTCGCCGACGAGGCCATGGCCGCCGCCCGCCGCCACGGCGTCACCGTCTCCTACGACCCCAACTACCGCCCCAGCCTCTGGACCGGCCGAGGCGGCCCCGACCGGGCCCGCGAGACCGACCTGCGCCTCGCCCGGCACGCCCACGTCATCGTCGGCGCCCTCGGCCTGACCGGAACACACCCGGGTGCACAGCGCATCGGCGCCGACGAAGTACCCGACGCCCTCGCCGAGATCGCCAGCCGACTGCCCGCCGCCAAAGTACTGGCGACAACCCTGCGGGACGTGCCCTCGGCCGGGGTCAACGACTGGTCCTCCGCCGCCTGGTCCCCTGAGACCGGCTTCGTCACCGGCCCCCGGATGCCCGGCCTGCACGTCCTGGACCGCATCGGCTCCGGCGACGCCTTCGCCGCCGGCCTCATCCACGGACTGCTCAACCACACCTCCCTGGAACACGCCCTCGCCTACGGCACCGCCCACGGCGCCCTCGTCATGACCACCCCCGGAGACGTCTCCATGGCCACACTCGCCGAGGTCGAGGCACTCATCGCAGGCGGATCAGCCCACGTCAGACGCTGACCGGCACCCCGTCATCCGTATCCCAGGAGCACGACTTGCACCAGCGGAAGATCCACAACACGTCCGTCTCCCTCACCGAACTCGGCTTCGGCGCGTCCGTGATCGGCAACCTCTACCGCGTCACCCCGGCGGCCGACGCCTCGGCCGCCGTCGACGCGGCCTGGGACGCGGGCATCCGGTACTTCGACACCGCACCGCACTACGGCCTCGGCCTCTCCGAACACCGTCTCGGCGCGGCCCTGCGAGACCGCCCGCGTGACGAGTACGTCATCTCCTCCAAGGTCGGCCGACTCCTCGTCCCCAACGAACGTCCACGCGGCGTCGACAGTGAAGGCTTCGTCGTCCGGGACGACCTGCGCCGGCAATGGGACTTCAGCCGCGACGGCGTGCTCCGCTCCATCGAGGACACCCTGGAACGCACCGGCCTGGACCACCTCGACATCGTCTACCTGCACGACCCCGACAACCACTGGCGCCAGGCCGCCGACGAAGCCATGCCCACCCTCGCGGACCTGCGCGACCAAGGCGTGATCGGCGCGATCGGCGCCGGCATGAACCAGTCGGCCATGCTCGCCCGCTTCCTGCGCGAAACCGCCGCCGACGTCGTCATGCTCGCCGGGCGCTACACCCTCCTCGACCAGTCCGCGCTCGACGACGTCCTGCCCGCCGCACGGGAACTCGGCAAGAGCGTCGTCGCAGTCGGCGTCTTCAACTCCGGCCTGCTCTCCCGCGACCGGCCCACCGAGGGCATGAAATACGACTACCGGGACGCCCCGCCGGCTCTGGTCGCCCGTGCTCGGGCGATCGCAGACGTCTGCGAGGCGCACGGGACCACCCTGCCCGCCGCCGCCATCGCCTTCCCCCACACGCATCCCAGTATCATCAACGTGACTCTCGGCATGCGGACTCCGGAACAGGTCGTACGAAACGTGGAACTCCATGGTCAGCGCATCCCTGACGGGCTCTGGGCCGACCTGCGCGCTCAGGGGCTGATCAGGTCGGACGTGCCCGCGGAGCTCGGCCGGGGGAGAGGGTCGCGTTGTCTCTGACGGACAAGGCCATCGAGCAGATCCGGGAGCTGATCCGGACCGGCGCCCTGCCCCCGGGTTCGAAGCTCCCGCCGGAGCCGGACCTGGCCGCCCAGCTGGGCCTGTCCCGCAACCTCGCCCGCGAAGCGGTCAAGGCGTTGGCCGTCGCGCGGGTCCTGGAGGTCCGGCGGGGGGACGGCACCTATGTGACCAGCCTGCAGCCGAGCCTGCTCCTGGAGGGACTCGGCGGTGCGGTGGAGCTGCTGCAGGGCGACTCGGTCGCCCTGCAGGACCTCATGGAGGTACGGCGGCTCCTCGAACCGGCCGCCACGGCCCTTGCCGCCACCCGGATCTCCGACGCCCAACTGGCCGAAGTGAAGCGGCACCTGGACGCCATGCGCGAGGCCCGCGACGACGTCGAACAGCTCAACGCCCACGACGCGGCCTTCCACCGCGCAGTCGTCTCGGCCACGGGCAACGAGACCCTCCTCACCCTCCTGGAAGGCATCTCCGGCCGCACACTGCGCGCCCGCATCTGGCGCGGTCTGGTCGACGACAAGGCCGCGGGCCGCACCCTCGCCGAGCACGAGGCGATCTTCAACGCGTTGTCCACCCGCGACGCCGCCCTCAGCCAGGCCGCCGCACTGCTCCACGTGAGCAACACCGAGCAGGGGCTGAGGGCACACCTGCGCTCCGGCGAACCCCTCCCCTTCGGGACGGCAGCGCAGACGTGACGGGCGGGCTCCGCGCGCGGCCCCGACCGCATCAGGTATCTGCACCTTGGGCCGGGACCGGGCCGCGTGGCCAATCGGCCTGACGCCCGGGAGTTCCCGATGCGATTCCTGCGGGCAGGCCCTGTCGGCTCCGAGCGCCCGTCGTCCCGGACATCGACGGGAGTCCGGGCCGCCCAGAGGGTGGAACCCTCCGGGAGGGGACGGCCCGGCTCCGAGCGGACCACGCCGGAGGAAGGGCGATCAGACGGTCATCCGGAGTCGACGTCAGTGGTGGCGATCCTGGCGTAGACGTCGGGCCGGTTGCGGCGGATCCGCAGGGCTAGCAGCGCGCCGGTCAGGAAGACGACCGGAGTGAGCGCGACCAGCGTCCAGTTGACGGCCGGCCCGGCACCGGTGAAGAGCGTCAGGCGTGTGCAGACCAGTCCTGTGATCATGGCCAGGAGGAGCGCGGCGGCCACCGGCGCGGCGACCGTGCGCAGGCGTCCCGCCGTGTGGGCGCCGGGGTTGCGGCGGAAGAAGACGGCCACGGCGCAGGCCGCGAGCGTCTGCAGCGCGAGGATGCCGACCACTCCGGGGGTGTTCACCCACAGCAGGAACTGGTTGTACGGGTGTGCGCCGATCGCGGCGAAGACGGCGGTGACGACGACCGCCAGCGCGGTCTGCGCGATACCGGAGACCCAGGGAGAGCCGTGCCGGGGGTGGATGCGGCCCAGGCGGGCGGGGACGGCGCCCTCGGCGGAGAGTGCGTATCCGTAGCGGGTGATGGCGTTGTGGAAGGCGAGCAGGGAGGCCAGGAGGCTGCTGACGATCAGGACGCGCTGCAGGTCGGTGGCCCAGCCGCCGACGTAGCGGGTCATGGCGGTGAAGAACATCTCGGCGGGGTTCTGGGCCGCGGTCCCGACGGCCTTGTCGTCACCGAAGGCCTGGACGATGACCCAGACGACGAACGTGTAGAAGAGGCCGAGGAAGCCGACGGCCAGGTAGGTGGCGCGGGGCACGGTGCGGTCGGGATCGCGGGCCTCCTCACGGTAGAGGGCGGTGGCCTCGAACCCGATGAAGGCGGCGACGGCGAGGCCGAGCGGTGCGCCCATCTGGGAGGTGAAGACGTTGGAGGGGGCGAAGGAGGCCAGGCTCAGCCCGTCCGCACCGCCCTTGGCGAGGATCGCGCCGGCGAGCAGCACCAGGACGGCGGTCTCCGCGATCAGCAGGGCGGCGAGGACCTTGGCGCCCACGTGGATGGACCGGAAGCCGAGGAACCACACCACGGCGATCCCGGCGAAGGCGTAGACCGGCCACGGCAGGTCGACGCCCAGGAGGTCGTTCGCGGTGCCGGCGGCGAAGAAGCCGAAGGCCCCGTAGGTGCCGATCTGCAGGGCGTTGTAGGAGAACACCGCCAGCAGCGCCGCTCCCAGTCCGGCAGGGCGGCCGAGGCCCCGGGAGACGTACGAGTAGAAGGCGCCCGCGTTGCGGATGTGAGGCGTCATAGCGGTGAAACCGACCGCGAACAGGCACAGGACGACGCCGACCGCCAGGTAGGCGACCGGGGCGCCGATACCGCCGAAGAGGATGGCGAGCGGGGCGATGCCGGCCATGACGGTGAGCGGTGCGGCGGCCGCCACGACGAAGAACACGATGTCACTGACGCCGAGCGTGGCCCGCTGCAGACGGCCGGTCGGGTCCGCCCCGGTGGCGGACGGGGGGTGTTGGAGAGCGGTGGAGGTGTGGGGCTCGGTCATGGAGGTCTCCGCGTGATGCGTGAGGTCGACGGGGGGAGGGGACTGTCCCTGGCACGCGGGCCCGGCCGTGACGACGCCGAGAGGCTATAGCCCTCCGGCCGACAGGGGGACGGGGGTGCCGGAGCCGTGTGTGCGCCGGCCGGCGAGCCAGGTGCCCAGGACGGGCAGGTGCGCGAGGTCGCGGGGTGCGGTCTCGACCGGGTCGGCGGCGAGATGCACCAGGTCGGCGCGCATACCGGGGCGCAGGACGCCCCATGACTTCTCCTCGAACGCCTGGTAGGCGCATCCGGCGGAGTAGGCGGCCAGTGCGGTCGTGGTGTCGATCCGCTCCTGGGGAAGCCAGCCGCCGTCGGGGATTCCGTCGGGTGTCTGGCGGGTCACGGCGGTGGCGATGCCCCGCAGCGGTTCGTGATCGGTGACCGGCCAGTCGCTGCCGAACGCGATGTGGGCGCCGGAGTCGAGCAGGGCGGCGATCTGGTACTGCCGCGTGCCGCGTTCCGGGCCGATCCTCGGCAGGATGAGGTCGGTCATCAGGCGGTCGGGCTGGGCCCACAGCGGCTGGAGATTGGCGATCACCCCGAGTGCGGCGAAGCGGGGCAGGTCGGCGGGGTCGATCAGCTGGGCGTGGGCGATGACCGGGCGGCGGTCACGGGGGCCGTTGGCGCGGGCCGCGGCCTCGATCGCGTCGAGGGCGGCCCGGACGCCGCCGTCGCCGAGCGCGTGGATGTGCGGCTGGAAGCCGAGGGCGTCGACCGCGGTGACGGCTCGGGCCAGTTCCGCCGGAGTCCAGTTGGCTATGCCGTGGGAGTGCGGGCAGTCGGTGTACGGCTCCAGGAGGGCGGCCGTGCCGGATTCGATGACTCCGTCGGCGAAGAACTTCACGGTATGTGCGGTGAGCAGCCCCGGGGCGGCGCCCTCCACACGTTCACGCTCGGCGGCGAGCCGGGGGAGTTGCTCGCGCCAGTGTTCCGGGCCCAGGAAGAAGCCCAGGTCGGCACGGATGGGCAGCCCCGGGCCACTGGTCGCCGCGGTGATCCAGACGTCGGCGTGGTGCGGTTCCACCCAGGCGTCCTGCACCCAGGTCACCCCGGCGGCGGCGAACCGGGCGGCGGTCTCGCGCAGGGCGTCCACATGCGCCTGGTGAGACGGCTGGGGCACGAGGCCGAGGACGGGCAGCACGGCGCCGAACTCGCGCAGGGTGCCCAGTGGTTCGGTGGAGCCTTCCCGGCGCACGATCTCTCCGCCGTCCGGGTCGGCGGTGGCGGCGGTGAACCCGGCCCGGCGCAGGGCCTCGGTGTTCACCCACGCCGTGTGGTGGTCCATCGTGCGCAGCACCACGGGCCGGTCGGGGACGGCCGCGTCCAGCAGGCGGGCGTCGAACCGGCCGCCGGGGGCGAGCCAGGCGTCGAAGCCGTCGCCGGTGATCCACTCGGCCTCGGGGTGCTCTTCGGCCCAGCACCGTACGGCCTCGACGATCTCCTCCACCGAGGTGCACTCGCGCACGGGGACTCCGAGCAGGCCCAGGCCGCCCATCACCGGGTGCACGTGCCCGTCGCCGAACGCGGGCAGCAGGGCGCCTCCCCGCAGGTCGACCACAGCGGTGCCGCTACCGCGGGCGGCGAGCGCCTCCGCCCCGAGCGCACTGATCCTGCCGCCCGTGACGGCGAGGGCGTCGAACGCAGGGCCTTCGGTGGCCCCGGTCCTGACGGTCCCTCCGGTGAACACGATGTCGGCCTGCATGGCGGCGGCACCTTCCGTCGTACGACAACCGAACTGAAACTGATTCGGTTTCGGTAATGTAGGCGGCGTCCGAGCGGCCGGGAAGAGTTTTACTGAAAGTCGTTCGGTAAAGTTCCGGTGACCACCCGGGGGCGGCCGTGCCGTCGCCCGTCGGAGGAGACGTACGAAGAGGAGCCCTCGTGCCAAGGCCGCGCACCCCTCTGCTGGACCGCCGACGCATCGGTGCCGCAGCGCTGAGACTCGCTGACGAGCAGGGCGTCCTCACCATTCCCGCCCTGGCCAGAGCGCTAGGGGTCGCTCCCTCCGCGCTCTATCACCATGTGTCCGGCCGCGACGAGATCATCTCGCTGATGAGGGAAGAGCTGGCCCGGGAGGCCGGCCCCGACGACTGGGACGCCTCCCGGCCCTGGGAGCAGGCCTTGGAGGAATGGGCCCGCGCCTACCGCACGGCCTTCGCCGCGCACCCCGGCGCGGTACCCCTGCTCGCGACGGCGCCGCTGGCCGAGCCCTTCATGCACGCGATGTACGAGAAGGTCGCCGAGCTCCTGCTGACCGGCGGATTCACCACCAGTCAGGTCATGCCCTTGATCAACGCGCTGGAGAACTTCATCCTCGGCTCGGCCCTCGACCTCGTCGCGCCGCCCGTGATGGTCTCCGACGTGACCCGCGAGACGGCCCCCCACCTCAGCGCCGTACTCGACGACACCCCCACCGACCACCGCCGGGCCGAGCTCGCGTTCGACACCGGCCTGCGCGCCCTGCTCATCGGCTTCCGGCAGTTCCTTTCTCGTTGACCGGCGTGAACCGACGCACCCACCACCGACTTCAGGAGCCCGTCTTGACCGCATCGTTGTATGTCCTGACCACCGGCTACGCCGACGAGCGGGTGGCCGGCACCGTCACCCTGCTCGTCGACGACGAGACCGTCGCGATAGTCGACCCCGGCATGGTCGCGGACCGCCGGCTCATCCTGGACCCGCTCGCGCAGCGCGGACTGGCTCCCGAAGACGTCACCGACGTGATCTTCAGCCACCACCACCCGGACCACACGCTGAACGCGGCACTGTTCCCCGAGGCTCGCTTCCACGACCACATGGCCATCTACCAGGACGACATCTGGGAGGACCGCGACGCCGACGGATACCGGCTCTCCCCGTCGATCACCCTCATGACGACCCCCGGCCACACGGCGGAGGACGTCAGCACCCTGGTCACGGCCGACGAGGGCCTGGTGGTCCTGACCCATCTGTGGTGGACCGCCGAGGGGCCGGCCGACGACCCCTTCGCCCCGGACCGCGAACAGTTGCGGGCGGCCAGGGAGAAGGTCCTGGCCCTCGGCCCGGCCCTGATCGTGCCGGGACACGGGGCGCCCTTCGTGCCGTCGTCGTCCACGACCGTCTGACGGAGATCCCTGGGGTCATGCGGTGGCGCCGGTCGTACGCCGGCCGGCGGGCCGTATGTGCTGGGACACGGCGTCGGCCGTTGCGGACACCAGGGGCAGCAGCTTCGCCGGTCGGAACGTGTCCGCCTGCGCCACCACGCCGACCGCCGCGACCACGGTTCCGTCGGCGGCGCGCACGGGAAACGCGACGGCGCTGCAGTCCGGGTCCGGCGTACGGTGCGTCACCGCGTAGCCCTCGCGCCTGATCTTGGCCAGGGCCTGCCGCAGCGTGGGGCCATGGGCCAGCGTCGTCGGCGTGTACGCGCGCAGTGGCCCCGCGCAGACCTCGTTCTGGACGACCTCGTCGGCGTGGGCGAGCAGGACCAGCCCCGTGGCGCAGGCGTGCAGCGGCATGCGATCGCCGGACTCGGTCCAGGACATGAGGGCGTGGGGCCCGTTCACGGCGAACGAGAGGCAGAGCCCCTCGACGCGGTCGCGGATCACGAGCAACGCCCCGGCCGAGGTGCGGGCGTGGAGTTCCATCAGGTGCGGCTGGGCCGCCTCGGCGAGGGGTGAGCAGCGCGGCGCCAGGGTCCCCGTCTCCCAGAGCCGTAAGCCGATGCTGTAGCCGCCCTCGTCGCTTCGCTCCAGGGCTCCCCAGCCGTGCAGCTTGTTCACGATGCGGTGCGCCGTCGCGAGCGGGAGCCTTGAACGTCGGCTGATGTCGCTGAGTGTCAGGGTGCGGTTCTGCCGGTCGAACGCGCCCAGAACGCTCAGGGCGCGATCGACGACCGAGCGTTCCGGATTGCCGGGGTGGGGCATGGTCATCCCGTCTCGTTCCTTTCATCTGCACGTGAGGCGAGCATGTCGACTCGTGCATGCGCCGGAGGTGGATCCGGCAACGGGCGGCCACCGCTATAATTCAATCTTCAATCGGTGTGGGAAAGGTCGTTTCCGGAAGTCCTATGGTCGATTTCGCCTCATTGCCGATCCCCGTTGTTCCCTACACCCCGGTCTGCCGACCGGGAATCGGCATCGCAGTGACGTCTTACCGGGAACTGCTGACGTGGTCTTCGAAGGAGTTCCTCGCCGCCCCACATCGGGTCGAATTCCACCAGATCCTGCTGGTCGATGAGGGCTCGGGCACTTTCTCAGTAGACTCGACGCGCTTCGAGTGCGGCCCCGGAAGCCTGTTGTGGATCCGGCCGAACCAGGTGATCCAGTCCGCACCGCAACCCGACCTGGAAGCCGACCTCGTCCTGTTCACCGAGGCGTTCCCTCTGCGCATGAACGCCTTCATGGGGATGCTCGACGATGTGCTGCGGCCCTCGCACTGGAGGCTGAAGGAGGCCGAGCGGGCCGACCTCGGGCGCGTCCTCGACCTGATGCGGGACGAATTTCGGCGTGGCGACCGGAGGTTGGGGGAGGACCTTCTCAAACACCTGCTGGCGGTCTTCGTGCTGACCATCGACCAGATATGCAGGTCCCAGCGCGCAAGTGACGACCATGCGCAGGTCGACCTCGACAACGGCTGGGGCGAACTGTTCCTGAGGTTCCGGCAGGAGCTGGACCGCTCCTACCGCACGACCCGCCGGGTGGAGGACTACGCCGCCGCGGTCAACTGCACGACCCGTGCCCTGGCCCGCGCGTGCCGGGCCGTGGCCGGCACCACCGCCAAGGATCTGATCGACGCCCGGGTGGCTCTCGAAGCGCGCCGCCTGCTCGCGCACACGCGCCTGCCCATCGCCGCCGTGGCCCGCCAGCTCGGATTCACCGAGGTAACCAACTTCACCAAGTTCTTCATACGCCGGGTCAATATGACGCCCGGGGCTTTTCGGCGCAGTCACAACACCACTTATTCAGCCACCGGGGAACCTCGCCCATGGCTTTGAAACGACGTTACCGGCCGGTTGTTCACCGGCCGGTAACTGATTCCGCGCAGATCTACGCCCGTAAACTCACTGGTCTTTCCGCTGTCCGGAAGTGCGGTTGATTACGATTCGGAGCTCTGGGGAGACTGTGATCTGCATGCTTCGGGCGGCCAATCCCGAACGCAGCCCCATACGGCAGCCGCCGAGGGTCAGACCGTGCGGAAGGCGAGCACCACGTTGTGGCCGCCGAAGCCGAACGAGTTGTTGAGGGCGGCGATCGGCCCGTCGGGCAGAGCCCGGGGTTCGTCTCGGACGATGTCCGCCTCGACCTCCGGGTCGAGGTCATCGATGTTGATGGTCGGCGGGGCGAGCCGGTGGTGCAGGGCGAGGACCGTCGCCACGGTCTCGACGCCACCGGCCCCACCGAGGAGATGCCCGGTCATGGATTTCGTGGCCGACACCGCCACATGCTCCATGGCGTCACCGAGGACCTTGCGCAGCGCCTTCACCTCGGCCACATCGCCCTTGGGGGTCGACGTCGCGTGCGCGTTGACGTGCACGATCTCCGTCGGCCTCAGATCGCAGGAGTCCAGCAACCCAGTGAGCGCGGCGGCGATGCCCCGGCCGGTCGGCTCCGGTTGGGTGACGTGGTGGCTGTCGGCGGAGAGCCCTTGCCCGACGGCCTCCGCGTAGACGCGGGCACCGCGCCGCGCGGCATGCTCCGCCGCTTCGAGTACGACGACGCCGGAGCCCTCACCGATGACGAAGCCGTCCCGTGCCGCGTCGTACGGGCGCGAGGCCGCGGCCGGGGCGTCGTTGCGCTTGGACATGGCCATCATGTTGCCGAAGCCGGCCATGTTGAGCGGGTGGATCGCGGCCTCCGTGCCGCCGGCGACCACGATGTCGGCCCGGCCCGTGCGGATCATGTCGATGGCGTATCCGACCGACTCGGAGCCCGAGGCGCACGCGCTGACGGGTGAGTGCACCCCGGCCCGGGCATTGAGGTCCAGTCCGACGTTGGCACCCTGCGTGTTGGGCAGCATCATCGGGATGGTGTGGGGGGAGACCTTGCGGACACCCTGGTCCCGGAGGATGTCGTACTGCTGGAGCAGCGACGTCACCCCTCCGATGGCGGAGGAGATGACCACGCCGAGCCGGTCGGGGTCGACGGAGCCATCCGTGCCTGCCGGGGCGGTGAAGCCCGCGTCGGCCCATGCCTCGCGCGCCGCGATCAGGGCGAACTGGGTGGAGCGGTCGAGCTTGCGGGCTTCGGTCCTGGACAGGCGTTCGGTGGGCTCCACCGCGATCTCCGCGCCTATCCGCACCGGGGTCTCGGCGGCCCACGCGTGCGTCAGCAGCCGCACTGCGGAGCGGCCGGCCAGCAGCCCCTGCCACGTGGTCGGGCTGTCACCGCCCAGCGGTGTGGTCGCTCCGACTCCGGTCACGACCACCTTGCGATCTGTCGAGTGCATGAGAATCACTCCAAAGCCGTCAGCGGTTGGCGAGTATGTAGTCGATGGCGTCGCTCACGGTCTTCATCCGGCCGGCGGCCTCGTCCGGGATGGTGACCCCGAACCTCTCCTCCGCGGCGACCACGACCTCGACCATGGACAGGGAGTCGACGTCGAGGTCGTCGGCGAAGGACCTGTGGGGCAGAACCTCGTCGGGCGCGACTCCGGCGATCTCGTTGACGATGGTGGCCAGACCGCTGAGGACTTCTTCCTGTACGGCGTTCATGTGCGTCTCCTCTACTCGTGATGGGCGTTGCTCTCGGTGAGCCGGCTTCCGCGGGAAGGGCGGCATGGGGCTCTGGGAGGGCGGAGCTTCAGCTCGCGGGGCGGGGCGGGGCGAAGCGTCGGGACGTGCGGGCTCTACGCGCCGGCGTCCTGGGTCCGGTCGGCGCGGGGCCGGGATGCTCGCGCGGGCGTCGGGGGTGCTCCGCTCCGGGGCGCCTGGACCGGATCGAGGTTCCGGGAGACCTGCCGGGCGGCCGCCATCAGGGGGCCGACGGTGCGCCGGACATGCTCGACGGTCTCACTGCCGGTGATCAGACCGACGGCACCCACTACGACCCCGTTGCCGTCACGGATCAGCGTGGCGATCTCCACGACCCCCTGCAGCAACTCGCCGTGGGACACGGCGAACCCCTGCCGCCCGGCCTTCTCCACGAGGCCGCGCAGGACGGAGGGGTCGGTGACGGTGCGGTCCGTGTACCGGCGCAGGCCGCCGGCGTAGATCTCTTCCTGGACGGTGGAGCCGGCGTCGGAGAGGAGGACTCTTCCGCAGGCCGTGGCATGGAGGGGGAAGCGGTGCCCTCTGGACCACGACCGGTGCAGCGGTCTGACGCCGCCCGAGACGCTCTCCAGGCAGATTCCCTCGTTTCCGTCCCGCACGGAGAGCAGGACGGCGCAGCGTGTCACGGAACGCAGCTCGAACATGGACGGGATGGCCGCTTCCCGTAATGCGGAATGTCTGGGTGCCAGCAGGGAGATTTCCCAGAGCCGGACACCGATGGTGTATTTATTGCCCTCCGCGCGTTCCAGAGCTCCCCAGGAAACGAGTTTCGAGACAATACGGTAGGCGGTGGCCACCGGTATTCCTGACCGCCTGCTGATCTCGCTCACGGTCAGCGCCGCCTTGCCGACGTCAAAGGCGCCCAGGACGCCCAGAGTGCGCTCCACGACCGAACGATCCGCCGGGGTGTCTGAGCTGGACATTCGACGGCACCCCCTTCTTCATGTCTTCTTCTCTGTCGAACAGCGGAAACACCGCCACCGGGAATCAAGGTCCTGTCCGCCCGGTCCGGGGGATGCCGAAGCGGGCGGACAGGAGGAATTCACGAGGACATGTGCTCCGCCCGCTCGCGGCGAGGATGGCGGGGGCGTACCGAGGGATCGGTCGCGGGGTGGCCCACCCGGAAGAAGACCAGCGGACGCTCCCCGTCCCGGGCTCCACACAGCCGGGTCAGGTCGTCGACCGTGTCGGGACAGTCGATGACGTGGCTCTGCGGATGGACGTAGAGCCCGTCCCGGAAGAGGTCCAGCCAGAGCCGGGTCACCAGCCGGCCGGCCTCGACCTCGCTCGCCGGGTCGTCCCCCTTGCCGAGGACGACCATGACGACACCGTCGCCGCTGGTCGCGCTGGAGGACAGGACGGTGAGCAGCCGGACGAGTCCCAGCGGGCGCAGCGCCCGGTACACGGCAGGGGCGAAGAACATCCGCATGGCCGCGGCTTCGGCCTTGCTCAGGACCAGCATCACGTCGTTGAGCCCGTCCCGCCGGTAGTCGGGGTGGCGGGGGCTGAGCCTGGCCCAGGCCAGCAGTTCGGCGGCGATCCCGGCATCGCCGAAGAACCAGTGGTAGGCCCGCACGAGGAGCGGCCGGGCGGCAGCCGTGGGCACGACGGCCACCCGGAAACCGGCCGTCTCTGCGGTCTTCAGGGACCGGTCGATGACGGGCCGAGGCACCTGTTCGGGTGTCCAGGGCCCTCGCCATACGCGCCGCGCCTCGACGTCGGTCACCGAGCGGGTGCTCGGTTCGACCCACGCGTCGGGCACGATCCGCCCCACCCGGGCCGCGGTGGCGTCGTGGTCGGGCTCGAAGCGCAGGGCGATTCCGGCCTCTGCAGCGCAGATCAGCAGGGTCTCGACATAGGTCCCCAGCGACAGCCTGAGGTCCCGGTGCGAGGGGTCACTCGGGCCCAGCGCGTACTCCCTGCGCCAGCCGACCTCGATGTGGTCGGGGTGGTAGCGCAGGTCCCAGGGCTGGGTGTTGTGGGCGTTCGCGGCCCGGGCCGCGGTGACGGCGACCTCGCGAAGACGGGCGAGGGGGTACGTGGACGCGCTCTCGGTCTCGGTCACGGCCGCGATCCCGTCGTCTGAGGCTCGGGTTCGGAGGTGGGGCGCGGGGTGGGGGCCGGTGCCGGTTCCTCCTCGGCGGACTCGCTGATGCCGAACCGGCGGTGGAGTGCCTTGAGCGGGGCCGGCGCCCACCAGTTGTAGGGGCCGACGGCGCGCATGAAGGCCGGCACCAGCACGCCGCGCACCAGGACGGCGTCGATCACGATGGCGAGTCCGGTGGCCAGGCCGTACATCTTGATCAAGGAGACACCGGAGCTGAGCATGGCGAAGAAGGACACCGCGAGGATCGCCGCGGCGGCGGTGATGACGGGGCCGCTCGCGCCGAGTCCCTCGCGTACGGAGCTCTCCAGCCGGCCGGTGCGGTCGTGGCGTTCCTTGATCCGGGCGACGAGGAAGACCTCGTAGTCCATGGACAGGCCGAAGGCGATGCAGAACATCAGCACCGGCATCGACACCGCCAGCGGCGACGGCGTGAAGCCGAGCAGGCCGGACAGGTGGCCGTCGACGAAGATCCAGACGGCGACGCCGAGGATGCCGAGGAGGCTGAACGTGTTGAACACCAGTGCCTTGACGGGCATCAGCACGCTGCCGGTCAGCAGGAAGAGGAACAACAGGCTCAGCACGCTGATCAGGATGATGGCCAGGGGCAGTTTGTCCGCGATGGAGTGGGTGATGTCCACCAGCTGGGCAGCTTGACCGCCGACCAGGACCTCGCTGCCGCCGGGCGGTTCGACCGCGCGGACGTCCCGGGCCAGGTCGCCGCCCTTCTCGGAGTACGGGACCACGTCCGTCTGGACCTGGAGCCGGACCGCGCCCCCGTCCCGGAAGGCAGCGGCCGTCCGCGGATCGGGCGCGGTGATCCTGGAGCCGTCCTGGAACACGCCGGCGGCGCTGACGACCCGGGTGACGCCGGCGGTCCCAGAGAGGTCCGCGGAGTACCGCTCCAACTCGGCCTCCGTTCCCTTCCAGTTCTCGGAGACCACGTTCAGCGCGCGGTCGTCGCCGACGCCGAAGTCGTCGCGTACGGCCTCGGTGACCACACGGCTCTCGGAGCTCGTGGGCAGCACCCGCTCGTCCGGTACGCCGAACTGCGCGCCGGCGAACGGCACTGCCATGATCAGCAGCAGGGCGATCACCGGGGTGGCGAACAGGGCCGGGCGCCGGAAGGCGAGGCCCGCCATGCGGCCCCAGAAGGTCTCCGCAGCAGGGACCGACCGGGTGCGCCGACGACGGCCGAGAGCGTCGATCCTGTCGCCGAGCAGGACCAGGGACGCGGGCAGCAGGAACAGGGAGCCGAGGACGGCCCACAGCACCACCGCGATGCCCGCCAGTGCGAAGGAGCGCAGGAAGTACTGGTCGAAGACGAGCAGCGTGGCGAGGGCGGCGCCGACCACGCCACCGCTCACGGCCACCGTACGGCCGGCGGTCGCGCGGGTGATGCGCAGCGCTTCGGCGTTGCTGCGACCGGCCGCGCGTTCCTCCCGGTAACGCGTGACGATCAGCAAGCTGTAGTCGACCGACAGGCCGAGGCCGAGCGCGGTGATCAGGTTGACGGCGAAGACCGAGACGTCGGTGAAGTGCGCGGCGACGTTGACGGCGGCCAGCGCCCCGATGATGGTGAGCACGGACAGGAGCATCGGCAGCAGGGCGGCCATCAGCCCCCGGAAGACGATCACGAGCAGCAGCAGGGTGATCGGGATCGCGATGGTCTCAGCCGCGATGATGTCCTTCTCGACCTGCTTGTTCATGTCGTTGTTGATCGCGGTGATGCCGCCGAAGGACACCCGCACCGCACCGTCGGGGTCCGACAGTTCCTCGTGCAGATCGTCGGCGGTCCGCATGCTCTCGTTCTCGTCGCCGTCGACCCGGACGAGGATCAGTCCCGCGTCACCGGAGCGCAGGCTCTTGTCGCGCGTGTCGAAGTAGGAGGCGACCACCCGGGTGCCGGATGTGCCGGAGACAGTCTTGTCGATGACGTCGGCCTCGGCACGGGCCGCGGCGCCGTCTGCTCCGTCCTTGGGGTCCTCGACCAGGATGACGAGATTGGGCTGGCTGCCGGGAAAGGAGCGTTCCAGAGCCTCGGCGGCGGCCACCGAGTCGGAGTGCGGGTCGTCGAACCCGCCGGACTTCAGATTGGCCAGCACACCGGCGCTCGCGGCGCCGGCGACCAGCAGGAACAGTAATCCGGCGAGAAGCGTGAACCAGGGGCCGCGGCGGTTCTTCCTGTCGCTCCCGGACGGCACCGAAGTGACCATCACACGGGGTTCCTTTCTTCAGCTGTGCCCATGAGCCGGTCAGAAGTCGGCCCTGGGCTGAGGTCGGTCGAACGGGGAGTGGCTGCAACGGGACCGACGGCCGGACGCGGGTGAGAAGCACGGCGCTGTGCTGTGGACGCGGGCCGAGCGGCCGCCTGTCAGCCGCTGAACACGGCAAACGGGGGCGTGATGAGCACTCGTGTGGGAGAGCAGTGCTCTATCCGGAGAGCAGTGTTACAGCGAACACTGCTTCAGTGCAAGAGCACTGATCTCTCAACGAGAGCAGTGCTCTCCTACTTGGGCAGTGCTCTCGTCAGTGGCAGACTGCTCTCCATGGGTGTCATCCAGGGAGCCAAGGACAGGGCCCGCGCCGAGGTCGCCGGCGCCATCAAGGACCAGGCCCGCAAGCAGCTCGCCGCCGAGGGCGCGGCGCGACTCTCGCTGCGTGCGGTCGCACGCGAGCTGGGGATGGTCTCGTCGGCGCTCTACCGATACTTCCCGAGCCGGGACGATCTGCTCACGGCGCTCATCGTCGACGCGTACGACGCCATCGGCGAGGTCGCGGAGTCCGCCCTCGCCAAGGCCGGGGCCGCGGATCCGCTGCATGCATGGGGTGAGGTCTGCCGCGCCGTGCGTGGCTGGGCGCTGGATCATCCGCACGAGTACGCGCTGATCTACGGTTCGCCCGTGCCCGGCTACGCCGCCCCGCAGGACACCGTGGCCCCGGCCTCCCGGGTCGCCCTGGTCCTGCTCGCGGTGGCGGAGGCCGCCCATGAGGCCGGCGTCCTCACCGAGCCGGACCTTCCGGCGGCGGACTGCGACTCGGTCGTCGCCGAGGACGTCCGCCGACTGCTCGAACAGCCCGACCGCACCCTTCCGGCAGCGGTCGCGCCGCGGCTGGCCGCCGCCTGGGCGCAGCTCTTCGGCCTGATCAGTTTCGAGGTGTTCGGGCAGTTCAACCGGGTGATCGACGACCGTGACACCCTCTTCGAGAAGACGGTCGTCGTGCTGGCCCATCAGGTCGGTCTGCGCTCCACGGGGTCCGGCGCCGGGATCTGACCTTCGCGCGGGGAAGGCGAGTTCCTCTTTCCTTCACCGCCCCGGATCGCTTTCTCACCTGTCGGCAATCTTCCATTCGACTGGAATCTGATCTTTCCCTCATTCCACAGGTGTCTCACAGGTTTCCTTTTCACTGGTTGAGAAGGCGGCTTGCGCACGCTCCGCAACCGAGGTCAAGCTCTCTGTCGTCGGCGCCATTGGCGGGCACATGCACTTCGCCGCCCGCAATGCCTGGCGTCGAGCCATTTTCGCAATCGATGCGGATCGAGGTAGCGTCCGTGGCTGGTATGGCTATTGTCGGCATGTCGTGCCGATTTCCCGGAGCCGCCAATGTCGGCGAGTTCTGGAAACTCCTGGTGAATGCCGAGCCGCAGTTCTCGGCGGTCCCCGCGAATCGCTGGGACCACTCCGCCTACTATCGGCCGGGCGATTTCAGGGAACCGCACGGTGTCTACACCGACCAGGTCGCGTTCCTGCCGGAGGTCGACCGGTTCGCGCCCGCCCATTACGGCATTCCGCCCCGCCGGGCCCGCACGATGGACCCGCAGGCGAAGCTGTTCGTGGACCTTGCGCGGGAGGCGCTCCAGGACGCCGGCTGGGAGCGCAGCGGGTTCGACCGGGCCCGAACGGGTGTCTTCGCCGGGGTGACCTCGCTCGACCACCGGGACATCAGTGTGTCCCGCATCACCGCGAACCTGCTGGCGGACGGCTCGTTCCACGACGGTGAGAGCGACCCGGAGCTGCTGGCCCGGCTGCACGAGGCGACCGATTCCTCCCTGATGCCCATGAACTCCTTCACCATTCCCGGGGCTTTGGCCAACATGGTCCCCTGCACGGTGAGCGAGGTCCTCGACCTGGGCGGCCCCTCCGTCTCCCTGGACGCGGCCTGCTCCTCTGCACTCGTGGCGCTGGACGCGGCGGTGCGGAGCCTGCGCTCGGGCGCCTGTTCCATCGCTCTCGTGGGCGGCGTGTACATCAGTCTGTCGCCGACGCCCCTGGTCGGTTTCGCCCGGTCCGGCGCGCTGTCCCGCCAGGGTGTGTGCCGGCCGTTCGACGAGCGTGCCGACGGATTCGTGCTCGGCGAGGGCGGGGCGACCCTGGTGCTTCGCCCGGTGGAGGACGCCCTCGCGGCCGGCGACCGCATCTACGCCGTCATCACCGGCGTCGGGTCCGCCAACGACGGCCGGGGCGGCGGTCCGATGACCCCGCAGGCCCAGGGGCAGCTCGCCGCCCTGCGCGCCGCCTACCGGGACGCCGGGATCGCTCCGGGGCAGATCGACCTGCTGGAGGCGCACGGCACGGGCACGCCCGTCGGCGACCGGACCGAGATCGAGGCGATCGGGCTGCTGCGCTCCGAGTCGGGCTCCTCCGAGCCGTGCTACGTCTCCTCCTCCAAGGCGCTGATCGGGCACACGCTGTCCGCGGCCGGGGCGGCGGGACTGGTGAAGGCGGCGCTCGCCGTCCACCACGGCGTCGTACCGCCGCAGCCCGCGGAGATCCAGGTCAACGGCACGCTGGACCTCGGCGCGTCGGACCTGCGTCTCACCACGACCGCACAGGAGTGGCCGCATGACGGCCTGCGCCGGGCGGGGGTCAGCTCGTTCGGCTTCGGCGGGACGAACGTGCACGCCGTCCTGGAAGGCGCTCCGGCAGCTGTGCCCGCGCAGGCAGGAGAGGGCCGACTGCCGGCCGAGCCCTGGCTGTTCCTGTTCTCCGCCGGGTCCGTCCCGGATCTCGCCCGGCATGCCGAGGATGTCCGCAGGTCGGTTGCCGCGGACCCGGAGGCCACACCCGCCGAGGTGGCCCACACCCTGGCCCGTCGTGATCTGCTCACCGCCCGCCTCGCGTTCGTCGCCGCGACCCGAGAGGAACTGCTCGACCGGCTCCAGGTCGCCGCAGGGCGGTTGGCGGACGGGGCGCTCGGGGAGCTGGCGCCCGGCATCCACGCGGCGGCGCGGCCACTGCCCGCCGAGGAGCGCCGCATCGCCTTCGCCTTCCCGGGCCAGGGCTCGCAGCGTCCCGGCATGCTCGCGGACCTCGTCCGTCGGTTCCCCTCGCTGGCGGGGCGCGCGGCCGAGCTGGCCGCCGTGACCGCCGAGGAGTCCGAGACGGTGCCGCAGGCGCTGCCCCGGCTGCTGTGGGAATCGCACGACGCCGACGACAGCGATGCGCAGGCCGCCCTGATGGTGACCGACATGTGCCAGCCGGCGCTGGGCATTACGGGTGCGGGCACTGTCGAACTCCTCGCCGCCTGCGGAATCCGGCCCGATGTCGCGGTCGGCCACAGCGTCGGTGAGTTCCCCGCCGCGGTCGCGGCCGGGGCGTTCGCCGCCCCTGATGCTGTCAGGTTCATGACACGCAGGGGTGCGGCGCTGGCTACGGCCGTACCGGCCGGAACCGGCGCCATGCTCGCCGTACAGGCGCCCCTCGCCGAGGCCGAGCGGCTGGCCCAAGCCGTGGACGGGGTCTGGCCCGCCTGCTACAACCACGAGGGCCAGCTCGTGTTCAGCGGCAGCGCCGAGACCGTGGAGGCGTTGCGTGCCCACTGCGCGGAACAGGGCGTCGCCGCGGTCCGGCTGCGGGTCTCGCACGCCTTCCACTCGCCCCTGGTCGCGGCGGCCGACGAGGCGATGGCCGAGACCATCGCGGGCCTACCGCTGACCGAACCCACCCGCACCTTCATCTCCGGCGTCAGCGGCCAGGAGTGCCGGGAACCGCAGGAGATCAAGCATCTGTGGTCCCGCCACAACACCGCCCCCGTACGGTTCACCGACGCCGTGCGATCGGTGGCCGCGACAGGCGCCCGCTTCCTCGTACAGGTTTACGGCGGCGACACCCTGCTGCGCATGGCCGGACGCAGCGAGGCCGGCGCGGATCTGCAACTGGTTCCGCTGACGACGGGCCGGTCGGACGACGGCCGCGCCTTCCTCACCGCGCTCGGCCGGCTCGCCGTGGCCGGGGCGCCGTTGGACCCGGCCGTGCTCCTCCCCGCAGCGGGCGGCCGGCTGCTGTCCCTTCCGCCGTCCCCCCTGGAGACGTCGGTGTACACCGTCCGTACCGGCACGGGCCGTACCAAGCGGCGCGTGGTGATCCCGAGCCCCGCCGCGACGACGGCGACGACGGCGACCGAACCGTCCGGCACCCGCGTCCCCGAGCCGAGCCTTCGCACGGTCATTCCCTCCCCCCTTGCCACCTCCCCGATCGGAGAGCCGAGGATGAGCGGTCTCATCGAGTTCCTGCACGCCCAGGTGTCCCTGCTCCAGTCCTTCGACCCGGCCGGCCGGAACCTGCCGTCGGCGGCCGTCCACACGATCGCCGCGCCCGTCGGGGAACGGATCGAGGAGAGGCTGCCCGAGGCCGCGCATGCGGGACCGGCACCTCAGATGGCGTCCGTCGAGCCCCCCGCGGCACCGGTCGTGGCCGGCTCCGACGAGGTGCGGGCGGCGGTGTATGCCGGGATAGCCAAGGTCAGCGCCTACCCCGAGGAATTCCTGCGCCCCGAGCAGGTCTTCGCCACCGACCTCGGGTTCGACTCGATCATGCTGGCGGAGCTGGCCACCCGGCTGCGCAGCAAGTGGCCGGACCTTCAGGTGAAGGCCGCGGAGATGATGGACATCGCCACGATCGGCGATCTGGTCACGACCATCGAGGACCGCCTCGGCGTGCAGCCCATGGCACGGATTCCCGCGCCGCGGACACCGGTCGCACCGCAGGCGTCCGAGAACAGCCCCGCCGCACCCGCCGGGCGATCCCGTACGGCCGCAGACCGTCGCGAGGCCGCCGACGTCCGGGTGTTCCCGGAGGTCCTCGCCTCACTGGAGCGTAAGCGCACGATCGAGGCATCCGGCGTCGTCAACCCGTACTTCCTGCCGCACGAGGGCACCATCCGGGACACCACCCGGGTCGGTGAGCGCGAGCTGATCTCGTTCTCCAGCTACAACTACCTGGGTCTGTCGGGGCATCCGGAGGTCGCCGCGGCGATCCAGGACGCCGTCGAGCGCTACGGCTCCTCGGTGTCCGCCGCCCGCATCCTCTCCGGCAACCGCCCGCTGCACGAGGAACTCGACCGGGGCCTTGCCGAACTCGTCGGCGCCCAGGACGCCGTGAGCCTGGTCAGCGGGCACGCCACCAACGTCACGGTCATCGGGCACCTGATGGGACCCGAGGACCTGATCCTGCACGACTCCCTCGCGCACGACAGCATCATCCAGGGCTGCCGCCAGTCGGGCGCCGCCCGGCAGCCCTTCCCGCACAACGACCTCGTGGCCCTCGACCGCATCCTCAGCCATGTGCGGGAGAACTACCGGCGGGTGCTGGTCGTGGTGGAGGGCGTGTACAGCATGGACGGCGACACCTCCGACCTGCCCGCACTCATCGCCGTCAAGCAGAAGCACGATGCCCTGCTCATGGTGGACGAGGCCCACAGCATCGGCGTCATGGGCAAGACCGGCGGCGGCATGGCCCAGTTCTCCGGGGTCAACCCGGACGACGTGGACGTGTGGATGGGCACCCTGTCCAAGTCGCTGGCCAGCTGCGGCGGTTACGTGGCCGGGCGACGGGAGCTGATCGAGCACTTCCGGTACACCCTGCCGGGCTTCGTCTTCAGCGCGGGCCTGCCCCCGGCGTCCACCGCGGCCGCGCTCACCGCGCTGCGGCTGATCCGCGAGGAGCCCGAGCGGGTCACCCGACTGCACGACAACGCGGCGCTGTTCCTGCGGCTCGCGGCTGAGGCGGGCGTCGACGTGGGCACCAGCGAGGGCACCCCGGTCGTGCCCGCGATCACCGGCGACTCCGACAAGGCGCTCCGCCTCGCCGACCGCCTCTACGCCCGCGGTGTCAGCGCCAACCCGATCCTGCACCCGGCGGTGGAGGAGCGCCTCGCCCGGCTGCGGTTCTTCATCACCTCCGAGCACACGGAGGAGCAGATCACCACCGCGGTCCGCATCCTCGGCGAGGAACTGGCCGCGCTCTCCTGACCCACCCCGAACGGCACCGGGGCGGGGCCGGCCGATTCCCCCGCCGTCGGCTCCGCCCCGGTGCACCCCCTCACTCCGTTCCGTCCCCCAGACGAGGGAAGAAGCCATGAGCGAACCGATCCGCGTAGGCGTCATCGGCGCCGGCACCGAGCGGGGCTGGGCCAGGATGTCGCACCTGCCGGCCCTGACCGCCCTGCCGGACTACGAGATCACGGCGGTCGCCACCACCCGCTCCGGCAGCGCCCGCCGTGCCGCCGAACACTACGGAGCCGCCCACGCCTTCACCGACCCGGCCCGACTGAGCGGCCACCCCGACGTGGACCTGGTCGTCGTCGCGGTGAAGACGCCGGACCATGCCGAGCTCGTCCTGCCGGCCCTGGATGCGGGAAAGCACGTCTACTGCGAGTGGCCGCTCGCGCGCACCACCAAGGAGGCCGAGGTGATGGCCGCGGCCGCCGGGAAGGCCGGCGTCCACCACGCGGTCGGCCTCCAGGCCCGGCACGCGCCCGCGGTCCGCCACGCCCGCCGGCTGCTCAGCTCCGGCGCCATCGGCCGGGTCACCGGGGTGAACGTGTATGCCGCGCGGGCCAAGGGAGCGGGCGGCACCGTCACCTCCGACTCCGTGTACACGCTCGACCGGCGCAACGGCGCCGGGACCCTGGAGGTCGCCGGCGGGCACACGCTGGATCTGCTGGAGTTCCTGTGCGGGGCCATCGGCCGGCTCTCGGCCTCCCTGTCCGTCCAGCAGCCCAGGCTGACCGTCTCCGACACCGCCGAGAGCGTCGGCGCCACCACCGCCGACCACATCCTCATCGGCGGGTTCCTGGTCACCGGCGTCCCCGTGTCGGTGCACATCCACGACGGCAAAGCCGGCCACGCCCGCACCCGCTTCGAGTTCTCCGGCACCCGCGGCAGTCTCGCCCTCGTCTCCGAGGGGCCCGCCGCGGGACACGGCATCCAGGTCAGCGACATCCGCCTGTACGGGGCGGAGGATGGCGCCGCGGACGGTCGGCAGGAAGTGCCCATCCCGCCGACGTGCCGTACGGCGGTGGACGTACCCGACACCGCCGTACGCAACGTGGCGGAGCTGTACACCGCGCTGGCCCGGGACATCCGGACCGGCTCGCGCACCGTGCCCGACTTCGAGACCGCTTTGGGACTGCACCTGCTCCTCGACACGGTCCGGTCCGCCGACCAGACCGCCGCGAGCCAGGTCCGGGAGGCATGAGATGACCGTCCAGGTTTCCACGGAGCGCCCTGTGACGGGTGCCGCGCCGACCTTCCTGACCGCCCTGACCAGCGGCCGCCCGGCGTTCGACGCCTGGCGCGGCTCATCCCTGTCGCAGAGCGCCGAACAGCCGGCGGAGGTGGCACGGCTCCTGGCCTTCCTCGACACCGAGGCCGACCCGGACGCCGTCGACCGGGAAGGAGAGATCCCCCCGTTCCTGATCGCGCGCCTGAGGGACCTCGGCGCCTTCCGGCTGGCGGCGGGCAAGGACCTCGGCGGGCTCGCGCTGTCGCCGTACGAGGTCTTCCGGGCCGTCGAGGCGGTCGCCTCCCGGTCCACCGCGATCGGATTCATGCTCGCCGTCCACAACGGCATCGGGGTGGGCACGTCGCTGCTGCCGACACTGCCGCACGGCTCACTGCGCGACCTGATCCGGCGCCGTACCGCCGAAGGCATGATCTCCGGCTTCGCGGACTCGGAGCCCGCCGGACAGGGCAACCAGTGGCCGGCGACCACCGCGGACCCGACTCTCGACGGCTCGGCGTATGTGCTCAGCGGCGACAAGCTGTTCATCAGCAACGGACCCGTCGCCGACCTGCTGGGCGTCACCGTGACCGTACGGGAGGAGGACGGCCCCCGAGTCGGCCTGGCCGTAGTGGACACGCGGGCCCCCGGCTTCGAGGTACGGGCCGGACTGGAATACCTGGGTGTACGGGGGCTGCCCAACGGTTGGCTGCGCCTGAACGGGGTGACCATACCCAGGGACCATGTGGTGACGGTTCCGCACGGCGACCCCCGGCACACCCCCCGGCTGATGTCGGCCGTCCTGACCGCCCGGATGCTCATCCAGGCGGCCCCGGCACTCGCCATCGCCCGCAACTGCCTGCGCTGGTCACGGGAGTTCGTGGCACGTCGGCGCATCGACGGCATCGGCCTGGGGGAGTACGACCTCATCCAGCGCACGCTCGCGGCCAACGCGGCAGACGTACGCGCCATGGACGCGGTGGTCCGCTGGAGCCTGGGCTCCCCGGCACCCGACGACCGCTGGCTCGAACGCATGATCGCCCGCAACCTCTGCACCGAGGCGTGCACCCGGGTCGTGGACCGCACGGTCTCGCTCCTGGGCGGCGAAGGGCTGGAGACCGTCCGCTCGAAACGCCGGCGCGGGGCACTGCCCGTACCGCTGGAGCGGGCGTTCCGGGATGCCAGGATGCTGCGGACGGCCGGCGGTGTCGACGACCTGGTCGACCTGCAGACAGGCCGGGCCCTCCTCGCGCACACCGCGGACGCGCCCCCGCCCGCCGCCGCACACGACGCCTCCTCGGGCGCCTTCGCGGCCACCGAGAACTTCTCCGCGCGCAACGCCGGTCACCTGCGGACCCTGCACGAGGACCTGGCCCGCTTCCCGGCCGCCTGCCGTGAGGTCGCCGCCCTCGTGGCGGGGGAGAAGGAGCGGCCCGCCCAGCAGTTTCCGCTGCTGCTGCTCGGCCGGATCGCCCGCGAACTGTTCGGCACGGCGGCGGTCCTCGCCGCGGCCGAGGGCGACGGGCACCAGCGGCTCACGGACGTTCACTGCACGGCCGCACGGTTCCGGCTGCGCGACCTGTGGGCGCGCCTCGACGCCCCGGACCACCCGGACCACGCCGGCATCGCCCGTGCGGTGCTCTCCCGGGACCGGCACATGGACGACCTGCTCGGCCTGTGATCCCGCCCGTCGACCCGACAGGAAGCCCGACATGCACGCCGCCACTGCACGCCCGTCCCTTCCACGTCCGTCCCTGCCACGCCCGCCCGCGGCTCCCGCACCGACAGCCCCGGCCACGCCCCTGCTCTCCTCCTACGAGATGTTCCACGAGCTCATGGCTGCTCCTTGGACGAGCCGTCGGCCCGCGCGGATCGCCCCTACGAGTCGGTCGTGACGGACCCGAGGGGGACCCGGCTGGTCGTCCCCGAAATCGACGACTATCTCGGCCCCGGTGAGCGCCGCTACTTCGGCGGCGGCTTCCGGCGCGTGCGGCAGCGGCTGGCGGCCATCAGTGTCGTCGGGCGGGCCGAGTTCACCGAGGTGACCGCCCGTGCGTCCGTGAGCTACCCGTCCGACTGGTCCGCGAAGGGCACCGGCACCGCACTAGTCCCCCACCTCAGCAGCGTCGACGCCCTGGTGCTGGGAGCGCAGCTGGCCGAGATCCTGATCGGCCACGCCTACCGTCTCGACGCCGGTGCCCGCTCGCGGATGTGGCTGCGGAGCGTCCGGATGCGGGCCGGTGCCCATCCGCATGAGGACCTCGACCGCCTCGCCGTGCACGGCGTCGCCCGTCCCGCCGAGTCGGTGCACGTCATGGAGGGCCTGCGCGCCTCCCCGATCCGGTCCCGCATCGGCTCGATGGAGGTCTGGTGCGAGGTCCAGCACGAGGTGTCAGGCGGATACCGGCCCGACGGCGCGCAGACGCGCCACGCGAGTGCCGAGGAGACCCTGCGGGAGCCGCACCGGCGGTACTTCGCCGAGCTGTTCCGACACCGCGGCCAGCACGTCACGGGCCTCAGCGTCGACCGGGAGGCCGCACGGGTGGACGCCACCGCCCACATCACGCCCGCACTCGGCGAAAGCCCCCTGCGCTCCACCGGCCTCGAGGCGGCCTACGCGCCCAGCGTGTCCATGATCGACGCGATCACCGTCATGGGCCAGCTCGCCCAGGTCCTGCTGTACGAGATCGACGGCATCGATCGCGGCGCCAGCGACACCCTCTGGCTGCGCCACGCGGCCCTGTCCACGCGTCTGCCGCTGCGCCCGCTGGATCACGCGTTCCCCGTGCACGCGCGGATCGAGGACACCCGCGTGCTGTCCATCGCCGACGACACCTGGCGGGTCTGCGATCTCGGCTACGCGTTCCACGGCATCACCGGAGGCTTCTCCGTGGCACACCGACTACCGAACCGAGGGCTGCGATGACGACGACCGGGTTCACCCCCACGACAGCCGTGCCGAGCAGGACGGGCAGGACGGGCAGGACGGGCAGGACGGGCAGGACGGGCAGGACGGGCAGGACGGGCAGGAAGAGACTGGCCGTCTCCGGCACGTACAGCACGGGCAAGACCACGACGACCATCGCTCTCTCCCACCTCACGGGAATTCCGCGCACCCACGCCCGGACCATGCGCGAGATCCTCGCCGACGTGCTGCCGGACAAGCGCCTGGAGGAGTGCACGGCGTCCGAGCTGATCCAGCTCGGCATCCGCCGGTTCGCCGAGCGCGCCGTGCACGAGTCCCACCTCGCCGACGGCTTCCTCTCCGACGGCTCGTCGCTGCACGAGTGGGTCTACGGCAAGGTCCGCGTCCGCGCCGGGCTCCATCCCACCGACGGCTACGAGGCGGGTGAGGCGGCCCCGGACTTCTACGAGGAGGTGATCGACGGCATGGGTGCGGTGCTGAAGGATCACGCGCGGCGGTCCTACGACGTCTTCATCCATCTGCCGGTGGAGTTCGACCTGGTCGCCGATGGGCACCGGCCGGTCTCCGAGCGGTTCCGGGAGATGTCCGACGAGCTGCTGCGCGGCACGCTCGACGAGCTCCGGATCCCGTACCACGTGGTCGGCGGCACCGTCGAACAGCGGCTCGCCACCATCGTCGACATCTTCGGACTGCCCGCGTTGATGAGCCTGCAGCATGCCGTGGAACTGGCTCGCAGCGAGACGGCCGCCGGCTACCGGTTGGTCTCGACTGCTGCCGCGCGCCGCTCCGTGTGACAGTGCGATGAGCTGCCGAGCCCTGCCGGTAGCCGGCGGTGCACGGAAACCGCCTGCGGTGATCCTCCCGGCCCGAGTGCACCGGCTTGCCACCGTCCCTGAGCCCCTTGCCCCGCATGCATGAGCGCGCAGCTGACGACGGGGCTTGCACACAGCCACAGCACCCCCTGACCCGACAACTCCGAGGGAGCCCCCATGCCCGGCACCACCAGTCCGGCTGCTGCCCGAACCGCCGTCCCCGTGCCCGCTTCCGTACCCGCGGTGGCGCCGCTGTTCCGCCCTTTCACGGTGGGCGGGCTGAGCCTGCCCAACCGGATCGCCATGGCGCCGATGACCCGGAACTTCTCGCCGAACGGCGTGCCCGGTCCTGAGGTCGCCGAGTACTACGCGCGACGGGCCCGGGGCGGCGTCGGCCTCATCGTCACCGAAGGGACGGTCGTGGGCCACGCCGCCGCTGCCCCGGCCACCACCGTGCCCCGCTTCCACGGCGAGGACGCCCTCGCGGGCTGGGCCGGCGTCGTGGCTGCCGTGCACGCGGCGGGCGGCCAAATCATCCCGCAGCTGTGGCACGCCGGCCTGGAACGCAAGGGCGACGGCGTACCCGATCCGCAGGTGCCCGCCGCAGGGCCGGCCACGCTCTCCGAGTCCGACATCGCCGAGGTGGTCGCCGCCTTCGGCCGGGCCGCCGCGGACGCCAAACGACTGGGCTTCGACGGTCTTGAACTGCACGGCGGACACGGTTACCTGATCGACCAGTTTCTTCGTCCCGAGTCGAACACCCGCACCGATGGATACGGCGGTGACCTCGGAGGCCGCACCCGGTTCGCCGCCGAGGTGGTGGCAGCGTGCCGGGCAGCGGCGGGGTACGACTTCCCGATCTTCCTGCGGATCTCCCAGTGGACCGTCGGCGACTTCGGCGCTCGGCTGGCGACCACGCCCGACGAGCTGGAACTGCTGCTGGGCCCGCTGATCGAGGCGGGTGCCGATGTCATCGACTGCTCCACCAGGCGCTTCTGGCTGCCGGAGTTCGCCGGTTCCGAACTCTCCCTCGCGGGCTGGGTGAAGAAGCTGACCGGCCTGCCGACGGTCGCCGTCGGTTCGGTCGGGCTCGACGACAGCGAGTTCCAGAGCGCCCTCATCGAGGGCAAGGGCGCGGCGAACGGTTCCCTGGACCGCCTGGTCGAACTGATGGAACGGGACGAGTTCGACCTCGTGGCCGTCGGGCGCCTGCTGCTCTCGGACCCGGAATGGGTGGCCAAGATCCGCGAGGGCCGCCACGCCGAGCTGCGCCCGTTCTCGGCCGAGGCCCTGCTGAGCCTGGTCTGAGGCGGTTCCGGACGGGTCGTTTGCGGCCGGGCCAGGAATCCTGCGGTGCACAGGGTCTTCACAAGTGAACGGCTGTGAAGACCCTTCCCGCATGCCGTCAGATCGGCCCGTCGGCCCGGCCGAACGGTTCCCGAGCCGCCGTCGTGCAGCCGGCGCGCAGCGCCCGCGTCCGAGCCGCCGGCCGGCAGGGGGCCCCGCCCGGGCCAGGCTGCGCGCCGGGTACAGGCGTGCGTACCGCGCCGGCCCGATGCACGGCCGCAGTGAGTCGCCGGTGAAGGCCGACGGCATCGCCCACTTCGTGATGTCGATGCACAAGGAGAACGGCAGCGACTGCAACCCGGCAGCGACTGCAACCAGGCCCGTGCCGTGGTCGCCGTCTCCGACACCAGCCTCACCGGCAGTTGGACCCCCTGGCCGCTACGGAGAACGAACCCTTCGCCGGCCGCAACAACGTCACCTTCCCCGGCGGCGCCTGGACGGAGGACATCAGTCACGGCGAGATGGTCCGCGACGGCAACTACCTCACCCGCCCACCCCGCCGGGGACCCACCCGGCGGGGTGTCGGCTTGGTCGCCGGTTCAGCTACCCGGTCACCTCAGGCCATGGCGAGGACGGCCGAGACCAAGGCCCGCAGGCAGACCCTTTCGGCTTCCTCGTCCGGCAGCGAGAGGTGCTGCATCGTCAGCCCGTCGAAGCCGGCGAGGAAGAACCTCGCGATCGTCTCGGCGGGCTGGGCCAACTGGTGGCCGGTACGTTCGGCGGCCTCGCTGATCAGCTGCGCCGTTACTGCCGTGATGTTGCGGTAGTGGCTCTGCAGTGCCTCCTTGAGCCGGGGCGTACGCAGGGCGAACATGGCCAGCTCGTTGAGGATCTGGTGCGACGCGGGCTGTTGCAGCACGGTGTGCCAAAGGGCCTCGGCGAGTGTGACGACGGTCTTCTCGAAGCTCGCGTCCGTGGGCGCGGTCTGCTCCACCTGGGCGACCAGGTCCTCGGTGAGCTGCTCCATGACGGCCCGGTAGAGGTCTTCCTTCGTGCCGAACGTGTAGTGCACGGTCGCCTGTGCCACACCCAGCTCGGCGGCGATGGCGCGAGTGCTGCCCGCGGCGAGGCCTTCCCTGGTCATCAGGTCGATGGCGGCCTTGATCAGTTGTGGGCGGCGCTCTGCCGCGGATACATGAGCCATTGCTGCATCCTATGCGACTCAGTCTTGTGAACAGGTCGCCCGACAAGATCGCTGCTACCGAGGTCAGCCGCTCTGAGGCTTCGGCCCCGGCGCCCGCTCTCGCTCCCGCGGACGTGTTCAGGTCTCCGATCGTTCCATCACTCGACTGTGTCGACCAACACAATCGAGTGACATTGTCGAGTGACAAGGTCGCCTATATGGTTCTGGCCAGCGACAGCCTGTGCCGAACGAAAGGCAAGCCCGTGACTCACGAGACCCTGCGTGGAACCGAGCCGATCCCCCAGCGCCCCGCCCTGCCCCTGGTCGGCCACGCGTTCGACATCCCCGGTGGCGCCGACGGCCTGCTTCATGTGATGAAGGAGGCCAAGGAGCTCGGGCCGCTGTTCAAAATCCGTGCCTTCGGCAACGAGAGCAACATCGTCTCCGGCCTCGATCTCGTCACCGAGCTGGCGGACGAGAGCCGGTTCCGCAAGAACGTGGGCCCCGATCTCGTGCTCCTCCGCGAGATCGGTGGCGACGGGCTCTTCACCGCGTTCAACGACGAGCCCAACTGGCGCAAGGCGCACGACGTTTTGATGCCGGCGTTCTCCCTCGGCGCGATGCGCGGTTATCACGCGACGATGCTCCAGGTTGCCCGGAAGCTGGTCGGAAAGTGGGACCAGGCGGCGGGTTCGGAGCCCGTGGATGTCGCCGACGACATGACGCGGCTGACCCTCGACACGATCGGCCTGTGCGGTTTCGGCTACGACTTCGAGTCGTTCAGCCGGGAGGAACCGCACCCCTTCGTCACGGCCCTGTCCAGGGCGCTCGGCTTCGCCCAGGACAAGGCGGAGTCCATTCCGGGCACGGAGCTGTTCAAGTGGAAGCAGGCGGAGCAGTTCCGCGAGGATGTGGCCTTGATGCAGGGCCTGGTCGACGATGTGATCCGGCAGCGCCGGGCGTCCGGAGATCCGAGCACCGACGACCTGCTCGGGCGCATGCTGCACACCCGTGACGCGGTGACGGGCGAGCCCCTGGACGACGCCAACATCCGCTACCAGGCGATCACGTTCATCATCGCGGGCCACGAGACCACCAGTGGCGCCCTGTCCTTCGCCCTCTACTACCTGACCAAGCACCCCGAGGTGCTGGCCCGCGCCCAGGCCGAGGTCGACGCCCTGTGGGGCGACTCGGACGCCCCCGAGCCCGACTACGGGGACATCGGCAAGCTGACGTATGTCCGTCAGGTGCTCAACGAGAGTCTGCGGCTGTGGCCGACGGCACCCGGCTTCGCGGTGGAGCCGTTGGAGGACACGGTCATCGGCGGGAAGTACGCCGTGCGCAAGGGCCAGTCGCTCCAGGTCCTCATTCCGCAGCTGCACCGGGACCCCGCCTGGGGCGAGAACGTCGAGCTGTTCGACCCCGACCGGTTCCTGCCCGAGCGGGAGGAGGAGCGGCCGGTCCACCTGTTCAAGCCCTTCGGCAGCGGTGAACGGGCCTGCATCGGCCGCCAGTTCGCGCTGCACGAGGCGACGCTGGTGCTCGCGCTGGTGATCCACCGCTACCGGCTGATCGACCACGCCAACTACCAGTTGAAGATCAAGCAGACTCTCACCATCAAGCCCGACGCGTTCACCCTGGACCTGGCCCGGCGCACCAGCGGCGAGCGGCGCCTGCCCGCCGCCGCGGCCCTCGCCGCGGGCAACGCCTCCGCCGCAGAGGGGCGGCCCGCCGCCCGGCGTGCCACCGGGACCGCGCTGACCCTGCTGCACGGCTCCAACCTGGGCACCTGCGTGGGCATCGCCCGCGACTTCGCTTCGGACGGCGAGGAGCGCGGCTTCGCCCCGTCCGTCGCTCCCCTCAACGACGCCGTGGGCAAACTCTCCGCGGCGGACGGACCGGTGGTGATCGTCGCCGCCTCCTACAACGGCAGGCCCACCGACGACGCCGCGGAGTTCGTCACCTGGCTGGAGGGGCTGGAGCCCGGCGCGCTCGACGGCCTGCGCTACGCCGTACTCGGTGTCGGCGACCGCAACTGGGCCGCCACCTACCAGCGCATCCCTACTCTCATCGACGAGCGGCTCACCGCCGCGGGCGCCACACCCCTGCTGGAGCGCGGCGCCGCGGACGCCGCCGGTGACTTCGCCGGCACGGTGGACCGGTGGACCGGAGACCTGTGGACCGCCCTACTGGAGCGGTACGGAGCCGCCGCGGGAGCGGGGGAGGCGGAGCCGGCCGCAGACCGGGCGACGGGACTGTACGAGTTGCAGGACGCGACCGACTCGGTCATAGGCGGGCTCGCGGCACGGCACGGCGTACAGCCGATGGAGGTTCTCGACGCGTGCGAACTCGTCGACATGGAGCATGAGCTGGGCCGCTCCAAGCGTTTCCTCAAGCTGCGGCTGCCCGAGGGCGTCACCTACCGCACCGGTGACCACCTGGCCGTCCTCCCGAGTAACCCGGACACCCTGGTCCAGCGGGTGGCCGACCGCTTCGGCCTCGACCTCGACCGCACCGTGCGACTGCGCGCCCTTCGCCGGAGCCGCAACACCCTGCCCGTCGACCGGCCGCTGACCGTGCGCCGCCTGCTGACCGACTTCGTGGAACTGCAGGATGCCGCCACCCAGGACCAGGTCGCCGTGCTCGCCGAGCACACCGCCTGCCCGCCCGAGAAGCGGCCCCTGGCCGAACTCGCGGCGGCGCCCCCGGAGGCCTTCAGCGAGCAGGTGACCGCCGCCGGACGCAGCGTCCTGGACCTGCTGGAGCGCTACCGGGCCTGCGAGCTGCCGTTCGAGGTCTTCCTGGAGCTGATGCCCGTGCTGCGCCCGCGCCACTACTCCATCTCCTCGTCCGCCGAGGCGGCACCCGGCGAGGTCGACCTGATGGTGTCATTGCTCGCCGCGCCCCACCGCTGCGGCGAGGGCACGTTCTACGGCATCGGCTCGCACTACCTCCAGACCGTGAACGCCGGCGACACCGTCCAGGCCAGGGTGCTGCCCTGCAGTGAGGCATTCCGCCTGCCGCAGGACGAGTCGGTGCCTGTGATCCTGGTCAGCGCGGGCACCGGCTTGGCGCCCTTCCGCGGCGCGGTCCTCGACCGCCACCACACCGGGTCCACGGGCAAGCTGCTGTGCTACTTCGGCTGCGACCACCCCGACGTCGACTACCTCCACCGTACGGAGTTCGAGGCGGCCGAGGCAGCAGGAGCCGTCAGCATGCGGCCCACCTTCTCCTGCACCCCCGAGGACGGTGCCCGCTTCGTCCAGGACCGCATCGCGAAGGAGAGCGACGAGGTCTGGGCGGTACTGGAGGCCGGCGGACGCGTCTACATCTGCGGGGACGGCCGTCGCATGGCTCCGGCGGTGCGGGAGGCGTTCATGGCGATCTACCGCGAGTTCACGGGCGCGGGCGACGACGAGGCCACTGCCTGGCTGGCCGCCCTGACCGAGTCCGGCCACTACGTGGAAGACGTCTGGGCCGGCTGACCGCCGACGGTGCGGTGGAAGTCGTCCACCGCACCGCATCCACCGCACCGCATCCCGATCGACGGGCCGCCGATGTCCGACACGTCCGCGGCCCGTGCCCCGAAACGCGGCTCATGCTCCCCTGACTCGTGAGGCTCTCATGCTTGTTGCACGCTCGGCGCGCCGCCGAGGAACGCCGGTAGGCCCCAACTCCGCGCTGAGGAGCGGCCGGTGAACGCGCGAGGCGGATCCGCCCTGACCTTCGGCGTGGCGGTGGCGCTCATCGCCGGGATCACCCTCGGCAACGGCGGGGCGAACGTGATGCCCGTGTTCGTCGACGACTTCGCGTCACGCTTCCGGCTGTCGGACTCCAGCGCCGGGCTCGTGGCCGCGACCCAGCTGATGGCGACGGCGGTGGTGACGCTGCTGCTGGCCAAGCGGGCCGCGCGGCCGGGGCGGGTGCTGATGACCCGATTCGGTCTGGCGCTCTCGGGAGCCGGCTTCCTGGGAGCGACGGCGGCCACCGACCCGTTGACCCTGGTCCTGGCCAACCTGGTCCTCGGCGCCGGGCTCGGCGCGGTCTACGCGGCGGCCACGGCGGCGCTCGCCGCCACCGACGACGCCGACAAGGCGTCCGCCGTCACCATCTGCGGCACGGTCGGTGTGACGGCACTGCTGATCATGGGCGTTCCCGCGGCCAACCGCGGCCTCGGGGAGGGCACCGGCTTCCTGCTCATGGCGTTGTGCTGCCTCCTCGCCTGGCCGCTGATACGCCGCCTCCCGGACGGTCCCGCGACACCGGACGCCGGGTCCGCCGCTGCGGCGGGGGCGACCGCGGCCAGGCCGTCGGTGGTGCTGCTCCTCGGGACCGGGCTCCTGTGGGCCGTCACCCAGGGCGCGTGGTCGTACGCCTCGGTCCTGGGCCGTCAGCACACCGGGATGTCCCACTCCGCCGTATCGGCGGTCCTCGCGATCTCCAGCGTCGTGGCGCTCGTCGGCGCGGTGACGGGCCCCGTGGCGGCGCGGCGCTTCGGACGCATGCGGTCGATGGCGGTCTTCGTCACGGCGCAGGCCCTCGCGATGGCGGTCCTCGTCCTCACCCACGACCCCGTGCTCTTCACCGTGGCGGCCGTGCTCTGGCAGACCTGCCAACTGGCCGTCCTGGTGCAGATGCTGGCCGCCGCGGCGCTCATCGACCCGACCGGACGCCTGGTCGCCTCCCTCAGCGGTGCGGGCGCCCTGGGCACCGGCGTCGGACCGCTGGCCGTCGGGGCCGTCCTGGACACCGCCGGGGCGGACGTTCTCGGCCTCGTGCTGGCGCTCGGTACCTTCCTCGCCTCGCTGCCTCTGCTCCGGATGACGGTGTCCGGCACGGAGGCAGCGGCCGCACGCGGGCTCGCGCACTCCTCCGCCGCCGAGACCGGGTGAGCACTTCGACTCGGGTTGTCCGATGGCGAAGGCGACCGGCGTCGCGCGCCACGTCCGGTGAAACAGAGCGTCCGCCGGCAGCTGAGCGAGGTGCCCGCCCAAAAGCGTCCCCGGGCGGGCACCGGCCTCAGTTCAGGATGTCGTGCCGGTCACCGTGCTTCCCGACTTGGTCACGTGGTAAGTCACGGTGGCGCCGCTCCAGAAGTGGAAGGTGAGGTTGACGCGCGTGTTGTCCCTGACCGCGTTGAGGAAGGCAGGCGTGAGGCGGATGGCCTTGTTGGCGTAGTCCGGCGCGAAGGCGGTGTTGAACTGCTGGTACGGGGTCCAGTTGGTCGGGCCGGCGTTGCCGCCGTCGGCGTACTCGGCCTTCATCGTCGCCAGCACATCACCCCGGAACTGCGTGGGGATGCGGAACGAACCGGTCGTTCCGGTCGTACTCGACTGTGCGGGGGCGTCGTGCGTGAGCACCTGGATCCGCCAGGGGACGCCTCGGGAGAACTCGGCCTGGAGCGTCGCGTTGACCCCGTACTCGCGGTTGCCGACGAGCCGGGTGAGCGTTGCCCCCTTCAGGGTGAGCCGGTTTCCGGAGAGGGTGTAGTCCCTGCCGCTGACCAGCTTCGTGCTGCCTTGCTTGAGCGCCGTGAAGGCGGCGCCGTTCGGGTTCAGGGTGAGCGTACGGTCCTTGACCGCACCGGACTTCGGTACGAAGACGCGGTCCGAGGAGGCTGTCGCCGAGCGGGTCGTCCAGCTCGACTTGATCTGGCGGAACAGCCCGGCGTCCGTCCACTGGCGCTTGTTGCGGTCATAGAAGGAGCCGTTGTCCCACAGGACGGTGGTGACCTTGTTGGTGCGGGCGGCGTGACCGAGCGCCTCGAAGTACTTCAGCATCTCGCCGCGTTCCACCGCGCCGGGGCCGTGGTCGTAACCGAGCAGGCCGTACTCGCCGAGGACGACGGGGACGCCCCGGGCGACGAAGGTGTCGCGCATCCGCTTGAACGTTTTGGCCAGGTCTCCCTGGGCCTGCGCGTCGAAGCGGGTGGAGCCGGCGACGTTCACGCTGAAGGGGAAGTAGCCGTAGTAGTGCACGGTGGCGATCAGCCGGGGGTCGTGAAGCGACTTGATCGTGGTGGCCAGGTTGTCCATCAGCCGCTGGTCGGGGTGCAGACCTCGGTGGGCAGCATGAGCAGGCGGTTCTTGTTGGTGCCGCCCGACGCGCGCACGACCTTGTGGAAGGACGTGTTCAGTTCGTTGAGCAGGTCGGCCTTGCGGGCGTTGTCGGCGTTGTCGAACTGGGGCTCGTTGATGCTCTCGAAGACCAACTGGGCGGGCTCGTTCCGGAACGCGGTGGCGATCTGGGTCCAGGTCGCGTTGAAGCGGGCCAGTACCTTGTCGTGGTCGGTGGACATCTTGCCGGTCCACTGCCAGGAGTCGTGATGGACGTCGAGGATCACGTAGAAGCCGTCGGCGATCGCCCAGTCGCGACCTCCTTGACCCGGCTCATGTACGCAGGGGCGATGGTGTACTTCGGTGCCGCTCCCTGGTGGTCGCTCCAGGTCACGGGGATACGAATGCTCTTGAACCCCTGGGCGCGGACCGAGTCCAGCAGGGCTTTGGTGGTGCGGGGCTGGCCCCAGTTGGTCTCGTTGGGGCTGGCGTCCAGGCTGTTGCCCAGGTTCCCAGCCCGGCTGCATCGCGGCCACGGCCGCCATCGCGTTGCCGGGAACCGGGGCCGTCGCAGCGGACGCCTTGGGCTTCGCGTCGTCGCCGAACGCCCCGAAGACGGTGCCGTAGGTGATGACGCCCGCGGCGATCAGTGCCAGCGGTGTACCCACTGCGAGCCGAAACCGGCGTCGGCGGTGCTGCGGGGCCTGCTGCTTCTTCATGTTCATCCGTTCTGGAAGATCGAGCCGGTGCCGCCCTTTAGTGGCCGCCGCCCAGGAGGTTGCCGCGTTTTCTCAGGCAATGCACAGACAGGGTCGGCGCCCTGTGCAGCGGCACAGCGGTGCACGGCTGCTCATTTCGCGGCGATGTCCGGTCCGGAACAGGCAGGGCAGGTGTGTCAGAGACTCAGCCGCGCGAACTATGGCGGTGCGGGCGGCAGATGGCCGGGCCCGAGTGTCGAGGCGAGGGCGCGGAAGCCATGCTCGTCGGCCCTGCGGTCGGGTCTGTGGTGCATCGTGACCGCGTCGAGCTCATGACATGTGAGAAGTCCGCGACTGGACGAACACCGCCGTGCCGACTTGGAAGTGCCGGTGCACCACGAGTGCCTGCGGCTCCGGCAGGTGTCCCGTTATCCGTCCTCGGTCCGGGGAGAGCCTTGTGCACCGCGCACGGCCCGGGGCGAAGCTCCGAGCTCCCGGCGGCAGGCCTTGTTGAACGCCTGGAGGTCCGGAATGCCGACCGTGGCGGCGATCGCGGAGATGGAGAGGGTGGACTCGCGCAGCAGGTGGCGCGCACGTTGCAGGCGGCGCTGTCGGATGTAGGCGACGACCGTGTCGCCGGTGGCGGCGCGGAAGAGCCGGGTGAGGTGGTTGTGGGAGACCCCTGCGGCGCGGGCCACGCTCGGAACGGTGAGGGGGCCGGCGAGCCGGGACTCGATGTAGGAGATCGCTGCGGTGACGGCGGGGTGGGGGCCGTCCCGGGGACCCTGTGGGGCGGGCGGACTGAGGTGGCCGACGCGCCACAGGGCGGTCCAGACCTCGGCCGCGGCCCGGACCGGCGTGCTCGGCCAGGCGGCGATGGCGTGGAGCATCAGGGCGGTGAGTGCGGGCAGCTCCGGGCCCGCGTCCTGCATGACGGGCACCGTGCGGGGTTCGCCGGTGTCGGGCAGGCGCAGGTGGGCGTACAGGTGCTCGGAGCGGCCCCGGTAGCGGTACCGGACGGTCGTGGCGGGCGGGATGAGACTGACCCGGCCGGGGCGGACGGTGTGGGGCGTGCCGTCGACGGTGAGGTCGGCCTCGTACCGGTACAGGTGCAGCTGCCACAGGTCGGGCAGGCGGAAGACGTCGGTGTGCCCGGCCGGGCCGTGGACGCCGACGCCGACGTTTGCCACGACGGGCGGCTCGTCCAGGCGCACTCCGACCTCGAGCATGGTGAAAACCTACCAGCGGTGGTGAGCCGGGCCCACGCGCCCGATGCGGTGCGCTCCCTACCGTGGTGGACATGACGACAACCGGAGAGCACCTGCTCAGTTCGGTGCAGATGGCGCACTTCGTGGCCCACGGCTCGCTGCGCATGGACGCCGTGGTGCCCGCGGAGATGAACGCCGAGGCGATGGAGGTCTTCGCGGCCGGGATCCCGCCGGTGCCTTACGGCACGCCGGTCCCCGAGGCTTATCCCGAGGGATCCTTCATGCGGCGCCTGGTCGAAGTGCCCGAGGTCGCGGGCGCGCTGCGCAGTCTCGTCGGACTCGGTCCGCACATCGACCACCACTTCGTGCACGTCAGGGAGCCGTACGAGGGCGCGGCACAGCCGCTGCACGGGGACGCGATCATCGACGTACGGACCGACGCGTTCGACGTGCAGCTCATGTACTACCCGCAGGAGGTGACGCTGGAGATGGGCGGCACGCTCAGCGTGCCCGGCAGCCATCTGCGGCGTACGAACGAGAGCGACACCGGCCGGTACCAGAACCTGCGCGGCCAGAGCCGGCTGGTCTGCCCGGCGGGCACCGTGGTGTTTCTGCACCACGGCCTCTGGCACGGTGGACGGCGCAACGACAGTGGCACCCGCCGCTACATGTTCAAGATCCGCTTCAACCCGACGGTCCGGCAGCGGCGGCTGTGGGACACCTCGGACCTGTCGGACCCGCGTGTGGCGGACGAGTTGAACACCGTCTTCCCCTGGTATGAGCACGCGACCGGCCGTCTGGAGCTCTACAACCGCGTCCTGCTGTGGCGGGCGCTGACCGGTGACGAGGGCTTCGACCTCGACCACTGGGTCACCCGCGTCTCCAACCGACCGCAGGAGGTTCCCGCATGACCACGATCAACGCCACCCCTACCCCCGCCTCTGCCCCGGCCCCGACCGCGTCCGCTGTCCGCCAGCAGGTGCTGGTGCTGTACCTGGGCACGTCGGCCCTGGACTCCCCGGTCGTCGGCTGGTCGCTCTATGACGGCACCGGCCGCACGTCCCCCACCACCGGCGACAGCGACGAGCCTCCCTACGAGACGGGCCTGGCCGCCCTGTGCGACGGCTGGCGCCTGATCCAGGCGGCTCAGCTGATCCCGCCGTATCCGGGGCACGAGTACGACGTGTCGTTCCTGAAACACGAGTTCTTCTTCGAGAAGCTCGTGGACCTGGACGACGCCGGGCGGTGACCGCCCCGGGCGGTCTCCGGTCGTCGGCGGGACATGCAGGACCCCTTGCGGCGGGGCTGCTGGGAGTAGGCGGTCGCAGAGGTGCGCGAACGGCTCTCGATACCGCCGAAGTCCTTCACTCCCGCGGCGACCTGCTGATTGCGCCGGATTCGAAGCCGGCGTTCCCCCACGAGGCCGGCCGCGGTGGACACATGGTCGTCGGCGGAGCGCGGTGATACCCCCCGGGCAACCCGTCTCGTGTACGGCGACGGCGCGATCTCCTGCCCATCGCGGAGCCGATGCGGCCGCTCTTCAGCGGCCGCATCGGAACGTTCAGCCCCAGGTGCCCAGAACCCGTGACCGAGCGTGAATGTACGCCGTGGGCGCCCCTGGCGCGCGCCTCCTTGGAGACCACCTGGCCGACCCGTCGTACGAGACCACCTCGCCGACGCGTCGTACGAGATCGGTGTTCCAGGCCGCGCAGGTCGCGCCGAGACCGACGGTCCTCGGGAAGACGGTGGCCGGGCCGTCCAGGCCACACCGTGCAGTGATCCGGCTCTTTTCGTCGAGGGTGAGCCGGGTAGAAGGTCGCCGTAGGTGTGCGGACACGTGGGATGCCTTTGAGGTGGATCGACGGCTTATTCGAAGCGCTTCGATAGTCATCGGACTCAAGGCAGGTGTCGGCGAATCAACACCGCCGCGTCAGTGAGGGCATAGGAAAACCTTCCCTCCTGCGCCTCGGACGAATCTTGGAAGCGACCCTTGTGCGCCCCTGGGTGTTCACTTAACCTCACTGCAACATCGAAGCGCTTCGACTGCGCGTCGCGTCGCAGTGATTGGATGTCAGCTTTTTCAGCTCAGCCAGTTCCAGTCACGGCACCGCAGCCGACGGCCCACCGCCGGGTGTCCAGGTGCGCCATGAAGGGTTGACGCAATGACGCCGAACGCCTCCGCCTCCCCCTCCGTCTCCTCAGGACCGAGCCGGAGAAGCTTCCTCGCCTCCACGGCGGTCGCCACCGCAGCGGTGGCGGGAGGGATGCCGCTGCTTTCCGCCTGCGGCGGTTCGGACAGCGGGTCGCGGGAGGGAACCACGTCGGGCAAGGCCGCGGACAAGCTGCTCCCGACGTACGTCGCCAGCACGGTCGGCAAGCCGGACCTGCCGTCGAAGAACGGGTCGTCCGCCGGCTACATCAGCAAGGTCGACCTCGCGGCCCTTGCCGCCTCGGTCCCGAAGAAGCTCGGCACCGGTGCCCCCGTCAAGATCATGTCCCCGCTCTGGGGCACCCCGCCGAAGGCCGATTGCGCGTACTACAAGGCGGTCGACGCGGCGGCAGGCACCAAGATCACCTGGCAGAACCAGGACGGCACCACCTACGCGCAGAAGCTCGGTGCCGTCCTCGCCTCCAGCTCCATACCCGACATGGTGGTCGTGCCCAGCTGGGTGGTGACCGGAAAGATGTCGAGCGCGGTCACCGCGAAGTTCATGGACCTCGGCCCCTACTTGGCGGGCGACAAGGTCAAGAAGTACCCGAACCTCGCCGCGATCCCCTCCGACGCCTGGCGCATGTCCATCTTCGGCGGCGCCCTGCGCGGCCTTCCGATGCCCTCCGCCCCCGCGACCTTCATGGTGCCCTACTACCGCAAGGACATCTTCGACAAGAAGGGCTGGTCCGTACCCAAGTCGGCGGACGAGTTCCTCAGTTGGGCCAAGGAGGCCACCAGCGCCAAGGCCAAGGTGTACGCCTGCGGTGACATGAGCTGGATCTCGGGGTTCATCTTCGGCTGCACGCCCTCCGGGACGCTCGGCTGGAACATCGATGACGACGGCAAGCTGAGGTACAGCATCGAGCGGCCCGAATACCTCGAAGCCCTGGAGTGGAGCCGCAAGCTGTTCGACGCCGGCGTGGTCCACCCGGACGACAGGGCGCGCTCGGGCGACGCGGGTCAGCGGTTCACCGCCGGACAGATCCTGGTCTTCAACAGCGACGCCTCCGCCTGGTACCAGAAGACCGCCGAACAGGCCGAGGCCAACCCGGACTTCCAGATCGATGCCATGGACATCTTCGGCCCGGACGGCGGCAACCCGACGCTGTGGGCGTCCCAGCCCGCCACCATCTGGGCGCTGATCCGCAAGGGCGCCCCGAAGGAAGTCGTGGAGAACGCGCTGGCCGCCGCCGACTTCGCGGCCGCGCCCTACGGCACCAAGGAGCGGATGCTCGTCGACTACGGCGTCGAGGGCACCCACTACACGGTCAAGGACGGCGTCCCGGTCAAGAACGACCAGGGCAACTCCGAGGTGATCAACGCCTGGCCGATGCTGGCCGCCCCGGCTCCCTACTTCGCGCACCCCGACTTCCCGGACGTCGCCCGCAAGCAGGTCGAGTGGCAGCAGCGGATGGGGGCCTTCATGAAGAAGACGTCCACGTACGGCATGAACATCGTCGAACCGTCCCGCTACGCGACTCTCACCACCCAGTTCGAGCAGCTGCAGATCGACTACGTACGCGGCAACAAGAAGCTCTCCGACGTGCAGGCCGCCGTCTCGACCTGGAAGTCCTCGGGCGGCGACAAGCTGCGCGACTGGTACAAGGAACTCCTCGACAAGAACGGCAGCGGCAACTGATGTCTCTCACGGCCGGGAGCAGGCCCGACGGGACTCGTCCCCCCGCGGCCGTCGAGGAACCGACGGTCGCGGTCGCCACCGCGGGGACGAAGGCGCGGGCGTCGCGCAGGGCGAGCAAGGCGGGCAAGGTGCCCTGGCGGATCCGGCTGCGCCGCGACCGCGCGCTCATCCTGATGACGCTGCCCGTCATCGTGCTGCTCCTGATCTTCAACTACGTCCCGCTGCTCGGCAATGTCGTCGCCTTCCAGAACTACGACCCGTATGTCTCCAGCAACGGCGTCACGGCGATCTTCCACAGCCCCTGGGCCGGGGTGGAGCAGTTCTCGCGGCTGGCCGACGACCCGTTGTTCTGGGACGCGGTGAAGAACACCATCTTGCTGTTCATGCTCCAGCTGGTGCTGTTCTTTCCGATCCCCATCGCCCTCGCGCTGGTCATCAACAGCGTGATCCGGCCTCGGGTGAAGGCCGTGGCGCAGGCGATCATGTATCTGCCGCACTTCTTCTCCTGGGTCCTCGTGGTCACCGTCTTCCAGCAGGTCTTCGGCGGCGCGGGCATCATCGCCCAGACCCTCCAGGACCACGGGTGGAGCGGCTTCGACCTGATGACCGACGCGAGCCTGTTCAAGTACCTGGTCACCGCGCAGGCCGTGTGGAAGGACGCCGGCTGGGGGATCATCGTCTTCCTCGCCGCGCTGGCCGCCGTTAGCACCGACCTGTACGAGGCCGCCGCCATGGACGGCGCGGGGCGCTGGCGGCGCATGTGGCACGTGACGCTGCCCGCGCTGCGCCCGGTGATCGCGCTGCTGCTGGTCCTGCGGGTGGGCGACGCGCTGAGCGTCGGATTCGAGCAGTTCCTGCTCCAGCGGGACGCGGTCGGTGCAGGGGCCGCCGAGGTCCTCGACACCTACGTGTGGAGCGTGGGTATCAAGTACGGCGACTTCAGCTACGCGGCCGCGGTCGGCCTCGTCAAGGGAGCCATCGGAGTGTGTCTCGTCCTCCTCGCGAACAAGTTCGCGCACCTGCTCGGCGAGCAGGGGGTGTACAAGAAGTGAGCCTCAACACGCAGCTCATCCGCAGCCTGAAGGCTCCCGCCCGCCCCGTGTGGGAGGAGCCGCCCAGCAAGGCCGGACTCACCGCCAAGGGCGGGTTCCTGATCCTGTGCTGCCTGGGGGTCCTGGGCCCGCTATGGATCGTGATCGTCACCAGCCTCTCCCCGAAGCCGGTGATCGACCAGGTCGGCGGTCTCGTCGTGATCCCCCGGGGCATCACCTTCGTCAACTACACGGAACTGCTCAGCGGCGGCCAGGTCAGCCGGGCGATCATGGTCTCGGTCGGCGTCATGCTGTTCGGCACGCTGTTCTCGATGACGGTGTCGGTGTTGGCGGCCTACGGGCTGTCCCGGCCGGGCAGTCTGGGGCACCGGTTCTTCCTGATGACCATGATGGCCACGATGTTCTTCGGGGCCGGCCTCATCCCGACGTACCTTCTGGTGCAGTCGCTGGGCCTCACGGACAGCTATCTGTCCCTGGTCCTGCCGAGCGCGGTGAGCGTCTTCAACATCCTCGTCCTGCGGGCCTTCTTCATGGGGATCTCACCCGAACTCACCGAGTCCGCCCGCATCGACGGGGCCAGTGACCTGCGCATCCTGCTGACCATCATCATGCCGCTGTCGCGGGCGGTGCTGGCCGTCATCTCCCTGTTCTACGCGGTCGGTTACTGGAGCGCCTGGTTCAACGCCTCCATCTACCTCTCCGACCAGGAGATGATGCCGCTGCAGAACGTGCTCATCCAGCTGGTCCAGAAGAACACCGAGGCGCCGACGGGTCTCCAGCAGGCGGTCCGCACCGGTCAACTCTCCGCACTGGGGCTGCAGATGGCCGTCATGGTCCTCGCCCTGATCCCCGTCGCGGTTGCGTCCCCCTTTGTCCAGCGGCACTTCAAGAAGGGCATGCTCACCGGCGCGATCAAGGGCTGAAGCGGCGGAGCCGCAATCGCGACAGCCCCGCGCCCCTGGGCCGTTCCCCCCACCCATTCTCATAGAACGAGGCATGTGTCATGCACGCGTCCAATGTGGGCAGGCGAGCCGTTCTTGCCGGCACCGCGGCCGCCGCCGCGCTCACCACCGTCCCGTTCCTCCCCGGGCGGGCGCAGGCCGCCGCGCCGGCCGCCACCGCCGCCCCTGCCTACCGCTGGCGCAACGTCGCCATGGGCGGCACCGGCTTCATCACCGGTGTCCTCTTCCACCCCTCGGTCCGCGGCCTCGCCTACGCCCGTACCGACGTCGGCGGCGCCTACCGCTGGGACGACCGTACCGCGAACTGGCTTCCGCTGACCGACCACTTCGGCTCGGGCGACTGGAACCTTCTCGGCGTCGAGGCCATGGCCGTCGACCCCGCCCACCCCGACCGCCTCTACCTCGCCCTCGGCACGTACACCCAGTCCTGGGCCACCAACGGTGCCGTCCTGCGCTCCGACGACCGCGGCGCCACCTGGCGGCGCACCGACCTCACCGTGAAGCTCGGCGGCAACGAGGACGGACGCGGCTGCGGCGAGCGGCTGCTCGTCGACCCGCGCAACAGCGACACGCTGTGGCTGGGCACCCGCCACGACGGACTGCTGAAGTCCACCGACCGGGGCGCCACCTGGAACCCGGTGACCTTCCCGGCCGCCCCGAGCGCCTCCGGGCAGGGCGTCACCCTCCTCGTCGCCGCCGGCCGGGTCGTCTACGCCGGCTGGGGCGACTCCGACGGCACCACCCCGAACCTCTTCTCCACGACCGACGGCACCACCTGGAAAGCCGTCCCGGGCCGGCCAACAGGCACCGCCGCCAAGCTCCCGGTCCGCGCCGCGTTCGACAGGCACACCCGCGAGCTGTACGTGACGTACGCCGACGGGCCCGGCCCCAACGGACAGACCAACGGCAGCGTGCACAAGCTGTGCACCACCAGCGGCAAGTGGACCGACGTCACCCCTGTGAAGCCGGGCGGGACGGCCACCGACGGCTCGAACGACAGCTTCGGCTACGGCGGCGTGGCCGTCGACGCCCGCCGCGCCGGCACCGTCGTCGTCTCCACCAACAACCGCTGGGCGGAGGTCGACACCGTGTTCCGCACCACCGACGGCGGCCGCACCTGGACGTCCCTCAAGGACAGCGCCGTCCTCGACGTCTCCGAGACGCCGTACCTCAAGTGGGGCGCGGACAAGCCCAAGTTCGGCTCGTGGATCCAGGCCCTCGCCCTCGACCCGTACGACTCCCGGCACATCGTCTTCGGCACCGGTGCCACGCTCATGGGCACCCGCGACCTGAAGCACTGGGCCCCGCAGATCCGCGGCCTGGAGGAGGCCTCGGCGCGCCAGTTGCTCTCGCCCCCGGTCGGCGAGGCGCACCTGATCAGCGGCTCCGCGGACGTCGGCGTGATGTACCACGAGCGGCTCACGGCGTCCCCCTCGCGTGGCATGGCGACCAACCCCCTGTTCATCACGGCGACAGGACTCGCGCAGGCCGCGCTCAAGCCGTCGTACGTCGTGCGCAGCGGCTCGGGTGACCAGGGCAACGGTGCCTGCTCCGACGACGGCGGGCGGACCTGGGTGCCCTTCGCGGCCCAGCCCTCCATCGCCAAGGACGCGGCGGGACCGATCGCCGTGAGCGCCGACGGCAAGGTGCTGCTGTGGTGCTTCGTGCACTGGGACGGCAGCACGCACCCCACCTACCGCTCGGCGGACGGCGGCGCCACCTGGTCCGAGGTGACCTCCGTCCCGAAGGGCGCCGTACCGGTCGCCGACCCGGCCGACGCGGCGCGCTTCTACGCGTACGACACGGCCACGGGAACCCTTCACGCCAGCACGGACGCGGGCGCGACCTTCACCGCACGGGCGACCGGGCTGCCCTCCGGGGACAGCAACTTCACGCTGACGGCGGCGCCGGGAAGGTCCGGCGACCTGTGGCTGAGCACCATCGGTGAGGGCCTGCACCGGTCCACCGACGGCGGCGCGACCTTCTCGAGGATCACCGGCGTCGGGGCCTCGGAGTGTCTCGGTTTCGGCAGGGCCGCGGACGGCGCCGACTACCCCGCGATCTACCAGGTGGGCACGATCGGGACCGTCACCGGCGTCCACCGCTCCGACGACGAGGCGAAGACCTGGGTGCGGATCAACGACGACCAGCACCAGTGGGGCTGGATCGGCAAGGCCGTCATCGGTGACCCGCGCGTCCACGGCCGTGTCTACGTCGCCACCAACGGGCGCGGCATCCAGTACGGGGAGCCCGTCTGATGCCGACCCTCGCCGACACCACGCGCGGCCGCCTCCTCTTCGGCGGCGACTACAACCCCGAGCAGTGGCCCGAGGAGACCTGGCACGAGGACGTCCGGCTGATGAAGGAGGCCGGCGTCAACTCGGTCACCCTCGGCGTCTTCTCCTGGGCCAAGCTCGAACCCCGCCCAGGGGAGCGGAACTTCGGCTGGCTCGACCGGCTGATGGACCTCATGCACGAGAACGGCATCGGCGTCGTCCTCGCCACCCCGACCTCCTCGCCCCCGCCCTGGATGGGCCGGCTGCACCCCGACACCCTGCCCGTCACCGAGGACGGCCGCACCGAGTGGTGGGGCGGCCGGCAGCACTTCTCGCACTCCAGCGCCACCTACCGGCGCTACGCCGCCGCCATCACCGAGGACCTCGCCGCCCGCTACGGCAGCCACCCGGCCCTGACGATGTGGCACATCAACAACGAGTACTGCACCTCCGACTTCGGCGACGAGGCGGCAGCCACCTTCCGACGATGGCTGCGGGAGAAGTACGGCACGCTCGACGCCCTCAACGAGGCCTGGGGGACCGCCTTCTGGAGCCAGGGCTACGACACCTGGGACGGCATCCTGCCGCCCCGCCTGCCGCACTACATGCGCAATCCCACCCAGACCCTGGACTTCAAACGCTTCACCTCCGACATGCTCCTGGAGTGCTATACGGCCGAGCGGGACATCGTCCGCCGCCACACCCCGCACACCCCCGTCACCACCAACTTCATGCCGCTGTGGGTCGGGCAGGACGCGTGGCGCTGGGCAGGGGAGGAGGACGTCGTCTCCGTCGACATCTATCCGGATCCGCGTGATCCGCTGGGCGCCCAGAACGGCGCTCTCATCCAGGACATGACCCGCTCCCAGGCACGCGGGCCGTGGATGCTCATGGAGCAGGCGGCCGGGCCGGTCAACTGGCGGGGCGTCAACCACCCCAAGCCCCGGGGCCTCAACCGCCTGTGGTCTCTGCAAGCCGTGGCCCGCGGCGCCGACGCCGTCTGCTACTTCCAGTGGCGGCAGTCCCGGCAGGGCGCGGAGAAGTTCCACTCCGGGATGGTCAGCCACGCCGGGGAGCGCGGCCGTACCTTCCAGGAGGTCAAGCAGCTCGGCGCGGACCTCGCGAGGATCGCGCCGGAGGTGTCGGGCGGGAACATCACCGCGGACGTCGCCGTCCTGCACGACTGGCACGCCTGGTGGGCCGGCGCCCAGGACGGCCGTCTGTCCCAGCAGGTCGAGCACGCGGACGTGCTCAAGGCCTGGCACCGTGCCCTGTGGCAGGCCCACCTCACCACCGACTTCGCCCACCCCGAGCACGACCTGTCCGCGTACCGTCTCGTCGTCGTGCCGCAGCTGTACCTCCTCACGGGCGCGGCGGTCGAGAACCTCCTCGCCTACGTCCGCCGGGGCGGCACCCTCGTCTGCGGGTTCCTGACCGGTGTCGCCGACGAGGACGACCGGGTGCGGCCCGGCGGCATGGACGCCCGGCTGCGCGAGCTGTTCGGCATCCGCACCCTGCACGAGTGGTGGCCGCTGGACGCGGAGGAGACCGTCACCTGCGAGGGCTTCAGAGGCACGCTGTGGTCCGAGGAGCTGGAGGCCGACGGCACCGCCGAGGAGAGCGTCCCGTACCGGGGCGGTGAACTCGACGGACTGCCCGCCGTCCTGCGCAAGGACCGGGCCTGGTACGTCTCCACGCTCCCGGAGCCTTGGGCGCTGAGCGACCTGCTGGCCCGGATCGCCTCCGGCGCGGGCGTCCGGCCGGTGCTCGACGGCCTCCCCGAGCAGGTCGAGGCCGTACGCCGGGGCGAGGTGCTGTTCGTGCTCAACCACGGCCGCGAGCCGGTGACCGTGGAGGTGCCCGGCACCCACCACGACCTGCTGACGGGGTCGGCCGTCACCGACCGGGTCACCCTCGGCCGCTACGGGGCGGCGGTGCTCCGGCCATGACCGCGCTCACCGACTGGAGGACACCGACGACCGCCGTCACCTGAGCCACCTCTACGGTGTCCGGCCGCTCGACGAGATCACTCTCGCCGCCACGTCTGCAGCGCCGACGCCGCGCACACCCTGCCCGCCGTCCTCATCGAGACGCCTCTCCAGTCGCCCCCCACCGACTGGTCCTCCTGCCCGCGCAGCCTCCCGCTCTCCCGGCGGGCCGACTCACGGGCGTACGCACGCGGTTCGGCGCCGAGGTCACCCTGGCCTGGGCGCCCGACGGGGCGAGGTCGGTCCTGAAGCCGACTCGCACCGTCCGTATCGAAGTCAGGGCTTCCTCCGGAGACGCGCAGCCGATCGATCTCGTCGCCGGAGAGGACCACGTCCTCAGCCAAGGGGCGTGGTAGCACCCCACAATTCCCCCCACCCGTGGAAGGGACACCATGGTAAAAAGCACGATAGGCAAGGTCAGCATGGCGGTGCTGGCGCCGGCGATGGCTCTATGCGCCACCGTCGGCCTCGCCTCCGCCCCCGCCTCCGCCGCCGTCTGGAACACCTGCGACCGGTATGGCGGCACCAGCCTGGACGGCTACAAGCTCTACAACAACGTCTGGGGCTCCGGCGCCGGCAGCCAGTGCACCTGGGCCAACTCCGGGACCAACTGGGGTGTCTGGGCCAACCACCCCAACACCGGCGGCATCAAGTCCTACGCCAACTCAACCAAAACGATCAACAAGACGATCGACTCCCTCGGCTGGCTCACCAGCAACTACAACGTCAGCGTCCCGTCGTCCGGCGCGTACAACACGTCGTACGACATCTGGGACAACGACCACCAGTACGAGATCATGCTCTGGGTCAACTACAACGGATCCGTCGGCCCGATCGGCTCCTACCAGGGCAACGTCACGCTCGGCGGCCACAACTGGAACGTCTACAAGGGCACCAACGGCTCGAACCAGGTGTTCTCGTTCCTGCGGACGTCCGACTCCAACTCCGGCACCGTGGACATCAAGCCGGTCCTCAACTGGATCGCCTACACCAAGGGCTGGATGCCCGGCAACGAGATCATCGGCGACGTCCAGTTCGGCTATGAAGTCACCTCGTCGTCCGGCGGACTCAACTTCAACACCAACAACCTGACCGTCAGCGGCGGCTGACCCGACACCAGGCCGGAAGAACGGGCATGGGCCCCGCTCCGCGCGCGGAGCGGGGCCCATGTGGTCAGCAAGTCGAGTTGGTCTGGGTGAGCAGGCCCAGTCGCCATGGCAGGCTGTTGTAGTCGCCCCCGGCGTTGGGGTCCTTGCCCTGGTACAGGTACTGCAGCTTGCAGGCCGGGATGGTGAGCGTCTGGTCGTTGCCTGCCCGGATCATCTCGCCGTGGCTGATGTCCCGGCTCCAGGTACCGGAGGGGAACGTCACGTTGCTGGACTTGGCGAACGGGTTGCCCTCGGACGCGGCCAGGGGAGACCACGAGCCGGCGAGGCTGTTCGCGGTCCAGGAGCGGAAGTAGCGCCGGCCGTCCGAAGCGATGGCCTCGACGAGCAGCAGGTACTGGTTGCTGCCCTGCACCTTGTAGACGTTGCTCGCCTCGAACAGGGCGTACTTGGAGTCCTGGGCCGCGATCACCGTGTTGGTGAAGCCGCCCGGGAACTGGCCGACGCTCGTCTGGGACCGGTAGAGGTGCCCGTTGTCGTCGGAGGAGAACAGGTAGCAGTTGGCGCTGTCGCAGATCACCCACATGTCGACCCAGAAGCCGTTGCCGATGTTCTGCTTGATGATGTCCGGCATCGACGAGTAGAAGTTGCGAGGGGCGCTCCACCCGTTGGGGTTGCTGATGTCGGGATTGGTGGAGTACGACGCGTTGCCGGTCTGGTAGACGAGGTACCACAGGCGTTGCGGCGCGTAGTAGAAGACCTGCGGTGCGGCCCGGTATCCGGCGCCGATGGCGGTGCGGTCGAGGTAGTGGTGGGTGGCGGACCCGGCCTGGGACCAGTCACTGAAGTTCAGGTAGACCAGGTTGTACCCGGAGGAGCGGGCGACGCTGGCGAACACGTGGTACTTGCCGTTGTGCTGGACGACCGTCGGATCCTTGATCCCGGCGATGTTGTGGGTGGCGTCCGACTTCGGTGAGATCAGCTTCCCGCTGGAGCTCCAGGAGAAGCGGGAGGGCAGCGCGGCGGCGGACCGGGCCGAACGGGCGTCGGTCCGCTGTGCAGCGGCCGAGCCGCCCAGCGCGGTGAGCGCCGACTGGTAGGCCGGTTTCTTGTTGCCGTTGCGGTCGAACAGCAGCGGGTTCTCCCCGCTGCGCCAGGAGTCGCTGTCGCGGATGCCCCAGACGGTGATGCCGGTGCAGCGTGCCACGTTCATGCAGGCCCGGACCGTGTTGGCGTACGCCGTCGTCGGCGCCTGCGCGATGTCCAGCTCGGTGATCTGGACGTCCACCCCGAGGGCGGCGAAGTTCGACAGCGTCGTCTGGAAACTGGCGGGCGGCCCGCCGGCGCCGAAGTGGGCCTGAAGGCCGACGCAGTCGATGGGAACGCCGCGAGCCTTGAAGTCGCGCACCATGCGGTAGACGCCCTGGGTCTTGGCGTCGCTCCAGTTCTCGATGTTGTAGTCGTTGTAGCAGAGCTTGGCCGCAGGGTCGGCGGATCGCGCGGTGCGGAACGCCTGCTCGACGAAGCCGGTGCCCAGCACGTCCCGGAAGACCGAGCCGCGCATCTGGCCGCTGCCGCCGTCGGCGAAGGCCTCGTTGACCACGTCCCAGGCGAAGGCCTTGCCCTTGTAGTGGTTCATCACCGTGGTGATGTGGTTGTTCATCACGCCGCGCAGCGTGTTCGCGTCCCTGATGGAGCTGACCCAGCCGGGCAGTTGGGAGTGCCACACCAGAGTGTGGCCACGCACGCGCTGACCCCGGGACGCCGCGCGGTTGACGATCTGGTCGGCGGGGCCGAAAGTGAACGAGCCGCGGGACCGCTCGGTGGCGTCCCACTTCATCTCGTTCTCGGGTGTGACCGAGTTGAACTCGCGGTCCAGGATCGTGGAGTACGTGCCGTCGCCGAGCCTTCCGGCGGCCACGGCGGTCCCGAAGTACCGTCCGGACTGGGCCGCTTGGGCGCCGAGAGTGGAGGCCCGGACGGCGTCGGGTGCGGTGGTCGCGGCGTCGGGTGCGGCGGCTGCGGCGACTGGAGTCACCAGGGCGGCCACAGCCAGCAGGGATAACACCGAGGCTCGGCGACGGCCGAGCCGTTTCAGCGGGTTCATGGTTCTCCTCGTACGGTTGGGTGGGGGGTTGCGCTGTGCGGTCGATGGGACGGGATCAGGGCGTCGACAGCTCGAACCGCAGGACGCGGACCGCGCCGCCGAGCGCCTGCGTGGCGTGGTTGAAGAGGGCGAATCGGTAGCCCATGAAGAACCGCCAGTCGTTGCCCATGGAGAAGGCGGGCCCGAGACGGGTGAAGTTGGTGCCGTCGGTGCTGTAGGAGAAGGTCCCGGGGCGGGCGGCGCCGGGGCGGATGTCCGCGTTCGCGCGCAGCCAGATACGGCTGCCGGAGACGGGCGCGCTCGCGGCCTCGGTGCCGGTGCCGGTGGTGTTCCAGTTGCCGTCCATGGTCAGCCCGTTGACCATCACCGCCCGCGTCACGCCGCCGTCGCGCTTGACGCCGATCCAGGCGGAGGAGTCGCGCAGCAGCGCGAGTCCGGCCCGGTCGCCGTCCCGCATCGCGGAGTGGTCGAGCTGGACCGTGGCGGTGGAGGCGGGTCCCTGGACGCGGTGCGTGAGGGTGTTGCGGGCCCAGTAGAGGTCGTTGGTGACGGTCGCGGTCCGCAGGGTCAGGCCGTTGCCGACCGACCACTTGGTGTTGTCCGGGTTGTGGTTCCACTCCCACCTCGGTTTGAGGGCCGTGCCGTCGAAGGTGTCGACGCCGATCAGGGGAGTGACCTGGCGGGGTGGAGTGGGCACAGCCGGGCTGGGATACGCGGCACCCCACGCGCCGTTGACCAGTTGGACGACGGGCCAGCCGTCCGAGGTCCAGGTCACCGGGGCCAGGGCAGGCATCCGGCCGCCGGGATACGCGTCCACGAAGGCCATGTAGTACCAGGCGCCGCTCTGCGTCTGCACCAGCCCGCCCTGGTGCGGGACGCCACCGCCGGGGATCGGCCCGTGCAGGTCGAGGAGGACCTGTCGCATCGTGTATGGACCGAAGGGGCCGTTCGACGACTTCAGGATGTACTGCCCGTTCGCGGGGCGGGTCAGGAAGATGTAGTACTGCCCATTGATCTTGTAGAAGCGGGAGCCCTCCAGGGTGCCGACACTCAACGGTGTGGTGAACACCTGCTGTGTGCGGATCTGGTTGCGGCCGTCGGGCGAGAGCTGGGCCACGCTGATGGTGGTGTTTCCGTACGCCACGTACAGGGTGTCGTCACTGTCGACGAGCAGCCCCGCGTCGTAGTAGGGAGTGCTGATCGTCGTTAGCCTGCTCCACGGCCCCTCGACGGCGGTGGCGGTGTAGACGTACGTCCGGGCGAAGTCGATCTGGCCGAGCCAGTAGAAGGTCCTGTTGCTCGGCCGGTAGGCCAGTGACGAGGCCCAGATTCCCCGGACGTAGCCACGGGCGCCGTTGAGGTCGTACTTGGGGCCGAAGTCCAGGACGGGCACCGAGTGACCGGCGATCTCCCAGTTCACCAGGTCGTACGAACGCAGGACGGGTGCGCCCGGCGAGTAGTGCATCGTCGAGGCGGAGGCGTAATAGGTGGCGCCGACGCGGATGACATCGATATCCGCGAAGTCCTGCCAGATCACCGGGTTGGTGTACTCCGGGGCGGCCGCGAGGGCCGGTTCTGCGTCGGGAGCGGAAGCGGCGGTTGGGGACGTCCCGGCCAGAGGCAGCAAGGCACCGGTGACCAGGCCGCCGCCGACGGTCAGTGCGCGGCGGCGATCCATGTGTTGGCGAGAGCATGACATATCCATGTGTCGTTCTCTCTGCGAGGGAGTGCTGCGGTGGCGGGTCGACCTCCACGTGTTCGAGATCGCGAACACTGACTGACCCGTTGAGCATTCAGGATGATATGAACCCGATACATCCCGTCAATAGCTGTCGCAGGATTCGGTAATGAGGGCGAAATATTTCGAAGCCTTGGGTGCCGTCAGGGGATCGCCCGGGCGTTCCTCCGGCGTTCCGCTGCCGCCGGATCGACCGGCGCCATCGGGGCAACTGGGTGGCCGAATGGTGTTGACATGCTCGGGAGTCTCTCTAGCATCGTGAGGTCGGCGATTCGAAATTCGACCGAAATTTCGAACAGTATGCATCTGACGTATACATGACATGGGCCAGCCACGCGCAATTGTCATCCGCTGTCTGTCCACCATGCGCCGGACCAGCCCATGGCAACTCTCTGAAAGGAGTCCACGGTGCCCAGACGATCAGGCAGACGACTGCTCCGTCTCTTCGCGGCCGCCTCGCTGGCGGTCGCCGCGTCCTTCACGGCTTCTGTCCACTCCACCGCTTCGGCCGCGCCGGGCAGCCCCGCGCTCACCCCGCCGCTGGGCTGGAACAGCTGGAACAGCTTCGGATGCGGGATCACCGAGGCGCAGGTGCGCCAGGCCGCCGACGCGATGGTGTCCTCGGGCATGAAGGACGCGGGCTACCAGTACGTCGTCGTCGACGACTGCTGGTTCGACCCGCAGCGTGACAGCGCGGGCAACCTGCGGGCCAACCCGACCAAGTTCCCCAGCGGCATGAAGGCCCTCGGGGACTACATCCACGGCAAGGGCCTGAAGTTCGGCATCTACCAGGCACCCAACGAGAAGACGTGCGCGCAGGGCGTGGGCACCTACCCGGGCGCCACGGGCAGCAAGGGCCACGAGGCCCAGGACGCCAACGCGTCGTTCGCCTCGTGGGGCGTCGACTACCTCAAGTACGACTGGTGCTCCGGCAGCGGCACCCTGAGCGAGCAGATCGCACAGTTCACCATCATGCGCGACGCCCTGCGCGCCACCGGCCGGCCCATCGTCTACAGCATCAACCCCAACAGCTTCCACGCCCCCACCGGCGACAAGTACAACTGGGGCGAGGTCGCCGACCTGTGGCGGACGACCGAGGACCTGCTCGACATCTGGCAGAACAACAACACCAACAGCTACCCGATGGGCGTCGGCAACGTCCTCGACATCACCGCGCCGCTGGCCGCGCAGTCGGGCCCGGGACACTGGAACGACCCCGACATGCTGGTCGTCGGCCGACCCGGCCTGTCCCTGACCGAGTCCCGCTCCCACGCTTCGCCCTGTGGGCACTGCTCTCGGCCCCCCTCATGGCCGGCAACGACATCCGCACCATGTCCGCCGACGTGAGCGCGATCCTGCGCAACCCGCGCCTGCTGGCGGTCAACCAGGACTCTCTGGGCGCGGGCGGGGGGGCGCAGGGCGCGACGACGGCGGCACCGAGATATTCGCCAAGCCCCTGTCCGACGGCTCGGTCGCGGTGGGCCTGTTCAACCGGGGAGGGGGCACGGCGACGGTCAGCACCACGGCCGCTCAAGTCGGCCTGTCCGGCGGGTCGTTCACACCTCACGGACCTGTGGACCGGCGACGGCTCGGTCGCGGTGGGCCTGTTCAACCGGGGAGGGGGCACGGCGACGGTCAGCACCACGGCCGCTCAAGTCGGCCTGTCCGGCGGGTCGTTCACCCTCACGGACCTGTGGACCGGCGGCACGTCGAGCACGTCCGGCCAGATCTCGGCGAGCGTCCCCGCGCACGGCGTGGCCGTGTTCCGGGTGAGCGGCGGCAGCCCGCTGGCCGCCACCACCTCCCGGCTGCGCGGCAACGCCTCCGGCCGCTGCCTGGACGTCGACAACGCCTCCACCGCGGCCGGGGCCACGGCACTGATCTGGGACTGCCACACGGCCGCCAACCAGCTCTGGACCACATGGGCCGGCGGCGAGATCCGCGTCTACGGCGACAAATGCCTGGACGCCTACAACCAGGGCACCACCAACGGCACCCGGGTCATCACCTGGCCCTGCAACGGCCAGAACAACCAGAAGTGGACCGTCGGCTCCGACGGGACGATCCGCAACGTCCACGCCGGGCTGTGCCTCGACGTCAACGGGGCCGCCACCGCCAACGGCACCCCGCTGGTCCTGTGGACCTGCAACGGCCAGAACAACCAGAAGTGGGCCCGCGCGTGAAGGGGATCGCGCACCGGCCAACAGCCCAGCCGCCAGCCGCCAGTTGCCGTCCACCGGAGGCCATCATGAGCACGGTTCGACCGATACCCACCACCGGCACGAGGTTCACCCGGGCAGCCGCCTGGGTGGTGGGCCTCCTGCTGACGTTCGCCGTCCTTCCCGCCGCGGTGCATCCCACAGAGGCCAGGGCCGACAACCCGATCGTGCAGCACGTCTACACCGCCGACCCTTCCCCACTGGTGCACAACGGGCGGGTCTACCTCTACACCGGGCACGACGAGGACGGCTCCACCTCCTCCTTCGTGATGAAGGACTGGCGGGTGTGGTCCTCCGCCGACATGGTCAACTGGACCGACCACGGCTCACCGCTCAGCCTGAACACCTTCAGCTGGGCGGCCGACAACGCGTGGGCGGGCCAGGCCGTCGAACGGGGCGGCAAGTTCTACTGGTACGTGCCGGTGACGGTCCGGGGGACCGGCCAGTTCGCCATCGGCGTGGCGGTGGCGGACAGCCCCACCGGCCCGTTCCGGGACGCCCTCGGCCATCCGCTGGTGGAGAACACTGAGATCGACCCGACCGTCTTCATCGACGACGACGGTCAGGCCTACCTGTACTGGGGTAACCCGAACCTGTGGTACGTCAAGCTGAACGCGGACATGACGTCCTACGCGGGCAGCCCCACCAGAATTCCGCTCACCACCGCGGGCTTCGGCACCCGCACCGACAACCCCGACCGTCCCACGCTGTACGAAGAAGGACCCTGGGTCTACAAACGGGGCGGTCTGTACTACATCGTGTATGCGGCCAAGTGCTGCCAGGAGTTCATCGCCTACTCCACGGCACCCAGCCCGACCGGGCCGTGGACCTACCGTGGAACAGTCATGCCCGCCCAGGGCAACAGCTTCACCAACCACCCGGGCATCGTGGACTTTAAGGGCAACTCGTATTTCTTCTATCACAACGGCGCGCTCCCGGGCGGCGGCGGCTTCACCCGCTCGGTCGCGGTGGAGAGGTTCTCCTACAACGCCGACGGCACGATCCCCGTGATCAACATGACGAACAGCGGCGCACCCCAGGCCGACACGCTCAACCCGTACGTCCGCCAGGAGGCCGAGACGCTCGCCTGGGGTTCCGGGATCGAGACCGAATGGACCAGTGACGGCGGAATGAACGTCGGCTGGATCGACAACGGCGACTACATCAAGGTCAAGGGCGTGGCCTTCGGGCCGGGCGCATCCTCCTTCACTGCGCGCGTGGCCTCGGCCAGCGCCGGCGGCACCGTCGAACTGCGCCTGGGTTCGCCGAGCGGGACGGTCGTGGGCCGGTGCGGTGTGCCGAACACCGGGGGCTGGCAGACCTGGACGACGGTGACCTGCCCGGTCGGCGGCGCGGCAGGAACCCAGGACCTCTACCTGCGGTTCACCGGCGGCAGCGGCTACCTGCTGAACATGAACTGGTGGCAGTTCACCCCCGGCACGTCCTGACCCGACCCATGGCGATGCTCGAACAGAAGGGGAGTCGCATGATGACAAGGACGAGACTCCTCTTGTGGCCCGCCCTGGTCGCGGTGCTGTTGGTCCTCGGCATGGGCGGCACGGCACTGGGCCGCACGGCTGCCGCGCCCGTCAGCACCGCTGCCGCGAGCCCCGGCTGCGGCAAGGCCCCCACCCTGACGAGCGGTACGTACACGATCCAGAGCGGCGGCAAGAACCGGAGCTTCATCCTGCGGATCCCGGACGGCTACGACCGCAACCGCGCCTACCGGCTGATCTTCGGGTTCCACTGGCTGGGCGGCACCTCCACCGACGTCTCCACGGGCCGCACGGTGGAAACGGGCACCTGGGCCTACTACGGGCTCCAGCGCCTGGCGGACAACAGCGCCATCTTCGTCGCACCACAAGGCCTCAACAACGGCTGGGCCAACTCCGGCGGGGGCACCCAGCCCATCGCCTACCTCGGAGTGCACGGCCTCAGGGACAGTGTTCTCGGCATCTCCGGCGGACGGGCGATGCGGGACACGTTCGTCAGGAACAACGGCTGCACCCCCCAGAACCCGCCCGAGCCCGAGGGCAGCCTGACGCACCGGGTCACCACCTACTCGGGCTGCTCGGCCGGGCATCCGGTCGCCTGGGCCGCGTTCGACGAAGGACACATCGCCGCTCCACAGGACGGGGCCCCCGGTGACAGCGGCAGGACCTGGCTGCCGGGAGAGGTGTGGAAGTTCTTCACGCAGTTCCAGGCATCCGACCCGTCACCGTCAGCGCGTGGAACAGCGGTCTGACCTCGAACATCACCATCACCAACACTGGCACCACCGTGATCCACGGCTGGTCCCTGGCATTCACCCTGCCCGGCGGCCAGGCCGTCACCTCCGGCTGGAACGCGGACTACTCGCCCGCCTCCGGCCAGGTGACGGCCAGGAACCTCTCCCACAACGCCACCATCGCTCCGGGCGCGTCCGTGGGCATCGGCTTCCAGGCCGTCCACACCGGCGACACGGCCGCGCCGGGCTCCTACACCCTCAACGGCACCGCCTGTGCTGTCACGGGGAGTTGATCGAAGTGACCAGGCGGGTCGGTCCCGCCGGTGGCCAGGTCCGCGGCCACCGGGAGGACCGACCCCCCCCGCCCACCGGGTCGACGGCGGGTGCGGGTGGGACGGCCGTCGTGGCGCCGGGCGGCATGCGAGCGCCCGGCGCCGGTCCTGTCAGACCTGGCCGCAGGCGGTGCCGTTGAGACTGAACCCGCCCGGCGCGGCGAAGGTGCCGCCGTAGGTGCCCTGGAACCCGAAGGTCTGGCTGCCGCCGGGGGCGATGCTCGCGTTGTGCGTCAGGCCGCTCGCCGTGACGGATCCCGAGGACGAGGAGAGGGAGGCATTCCATGTGCTGGTGATGCGCTGGCCGGAGGGCAGGGTGAAGGCGAGGCGCCAGTCGTCGACGGGTGCCGAACCGGTGTTGGCGACGGTGACGTTCGCGGTGAAGCCCCCCTGCCACACGTTCGTCGCGTACGACACCTGGCAGGTGGTGGCCCCGCCCGGGCCACCCGGTCCGGCACCCGTGTTGACGGTCGACGAGAAGGAGTTCACGGTCAGCCCCGCGCCGTTCTGCCAGGGCTCGAAGCCGGCCTGGACGCTGGTCAGATACCAGTTGCTCTGTGCCAGCCCGCGGGCCACGGCCTGCCGGACGAAGTCCATCACGTCGAAGCTCCAGCCGCCGATCGCCGACGGGGCGACGAAGGAGAGCACGTCGTTGGAGCCGTTGCTGCCCGACCACACCTGCCAGGCCCGACCGCCGACGGTGGCCGTGCCGACCTGCGAGCCGATGGGCTGGATCGGGCCCACCTTGTTGAGCCAGATCATGATCTCGGTCCGGTTCACACCGTCGGTGCGGGGCGTCGGGTCCAGCCAGATGTCGTACGAGGCGTTGTAGACGGCGTCGCCGACGTAGCCGTACGAGATGCTGCTCGGCGCGCTGGAGATGCGGGCGAGTTGCGCGGGGAGGTTGGTGCCCGGCGAGCAGTTGGTGTAGTGGCAGCGTAGAAGAGGGACGGGTACGACTTCGGCCCGCCGGTCGTGGGTACGGAACCGTCGGCCCGGGCGAGCCGGAAGCCGGTGCCGGTGGCGGTGACGCACTGGGGCTCGTTGGTGCCCCAGCGGTTGTTCTGGACGACGTAGCGCCCCTGGATGACGGTCGAGCCGAACTGTTCGCAGACGGTCGTGTCGGCCTGGGCCGGGGGCGTCGCGACGAAGAGTGCCGCGATGACGGCGAGCGCGCTGACGACAGCGCCCAACGCGCCGCGGGGAGTACGGGGAAGGCACGGTAGTCGCATGTGGGGCCTCTTTTCCGAGGTACGGCCTAGGTTGCGGGTCTTGCGGGCGCTCTCCCTCCCCAGGATTGGGAGCGCTCCCATGCATCGTTCCGTTCGGACTGTAGGGCGAGGACATGTCCATGACAACCCTGTTGGGGCGGTGACTCGGCAGCGAGGCCGGCTTCCGCAGGGATGCGACAATGGCCGCGCATCAGGCGAGGGGAGGGGAAAGGCGACCGTGCCGGACAACCGAGCGGGAACACCTTCGACGGGCGAACACGGTCGAGGCGGCGAGGGGCCCCCATCGGTGACGATCGCGTACATCGCCGAATCCGCGGGCGTCTCCGTGCCCACCGTGTCCAAGGTGCTCAACGGCCGGTCCGGGGTGTCGGACGAGACCCGGGCCCGCGTCGAGCAGCTCATCCACCAGCACGGTTACCGCAAGGCTCCCCAGAACCGCAGCAATCTCGTGGAGCTTGTGTTCCGCGAGTTGGAGAGCATGTGGGCCGTGGAGATCATCCGCGGTGTCGAGCGCGTGGCCCGCAGGAACCGGATCGGTGTGCTGGTGTCGGAGTTCGGGCTCCATGACACCTCGGGCATGACCATCGACGACACGGTCGGTCGGCGCCCCCGGTGCGTCCTGTCGGTGGCGCAGCTCTCCCCGGCGGAGCGCGAACAGCTGACGGCCAAGGGCATTCCGTTCGTCGTCTTCGACCCGATCGACGAACTGCCCGACGACGTGCCGTTCGTGGGTGCCACGAACTGGAGAGGCGGGCAGGCGGCGACCCGGCACCTGGTCGGGCTGGGCCATCGGCGCATTGCCATGATCAGCGGGCCGGATCACCCCTTCTGCCTGGCCCGGCTGTCCGGTTACTCGTCAGCTCTCGCGGAAGCCGGCCTGCCGATGGAACCCGGCCTGGTGGTGAAGACCCAGCTCACCCGCGAGCACGGGTACACCGCGGCGCGGGAGCTGCTGTCCCGCACCGATCGCCCCACCGCCGTGTTCACCGCGAACGACATGCAGGCGCTCGGTGTCTACCAGGCCGCGCGTGAGCTGGGCCTGCGCATCCCGCACGATCTCAGCGTGGTGGGCTTCGACGACGTACCGGCCGTGGCCTGGATGGATCCGCCCTTGACCACCGTCCACCAGCCGTTGGCCGAGATGGCGGCAGCCGCCACCGAGCTGGCCCTGACGCTCGGCCGGGGCGAGCAGGTGCCGCAGGTGGGGCTGGAGATCGCCACCACTCTGACCGTCCGGGAGAGCACGGCTCCGCCGAAAACGGAGTGAGGCGGCGCGCGCAGACGCCGGTGCCCTGGTTGCCGGGAAGGTGGCAACCAGGGCGAGGGGCGGGTCGGTCAGGGGATGGGCGGGACGTGAGTGCCGGTGACCGAGTCTCCGGACTTCTTGACGTGGTACATGACCTTCTTTTCGCCGCTGTAGAAGTTGAAGGTCAGTGTCACCAGTTCGCCGTCGCGCAGCGAGTCCAGGAACTCGGGCGTCAGGATGATCGTGTGGTTCGGGTAGTCCGGCGAGAAGGTCGCGTTGAACTCCTGGTACACGGTCCAGTTCTTCGGGCCGGCGTAGCTGCCGTCGCCGTACCTGGCCTCCATGGTCGCCAGCACGTCACCCTTGTACTGCGTGGGGATCGTGAACGCGTCGGTCTTGCCCGTGGCGTCCGACAGCACCGCCTCGTCGTAGGTGACCACCTCGATCTGCCAGGGCAGCCCGCGGGAGAACCGGGCCTGGAGCGTGGCGTTCACCCCGTAGTCGCGGTCGCCCGACAGCCGGGTCAGGGCGCCGACCGTGAGGACGAGCCGCGTCTTGTCGAAGAGGGTGTAGTCCCGTCCCTCGACGAGCTTGGTCTCACCGTGCCACAGGCCCCGGAACGTGGTCCCGTTCAGATTCAGGGTGATCCCCTTGGCCGTGATCGGCTCCTTCTTCTTCAAGAAGACCTTGTCGAAGGAGGCCGTCGCCGAACGGGTGGTCCAGCTGGACTTGATCCACGCCATCAGGGCGGGGTCCGTCCACTTCAGGGTCTCGCGGTTCAGGTAGGCGAAAGTTCCGGGGTCCCACAGCGCGGTGGTGACTCCGGCGAGGCGCGTCGCGTGTCCGAGGTGCTCGTAGTACTTCAGTGCCTCGCCCCGCTCGACGCGGGAAGGATGGTTGATGTCGGGAAAGCCGAGCAGGCCCAACTCGCCGACGTAGACGGGGATGCCCCTGGCGACGAAGGTGTCGCGCATGCGGGCGAAGGCGTGGTTGAGGTCGCTCTGGGCGACCTCGTCGTAGTGGGTGCCGCCCGCGATGTTCACGCTGAACGGGTACCAGCTGTAGAAGTGCACGGTGGCGATCAGCTGACGGTCGTTCAGCGACTTGATCGTGGTGTACAGCTCGTCCATGAGGACCTGGGAGGGGGTGCCGTCCTGTGTGGTCAGGACGAGCAGGCGGCCCTTGTTCCCGCCGCCCGAAGCGCGGACGACCTTGTGGAAGGACGTGTTCAGCTCGTTCATGAGCCGGGTCTTCTGCGCGGGCGTGGCGTCGTCGAAGCGCGGCTCGTTGATGCTCTCGAAGAGCAGGGTGCGTGGCTCGTCACGGAACGCGGCGGAGATCTGGGTCCACAGGGCGTCGTAGCGGGCGAGCACGTTGTCATGGTCGGTGGAGATCTTCGAGAGCCACTGCCAGTTGTCGTGGTGGACGTTGAGCACTACGTAGAGGTTCTCGGCCTGCGCCCAGTCGACCACCTGCTTGACGCGGCTCATGTACGCGTCGGCGACGGTGTAGGGCGCGGTGGCGGACTGGTGTGCGCTCCAGGTCACCGGGATGCGGACGCTGCGGAAGCCCTCCGCCCGGATGGTCTTGAACAGCTCCCTGGTGGTCTTGGGGTTGCCCCAGGACGTCTCGTCCGGAATCGCGTCCAGGGTGTTGCCCAGGTTCCAGCTGGGCTGCATCGCGGCGACGGCGTCCATGGCGCGGGCCGGGACTTTGACTGCGGAGGCTGCCTGCTGCGGCGTGCCCTCGGGCGAGGCGATCGCGGTGCTGCCGGACAGTCCCAGGACGACGAGCAGCGCCATCAGAAGGCCGGCCAGGCGGCCGGGGCCTCGTCTGCGGTGGTGTGCGGGTTGCCGTATGCCCTTCATGTGTCATGCCTTTCGGTCGGTCGTACGGGTGATCCGATGCGTGGTTTCGGGCAGCGCACAGGCGCCACCGTCGGCCACGTCAGTCCCTGTCAGCAGAGGGAGGCAGAGGGAGGCAGAGGGGAGGGAGCCTGGTTCAGCCGTCGAGGGGCTCGTAGTCGAACCAGTCGAAGTGGACGGTGCCTGCCGCGGCGTACATGCCGATGACCCGGCCCGTGAAGCCGCCGGCGACCTCGGTCGACAGGTAGCGGCCGTCGAGGGTCGCGAGCTCGGTGAACGTGCCGTCGGGCTGTTCGACGCCGAGGGAGACCACGTCGGGTCCGGTGCACGGCCCGTGCGGAGAGGGCGGTTCCGTGATCGTGACGGCGAGGGCCACCGGCCCGGCGGGCACGGACCGCGCGGCCACGACCGTGCGCAGGGAGCCGACGCGCGCGATCACCCGCACCCGCGGGCCGGACACCTCGATCGCGTAGTGGTGTTGCTCGTCGAGCCGGACGGCGAGGCCACCGCTCCCCTCCGCGGCATCGACCAGAGTGCGCGCCCGGCACGACAGATGCCGCTGGCGTCGGCCGGTGAACACCGCGTCGGGCTCGTCCAGGGAGCCGCCCCGTGCGCGGAGCGTCAGCCAGCCGGGGCGCTCCTTGGTGGTGCAGTGCTCGGCGGGCCGGTCGCGCAGGGAGATCCAGGACGGTCGCAGCTCGGCGAGCTCGAAATCGTCCCGGTGCTCCTCGACGGGGGCGGGGGAGAGGGGCCACGGCAACTCGGGCAGTTCCAGGACGACTTCGCCGACGACCGGCCAGTCGTCCACCCAGGTCACGGGCGCGAGGAAGGTCTCCCGGCCGAGCACGTGCCAGCCGGGGGTGCCGCCGCCCGGCCGTACCCCGAGCAGCACCATCCACCACGAACCGTCGGGGGCCTGGACCAGGTCCGCGTGCCCGGTGTTCTGGACGGGGTGGTCGGTGCCGCGATGGGTCAGGATCGGGTTGGCCGGGCACGGCTCGAACGGGCCGCTGGGCGTACGGCCGCGGGCGATCGACACACCGTGGCAGCGCTCGGTGCCGCCCTCGGCGATGAGCAGGTACCAGTAGTCGCCGATCCGGTACAGGTGCGGAGCCTCCGGGGCCTTGGCGCCGGGCCCGCCCGACCAGAGCCGGTGCGGAGTCCCGTACGTCTGCCCGGTGGACGGGTCGATACGGACCTGCGCGACCCCGGCGACCGTGCACCAGCAGGTGCCGTCCTCGTCCCAGACCAGGTCGGGATCGATGCCGGGCACACCCGGCGCCCAGATGGGGTCGGACCACGGTCCGGCGGGGTCGGTGGCCGTGACGATCAGGTTGCCGCCGCCCTCGCTGCAGTTGGTGACGATCAGCCAGAAGCGCCCGTCGTGGTGGCGCAGGGTGGGGGCGTAGATCCCGCCGGAGGACGGCATGTCGGCCGGCAGCCGCAACTGGCTCGGCCGGTCCAGGGCATTGCCGATCTGCCTCCAGTGCACCAGGTCACGGCTGTGGAACAGCGGTACGCCGGGGAAGTACTCGAAGCTGGAGCAGGCCAGGTAGTAGTCGTTGCCGACGCGGCAGACGCTGGGGTCGGGGTGGAAGCCGGGGATCACGGGGTTGGCGAAGCGTCCGCCCGGCTGGTGCAGAGGGGGCACCCGATGGGTCCTCTCGTCGGTTCATGATGCAGACGTGGGGTGGTTCAGGGGGCGCCGGAGTCCGTGGGGGTGATGCGGAGCAGGACGGCGGACGGCGCCGTGGGCAGGGTCAGGCTCAGCTCGGCCGTGTCGGGCATCCAGGCGGAAACGGCCTGGCTGACCGCGGGGTAGAGCAGGTCGACTCGGGCGGCGGTGTCCCGCAGGTGGGGCAGGTGAAGCGTCGTCGTGGCGTCGGTTCCAGGGCGGCGCCAGGCGGTGAGGTAGGTGATGGCGGGAGTGCGCAGGGCCAGGGCGATCCAGGGGTCGTCCCAGGCAGGAAGGCCCAGTGGCCAGCACGGCACGGCTTGCGGCAGGTCGGCGCGGATGGCCTTGTACGCCGCTACCGCCTCGTGGACCAAGGCACGGGCCTCCGGCTCGAGTTCGGGGATGCGGCCGGAGAGATGGATCCGGCCGAGGAGCGCGTTGGCCATGGTGAAGGCCACCTCGTCGAGGGAGTCCTCGGGCTGGGGGTACGCCCAGACGGCACCCTGTTCGGGGGTGACGGCGGTGGGCGCGGACGCCGCGATGGGCGCGTAGCGGTGGAGGTTCTCCTGGTCGCTGGTGGACTGCAACTGCATCCGGGACAGCAGGGCGTGGTCCCAGCGCATGCCGCCGGAGGCGCAGTTCTCCACCACCAGGTGCGGGTAGCGGTCCAGGATGCCGTCGAGCCAGTCGAGGTGCGCCCGGTTGTGGCCGAGCAGGCCGGCGCCCGGGGTCTCGCCGGGGTGGGCGCTGGTGCCGGAGCCGGGGTCGACGTTGTGGTCGAGCTTGAGGTAGCCGACGCCCCACTCGCCGACCAGGCGGTCCACGACCTGGTCCAGGTGGGCACGGGCGGCCGGGTGGCGCAGGTCCAGGTGGTGTCGGCCGGCCTCCGTGACGCGGACGCCGTCGCGGCGGAAGAACGCCTCGTCGGGCAGGGACTCGGCCATGGGGCTGCGTACGCCGATCACCTCCGGCTCCAGCCACAGGCCGGGGACCATGCCGCGTTCCCGGATGCGGTCCAGCACTTCGTGGATCCCCTTCTCCCCGGGGAAACGTGAGGCGGCCGGTTCCCAGGCGCCGACGGTGGTCCACCAGCCGCCGTTGTCGCCGTCGTACCAGCCGGCGTCGATCACGAAGTACTCCGCGCCCGCGTCGGCCGCCGCGTCGATATGCGGCAGCAGCTTCTCGGTCGTGGGGTCGCCCATCAGGCAGTTCATGTAGTCGTTGAAGATGACGGGCAGGCGCTGGTGGTCGGCGTGCGGGCGGCGCTGGGCGCGGCGGTAGCGGGTCAGCGCGGTGAACGCGGCGTCGGGGCCGCCGTCCGCGCTGAAGGACAGTGCGGCGGGTACGGTGCGGAAGGCGGCGCCGGGTTCAAGGGGGTGCCGCCAGCCGTGGTGGGTGTCGGTGGGGCCGAACAGTGCCGCGTATGCCGCCTTGTCGCGCTCTTCGCATTCCCAGCGCCAGCCCCCGCCGTTGTGCTCGATCTGCCACACCCAGGTGCGGCCGGAGCGGCGGTCCGTCAGGCCGCCCATGGGCAGGTGTCCGCAACTGGACCAGGTGCCCTGTCCATTGAGGGCGAAGCCGGATCTGCCGTGCCCGTTGCTCACCCGTCCGCCATGGGCCGGTGTGGTCAGGCGCATCGGCTGTCGCCGCCAGTGGCATTCGGCGAGCCAGTCGTTCTCCGCCCACAGCAGGTCCGCTGCGTCGATGGCCGCCGGGTCCTGGGGGGTGAGGCAGCCCACTGCGAGCGAGCTGACCGACTCCAGGTGCAGCGTGGTCTGCCCTTCATTGCGCAGGGTCACCTCGCTGCGGAGCACGGGGATGCCGTCCGGCGATCGGTAGGTCACTTCCGCGGCCAGCCCGGTTTCCGGATCGTGGAGGTGCACGGTGAGTGTGTGCCAGTCGCCGTCGCGGGTCGCGCGATGGGTCCGGTGGCGCAGACGCCCGCCGAGCTCGGTGCCGACGAGGCGGTTGCCCGACCAGCCGCGGCCGTGCCCCGTGGCCATCACCTCCAACAGGGGCAGGGACGCACCAGGGGTTGTCCGCGCCTCGCCGGGCAGTCCGACGTGCGTGAGGCGCGGGCTGCCGTCGTCATCGACGACGATCTCGAGCTGGAGGGCCTCGTGCCCCCAGCGGAAGGTTTCCTGTTCCATGGTCATCGCTGGCCCTTTCAGGGGCAGTGCCCGCGCAGAACCGCGCAGCCACCGGGCGGGACTTCGCGCGTGACTGCGCCGGGCTGCCCGTGAGCGAGGCCGGTGCGGCCGCTCACGCGACCGAGGCTGCTGCGCTGACGGAGCTTGTGCGGTTCAACTCATGACTCATGGCGGCGGCCTCCCCACGGCGGAGCTGTCGAAGCGCTTCGCTTGGCAGGCGAAAGTTAACGGACAAGTTTCGTGCGAAACAAGGGTCTTGACGGTGAGAAACTTTCCCCAACTGGCTCCATTGACAGCCCGTCAAGGGAAATGGCATCGTCGAAGCGCTTCGACGGCACCCCTCTTCAGGGCCGGCTCCACACTCGGCTTTCCGAGGGGTGCGGCGTGGGCTCGGCGTGCTGGGCACGGCCTCTCACGCACACGGGGTATCGCCGTCAGGCCATCGGACCACTGGCCCCGGCCACGCCGGGCGTCGCCACCCGGCGGCGCCCGCCACCGGTGTTGTCCCGGAACCTGAGCCCGGAAGGGCTCAGGTCCCGGGAGCGGGGGTCATCCGGCGGTCAGAGTGGTCCACTTCTGGTTGGAGCCGCCGTGGCAGTCCCACAGCTGGAGCTGTGTGCCGTCAGTCGTGGAGGAGCCCGGAATGTCGAGGCAGCGGCCGGAGGCGGGGTTGCGGTAGCCGCCGTTGTAGGGCTGCCAGACCTGGTTGGCGCCGCCGTGGCAGGCCCAGGTCTGCACCTTGGTGCCGTTGGCGGTGGCCCCGCCGGCGGCGTCGAGGCACTTGCCCATGGAGCGCAGGGTGCCGTCGGTGTAGGCGGACCAGTACTGGTTGGCACCGTCGCCGCAGCTCCACGTCTGGACGGCGGTCCCGTCGGCGGTGTTGGCGCCGTTGACGTCCATGCACTTGCCGGTGATGCCGGACTGCACGCGTGCGGCGGCGGGTGCGGGGTTCTTCAGCCACCCGGCGCTGTCCGCGGCCTGGACACCGCGGTGGAAGGCGTCGGCCATCTTCTGGTAGCCCGAGTCGTTGGGATGCAGGGCATCGGCGAGGTCGGCCGTGGTCAGGCTGCTCATGTCCACGTATGCGACATGCTTGCCCGCGGCCTGTGCGTCGCTCACGATCCGGGGGATGGCCTGGTTGTACGCGGCCCTGTACTGCTCCTCCGAGCCGCTGGTGGACACGACCAGGGAGGCCACGAGGACGGTTGCGTCCGGGGCGGCGGCGGTGATCTGGTTGACCAGCGACCTCAGCCGATCGGTGGCGGTGGAGACCTGGTAGCTCTCGTTGAGATCGTTGGTGCCGATCTTCAGCGTCACTACGTTGGGCCGGTAGCGGGTCAGTGAAGCGTCGGCGAGTGCGGCAATCTGGTGGATCTTGTATCCGGAGTGGCCTTCGTTGTCGGGATCGGACATCGACCCGCCCCGCAACGTGCCGACGAAGTCCAGCGGATGGCCGTCCGCGGCGAGCTTGTTCCACAACGGGCCCCGGTAGCCGTTGCCCGTACTGCTGCCCACACCCCAGGTTATGGAGTCACCCAACGGCATGACCCGCAAAGGTGTGTTGGGGGCGGCGGAGGCAGGGGTCACACCTGCCGCCATCACCCCGAGCGCGGCAGTGGCAAGCGTGACCAGGGGAAGAATCCAGGACTTTCTCAAGGCAGGCGTCCTCTTCGGTGAGTGAGTGCTGAATCGACGGGACTGATCGCCGTCCGTGTCAGCAACTCGGCCGCCGCGCCGTCCCGTCGGCGTCGGCGGGCGCCTGACGTACTGACAGAACGGCGTGGTGGGGAGCCTCGTGCGCTGTGAGCGTTGCCGAGCGGGCGGGTTCGACCCTGACCGGCCCTTGAGCGCCCTGGTACAGATATCACGCAGATCACCGCCAGGACATCCCATGGATGCGTGAATTTTGGGTTCGGTGGTGCCGAGGTGAGGTCTGCGTCGCTTCGTCCTACCGCCGCTGCTCCGACGGCCTGTTCGCCGCTCTTTCCCTCTCCGGCGCCGACCCGTTGACATCCCATGTCTGGTCGCTGCTGTTCGAATCGTGCCTGGCCCAGGATCGGCTCCCGGTCATGCTGGATCAGGCCGTAGGTCGTTGCACGTCAGTGGGCTCGAAACACATCGCGCGCCGTCAGAGCCGTGTGGAGTTCGGTGCGTTGTTCGCCGGATTCCAGGTCGCGGTCGAGGAGACGCTCGATGGTGCGCAGGCGTTGGTACATGGTGTCGCGCGACAGGCCGCCCCGGCGAGCGGCGTTGGTCTTGTTGCCGGCCGCTTCGAGGTAGTGGCGCAGGGTCGCCAGCAGGTCGGTGCCGTGCTGGGTGTCGTAGTCGATGAGCCGCCCGAGCTGCTGTTCGGCGTACTCCTGGATCCGGGTGTCCTCGCGCAGGGCGTACAGCAGGCGGCGCAGGCCGATGTCGGACAGCTCGTGGAAGGACCGGTCGGGGGGGAGGGGTTGGCCCGGCGGGGTGGCCTCGACGACGCGGGCCGCCTCGCGGAAGGAACGGGCGGTGTCGGAGAGATGCGTGACTTCGGAGCCGACCGTCACGACTGCTTGTGGGGCCAGGCTCAGTGCGGTGCCGCACAGGCGCTCGACGATGGGGCGCCAGGGTTGGGAGAGACGAGGAGCCAGCAGGATGCCGAGGCGGCCGGGGGCCAGCTCGCCGACGAGGGCCGAGACGCCTGCCGTTCGGAGATCCTCGAACAGGCGGGTCTCGAGCCCGGGGCCCCAGTCCCCTGCGCGGAGGTCCACGAGGATCGCGACGAACCGGTCCCGATCGGTCGGCAGGCCCAGTGCGGCGCAGCGGGCGCGGGCGTCCTGCGCAGAGCGGTGGCGCTGTTCGACCAGGTCGCGCAGGGCGTTTCGGTGTGCGGTGCGTTCCCAGGGAGTGGGGTGGATGAGACGGGCGACGGTCAGGGCCATCGCGGTCCTCTCCAGCACGGTGATGTCCTGCGGGCCGAAGGCCGGCCCGTCGTCGGTGCGCGTGGGGAGCATGGCCACACGGCCCCAGCGTTCGCCCTGGTACTCGACGGGTGTCGTGAGCCAGCCCTCCGGGCCGCAGATCGCCGTATGGTCGCCGGGCCCGGTGGCTCTGGAGCGCTGTTCCCAGTCGGTGAGCGCCTCCTCCATCGCGCCTCCGGACGGTGCGCAGATCAGTGCCTGGTGCACCAGGTTCTCCAGGACGACCGTGTGGCCGCTCATCTCCGCCGCCGCGCGCATCACGTCCTCCGGCCCGGCTCCGCGCAGCGTGAGAGCGGTGAACGCCTCGTGGATGCGCTGCGTGCGGCGCATGGCGTCCGTCTGGTTGCCCAGCAGGAGCGCGTGCACGACCTGGGTGACCTCAAGGAAGTTGACGTCCTTGGCCAGCGTGACGAGAGGCAGGCCGCGCAGGCGAGAGGCGTCGACGAGCGTGTCCGGCGGGCGGTGGTAGCGGCGTACGAGTTCGATGACCAGTGCCGCGGCCCCGACGTCGGCGAGTTCGTCGACGTACCGGCGCACGCCGGACGCGTCCTGCGGCAGCGGCATACCGGTGGTGAGGACGAGCTCGCCGCCCTTGAGGAAGGAGGCGGGGTCGGTGAGTTCGGTGATGTGGACCCACCTGACGGGCCGGTCCAGGTGCGGCACGCCGGTGACAACCTGGGGCCGTCCGGCGGCCAGGACGGGAAGGGCCAGGACGTCGGCCACGGTGACCGGACGGGTGGCTCCCTGACCGGCCGGGTTGTTGTCGTTCACGGAGTTCACGGAGTCTCCATGGCGGTGGCCCTGCTCAGGGCTCCTCTTGGGCGGAGCCGAGAGTGGGCACGAAGCCCAGATTCCGGGGGTGTCCGGCAACTGTGACAAGCGTCGCTGACCTGCGCAAGAGCGGTCCGGCGGGAAGCGGCACCCGGCACGCCCCGAGCCGGCTGACACAACGTCCGGATGTCACGGCCCGGCCGGACAGATCGCACGTTGGCGCACCTCTGGTCCGCGGAGATGCTCGGGACAGCGCAGCAGACGAACACCGAGGCCGGGAGACGAACATGACCGCACTGTCGCCGCACCTTCGCCAGGCCACGCCCGTGGTGGCGGTCCGGGGCGAGGGCGTCCACCTCTTCGACCAGGACGGCCGCCGTTACCTCGACTTCACCGCCGGCATCGGCGTCACCAGCACCGGGCACTGCCACCCCAAGGTCGTGGCGGCGGCGCAGGAGCAGGCGGGCACGCTGATCCATGGCCAGTACACGACGGTCATGCACCAGCCGCTGCGCCGGCTCGTCGACAAGCTCGGTGAGGTGCTGCCGGCCGGACTGGACAGTCTGTTCTTCACCAACTCCGGCAGCGAGGCCGTCGAGGCCGCGTTGCGGCTGGCCCGCCAGGCCACGGGCCGGCCGAACGTCATCGTGTGTCACGGCGGCTTCCACGGCCGTACGGTCGCCGCCGCCGCCATGACCACCTCCGGCACCCGATTCCGGTCCGGTTTCGCACCGCTGATGAGCGGGGTGGTCGTCACCCCGTTCCCGTCGGCCTACCGCTACGGCTGGGACGAGGAGACCGCGACCCGCTTCGCGCTGCAGGAGCTCGACTACACGCTCCAGACGATCTCCTCGCCCGCCGACACGGCAGCGATCATCGTCGAGCCGGTCCTCGGCGAGGGTGGCTACGTGCCCGCCAACCGCGCCTTCATGGAGGGCCTGCGGGAGCGCGCGGACCGCCACGGCTTCCTCCTCATCCTCGACGAGGTGCAGACCGGCGTCGGCCGCACGGGCCGCTTCTGGGGCCATGACCACTTCGGCGTCACTCCGGACATCCTCGTCACCGCCAAGGGTCTGGCAAGCGGGTTCCCGCTGTCCGGCATCGCAGCCTCCGAGGAGCTGATGACCAAGGCGTGGCCGGGCTCGCAGGGCGGCACGTACGGCGCCAACGCCGTGGCCTGCGCGGCGGCCGTCGCCACCCTCGACGTCGTACGCGACGAGAAGCTCGTCGAGAACGCCGAGGCGATGGGCAAGCGGCTGCGCCAGGGCCTGGAGGCGGTGGCCGACCGGACCCCGGGTATCGGCGATGTCCGCGGCCTCGGGCTGATGCTGGCCACCGAGTTCGTCACCGAGGACGGCAGCCCCGACCCCGAGACCGCCGCCCGGGTGCAGCGCGCCGCGGTCGACGAGGGGCTGCTCCTGCTGCTGTGCGGCGCCTGGAACCAGGTCGTCCGCATGATCCCGGCACTCGTTATCGACGAGACGGCGGTGGACGAGGGCCTCCAGGCGTGGGCGGCCGCGGTTGAGGTCGGCACATCGGGAGCGGCTGGGCGATGACGGTCACCACCACGGCCCTGGAGCCGATGGTCGCGCGGCTCGCCGAGACCGCCTCCGATCAAGGGCGAGCTCTTCGAGTTCTGCCACATCCTTTCCGGCGTCATCGAAATCACGCCGGAAGGTGGCGAGCCGGCGGTCTACAAGGCAGGCGACAGCTTTGTCATGAAGCCGGGCTTCGTCGGTATCTGGAAGACCATCGAAACCGTGCGCAAGATCTACCTGACCGTGTCGTAACGCCGATGCCGCAGGGCACGACCGTCGGCGAGACCTCTCGCGAGGGCAGCCTGTCCAGAAGGCGCGTGTCCTCGATGCCCTGAGGCACGCGCTGTGGCCGGAATCCAGCTTGGCGATGGGGTATGAGGCGATGAGACCGGCGGCTGCCGCCCGGTCCCATCCGTACTGCTCGGCGTCGCCACGCGGAAAGCAGCTGGCGCACGGAGAGTCCCAGATCGAAGGGGTTCTCCGTGCCCGCGGCCCGCAGGCGGTGAGTGGCGAAGCCTGCCGCCGGTTCTCCAGCGCCTCGCGCAAGCGGCAGCGGAACGTGGCGGCCGGCTCGACGGCACGGTCCGGGCCGAGCATGCGAAGCACCATAAGGGCAACGGTGCGCACCACAAAGACGAGTTGCACGCGCCCCGGCCGGTAGGAGTTACCGGCCGGGGCGCGTGCTACTCGCTCTCAGGCGGGGTGCGTCTCGTCGACCACGTATCCGCGCCGCTTGTCCACCACGTTGCGCAGCGGCCGGCCCTCGATGTGCCGGGTGAGGTTGTCGAGGAACACCTCGACGAGCGCGTCCCGCTCGCTGGTGGTCTCGCCCGCCGTGTGCGGGGAGATCATCACGCCGGGCATGTCCCACAGGGGTGATTCGGCAGGCAGCGGTTCCTGGACGAACACGTCCAGGGCTGCACCGGCGAGCCGTCCGGCGGCGAGGTGGTCGACCAGCGCCTCCTCGTCGACGAGTCCGCCCCGGCCTACGTTGATCAGCCGCGCCCCCGGCTTCATGGCGGCGAGCACGGGGGCGTCGACCATGCCCCGGGTGCCCTGGGTGAGGGGTGCGGCCAGGACGACGTAGTCCGCTTCCGTCAGGGCGGAGCGCAGGGTCGTCGCACCGTGGACCGTGCCGAAGTCGGGGTCGTCCGTGCGGGCCTTGCGGCCCGCGCCGCACACACGCATCCCGACGGCGCGCAGCAGCCGGGCGATGGCCCGGCCGATCGGCCCCGTCCCCCAGACCAGCACGGTGCGTCCGGTGATGCCGTCACTGGGGCGCGGACGCCACTCACGGCGTCGGTGGTGCTCCCAGGTGCCGGGGAAGTCCTTGGCGAGGGCAAGGATCAGGCCGAGCACGTACTCGGCGGTCGGCTGGTCGTAGACCCCCCGGGCGTTGGTCAGGACAACGCCCGGATCGTCCACAAGGGCGGGGAACAGGAAGGAGTCCACGCCCGCGGAGGCCGCGTGAACCCAGCGGGGTGCCTTCTCCGGGTTGTCGGGCCAGGCCTCACGGATGGCCGGGGTGATGGTCACCCAGGCCAGGAGGACGTCGGCGCCGGGGAGGAGGTAGGGCAGTTCCTCCTCCGTGGCGTAGACGGTGTCCGCGAGCCGTTCGATGCGTGCGGTGGCGGGGGGCCGGTTGCCGCGGTAGAGGACGACGAGTCGGTCGCGCATCTCAGGCTCCGACGGGGACGGCCATGTACTTGTACTCCAGGAACTCGTCGATGCCGACGCGTCCGCCTTCGCGGCCGAGGCCGGACTGCTTGACGCCGCCGAAGGGGGCGGCGGGGTTGGAGACCAGTCCGGTGTTGATGCCGATCATGCCGGACTCAAGGCGTTCGCTGACGCGCAGGGCACGGTCAAGGTGCTGGGTGAACAGGTAGGCGGCCAGGCCGAATTCGGTGTTGTTGGCGGCGGCGATGGCCTCGTCCTCGTCGTCGAAGGTGAGGATGGCGGCGACGGGGCCGAAGACTTCGGTGTCGTTGATGGCGGCGACGGCGGAGATGCCGGTGAGGACGGTGGGCGGGTAGAAGCATCCAGGGCCGTCGGGGAGTTCGCCGCCGGTGAGGACGGTGGCTCCGTGCTTGACGGCGTCGCGGACGACGTCGTGGGCCTTGCTGCGGCCGGCGACGTCGATGAGGGGGCCGACGTCGGTGCCGGGTTCGGTGCCGGGGCCGACGGTGAGGGCGGCCATGCGGGTGGCGAGGCGGGTGGCGAACTCGTCGGCGATGGAGGTGTGGACGTAGATGCGGTTGGCGGCGCAGCAGGATTCGCCCATGTTGCGCATCTTGGCGACCAGGGTGCCTTCGATGGCGGTGTCGAGGTCGGCGTCGTCGAAGACGATGAGGGGGGCGTTGCCGCCGAGTTCCATGCTGGTGCGTATGACGGTGTCGGCGCACTGGGCCAGCAGGATGCGGCCGACCTGGGTGGAGCCGGTGAAGGAGAGTTTGCGGATCTGTCCGCCGCGCAGGAGGGGTTCGACGACGCCGGCGGCGTCGGTGGTGGTGACGATGTTGAGGACGCCGTCGGGGAGGCCGGCTTCCTTGAGGATGGCGGCGAGGGCGAGGCTGGTCAGGGGGGTCTGGGGGGCGGGTTTGAGGACGATGGTGCAGCCGGCGGCGATGGCGGGGCCGATCTTGCGGGTGCCCATCGCGAGGGGGAAGTTCCAGGGGGTGATGAGCAGGCAGGGGCCGACGGGCTGACGGGTGACCAGCAGGCGGTTCTTGCCGTCGGGGGCGGTCGTCATGCCGCCGTCGATACGGACGGCTTCCTCGGAGAACCAGCGGAAGAACTCGGCGCCGTAGGCGACTTCGGCCCGCGCCTCGGCCAGGGGCTTGCCCATCTCCAGGGTCATCAGCAGCGCGAGGTCCTCGGTGCGCGCGATGATGATGTCGTAGGCGCGGCGCAGGATCTCGCTGCGGGCGCGGGGCGGGGTGGCGGCCCAGGCGGCCTGCGCGGCGACCGCCGCCTCGACGGCACGCCGGCCGTCGGCGGGGGAGGCGTCGGCGACTTGGCACAGTTCCTCGCCGGTGGCGGGGTTGTCGACGGACAGGGTCCGGCCGGACTCCGCGTCCTGCCAGCCACCGCCGATGAACAGTTGCTTGGGAACATCACGGACGACAGTCATCGTGGGTATCTCCTTGTATGTGCAGAGGGGCTGCCGACCGGTCAGCGGATGCGGTCCAGCGTCTTGTAGTAGGCGCCCGCGAAAGGCAGGAACCAGGCAGTGCCGTTGTAGAGGGGGATGCGGGGCGGGGCCAGGTCGCGGACGGGGCTGACCTCGGGGTGGCCGTCCATCACCTCGGCCATGACCTGCCCCATGTGCGTGGCCATCTGCACGCCGTGGCCCGCGTATCCCATGGAGTAGTAGACGCCGTCATCGGTCTGCCCGGCGTGCACGATGCGGTCCATCGCGAAGCCGACGGAGCCGCCCCACACGTACTCGACCTTTGTCCGGGAGAGTTGGGGGAAGATCTCGCACATCTCGCGGAACAGGACGGCCCCGCTCTTCTTGTCCGAGGTGGGGTCCGACGGTGCGAAGCGGGCGCGGCCGCCGAACAGCAGCCGGTTGTCCGGGGTGAGCCGGAAGTAGTGGCAGACCTGGTTGGAGTCGACGATGAGGCGGGCCTTCGGGATGATGTCCCGGGCGAGCTCCTCGCCGAGCGGCTCGGTCACGATGATGAAGCTGCCCAGGCAGACCTGCTGGCGGCGCAGCCACGGGAAGTTCTTGTCGGTGTAGGCGTCGGTGGCCATCATGACCTGCCCGGCGCGGATCACACCGCGCTCGGTGCTGACCTCGAACCGGCCGGCGGCGGTACGCCGCACGCTGATGGCCGCGTTGCGCTCGTGGATCTCGACACCGGTGCGCTCGCACGCCTCGGCCATGCCGCGCACGAAGCGGCCGACGTGCAGTGCGGCGCTGAACGGGTCGAGCAGGCCGCCGTGGTAGGCGTCGGATCCGATCTCGGAACGCAGCTCGGACTTACCGATCAGAGTGGTCTCGTGTCCGAAGTGCTTGGCCAGGTCGCGCTGTTGGGCCTTCTTGCCTTCGAAGTGGGCGGGGCGGGACGCGACGCCCAGGCGTCCGACGCGGCGGAACTGGCAGTCGATGGACTCCTCGTTCACCAGCCGCTCGACGGTGTCCACGGCCTCGCCGTAGGAGTTGTAGATCTCGCGGGCCCGTTCGGGTCCGTACCGACGGATGGCCTGGCGTACGCCGATGGTGAAGCCCAGGTTGGCCATGCCGCCGTTGCGCGCGGAGGCACCGGAGCCGATCTGGCCCTTCTCGACGAGGGTGACGCGGGCGCCCTTACGGGCGGCGTGGAGGGCGGTGGACAGACCCGTCAGTCCGGCGCCGACGACCACCAGGTCGGTGTCCTCGGTCAGCGGCTTGCCGGACCGGTCGGGAAGCACCCCGGCGGTTTCTATCCAGTAGGGAATCGTCTTCATTGCGGGTCCTCTGCGGGGAGTTACGAAGTGGAGGCGCGGCCGGGCGTCACCAGGGGCCCGGCCGACGGCGCTGTCAGCGGTAGCGCGGCTTGTGCCTGTGCAAGGCTCAGGTGAGGGGGTCGACGGGGAGGACGTTCTGGCCGTTGCGGTGGCCGCCGAGTTTGCGGACGACGGCGACCAGGGCGAGGGCGAGGACGGCCAGGGCGATGAGGACCGCGCTGACGGCGGTGACGGTCGGGTCGACGTCGAACTGCAGGGCGTTGAAGACCAGGACCGGCAGGGTGCGGGTGTCGGGGGTGGACATGAACTGCGCGATGAAGAACTCGTCGAAGCTGGTGATGAAGGAGAACACGGCGGCGGCGATGAGGCCGGGTGTGGCCAGGGGGAAGGTGATGCGCCGGGCGATGGTGAGCCTGTTGGCGCCCATGCTGGCGGCGGCGTCTTCGAGTCGTTCATCGATGCCCTTGAGGGTGGAGATCATGATGAGGATCGCCACCGGTGCGGCGAGCACGGTGTGGCCGAGGGCGATGGCCAGGGGGCTGCCGAGCATGCCGACGGGTTCGAAGAAGAGGAACAGACCGAGTGCGATGACCACCTGGGGGATGAGCATGGGGGCCAGGACCAGTCCGTAGACGGCGGTGTGCAGGGGGAGGCGGCCGCGGGCCAGGGCGGTGGCGGCGGTGACTCCCAGGATCAGGGAGAACACGGTGGTCAGTGCGGCGACCAGGCTGGACAGGGCGATGGAGGTGGTCCAGTTCCCGCCGGGTGCAGCCATCTGCTCGTACCAGTGGGTGCTGTACTCCTTCGGCGGGAAGGTGCCGATGCCGTCGGCGCCGAAGGAGGTGACCACGATGATCACGATGGGCATGGCCAGGAACAGCAGGATGGCGGTGGCGCTCAGGGCGCGGCCGATGTGTCCGGCCCGGGTGGGAGGCAGTTCCATCATGAGCTGCTCCTTCGTGCGTGTGCCTTGGCGCGGCGGAGCCTGGCCAGGCCGAGTACGCCCAGGCCGGCGAAGGTGAGCAGGAGGAGGATGACGCCGAAGGCGGCGGCGGAGTTCCACTGGTCCTGCTTCATCACCTGCTGATCGATCAGCGCCGCGACGACGGTCTGCTTGTCGCCGCCCATCAGGGCGGGGGTGATGTAGTAGCCCAGGCACAGGATGAAGCTGAGCAGCCCCGCGGTGCCGATACCGGGCGCGACCAGCGGCAGGTAGATCCTGCGGAAGATGGTGAACCGGCTCGCGCCGAAACCTGCCGCTGCGGCCAGGAGCCGGCCGTCGACGCCCCGCATCACGCCCTGCAGTACCAGGACGGTGTAGGGCAGCATCACCGAGGTGGTGCCGATGACCACACCGGTCTCGTTGTAGAGCAGGGAGAACGGCGCACCGGGGATGTGCAGCGAGGTCAGCAGCGTGTTGATGAGGCCGTGTTCACCGAGCATGATGATCCAGCCGTAGGTGCGGACCAGGGCACTGATGAAGTGCGGCACGACCACGATCAGCATGGCCAGCGCGGCGAAGACCGGCCGCATCCGGGCGATGGCGTGCGCCAGGACGAAACCCACCAGGAGACTGAGCACCGCGGTCTCGGCGGAGATCCGCAGGGTGGAGAGCAGCACGGACAGGTTCACGCCGCTGAGAGCGTCGGCGTACCAGTGCAGGGTGAACCCGCCGGTGTCGCCCTTCAGGCTGAGGGAGAGCACCCCGATGATCGGGTACACGAACAGCACCAGCAGGAACACCGTGACGGGGACGGCGTTGACCAGCGCGATCCGGGAGCGGTGCCCGCGCATCGCGGACGTTTTCACACGCACCTTGGTGGGTGCGAGAGCGGTGCCGGCCACGGCTCACCCCCCGTCCGTCTCGTCGAAGACACTGACGTCCTCACGGTCGGCGGTGACACAGACCCGCTCGCCGGGACGCGGCGGGGCGGCGGCGGTCTCGATGCGCAGCGGCGGCGTTCCCGGAGCGGCGCCGTCCAGGCGGACGGTGATCCGGGTGAGCGAGCCGACGTAGACGGCCGTCTCGACCGTGCCGGTACAACAGCCCTCCTCGGCACTGACCAGGCGCAGCTTGCCCGGCCGCACCGCGGCGCGCACGCTCTGTCCGGGCACGCAGGGGTGGGCGCGGGCGGTGAGGACGCCGCCGGCGTCCAGCCGTACCCGGGTGCAGTCGTCTGCTCCACCGTCCTCGACCTTGCCGGTGAGGAAGTTGGCGGCGCCGAGGAAGTCGGCGACGAACGGGGTGCGGGGGCGTTCGAAGAGGCCGCGGGGGGTGGCGAACTGCTCTATGCGGCCGTCCTTCATGATGGCGATGCGGTCCGACAGGACCAGGGCTTCCTCCTGGTCGTGCGTGACGTAGATGACGGTCAGGCCGAGTTCGCGCTGGATGGACTTGATCTCGGTCTGCATCTGGTCGCGCAGCTTCTTGTCCAGCGCCCCGAGCGGTTCGTCCATCAGGACGATGGGCGGGCGGTAGACCAGGACCCGGCACAGGGCGACGCGCTGCTGCTGCCCGCCGGACAGTTCACGGGGCTTGCGGCCGGCGAACTTCGACAGGCCCGCCGCCTCCAGGCTCTCGCCGACCCGGCGGCGGATCTCCGCCTTGTCCACCCCCCGCAGTTGCAGGGGGAAGGCGACGTTCTCGGCGACGGTCATGTGGGGGAAGAGCAGGTACTGCTGGAAGACGAAACCGAAGTCACGCTTGCCCGGGTTGAGCCGGGTGATGTCCCGGCCGTCGACGGTGATGGTGCCGGAGTCGGGCTCGGTGAACCCGGCCAGCATCATCAGCGTGGTCGTCTTGCCGGAACCGGAGGAGCCGAGGAAGGTGACGAACTCGCCCGCCGCGATCTCCATGTCCACGCCGTCGACCACGGTCGTCCCGCCGTAGGACTTGCGCAGCCCCGTCACCGACAGCGACTTGCCCGTCGGTGAGGAGGAGCGTGGGGCCAGGGCAACGGCGAGGTCGTCGGCGGACAGCTTTCCGGCGGTCAGACTCTGGGTCCGCTCAGGCATCGGCCCACTCCTGCCAGCGCTTGGCGACGACGTCACGGTTCTTGTCCCACCACGCGACATCGGCGTCGAACCCGGTCTTCAGGTTCTGCGGCGAGGTCGGCAGCGTGGCGAGCACGTCGTCCGAGAGCAGCTCGGTCGCGGCGGGCACGACCGGGCCGCCCGTCGGGGAGAGCTTGGCGAACGCCGCCTGCACCTCGGGGCGCAGCGAGAAGTCGATCAGCTGGTAGGCCGCGTCCGTGTTGCCCGCGCCCTTCGGAATGCCCCACCCGTTGGTGAGCCGGCGCGCCTCGTTCCACTGGTAGGCGACCGGCATCCCCTGCTTGATCAGCTCATCCGCACGCCCGCCCCACAGGCTGGTCGCGACGACCTCCTTGCGGCCCAGCAGCACCGCCGGCAGAGCGCCGGTGTTCCAGAACTTCTTGACATCGCCGCGGATCCGCGAGAGCGAGGCGAACGCCCGGTCCAGGTCCAGCGGGTAGAGCTTGTCCTTGGGCACGCCGTCGGCGAGGAGCGCGAACTCCAGCTCCGGGATGTCGGCATCCGGGCTCTGCAGGGAGCGCGGGCCACTGAAGGAGTGCGTGTTCCAAAAGTCGGCCCAGCTCTTGGGGGCACGCTTCAAACTGTCCGTACGGTAGGCCATCACGCTGGCCCACACGTTCTTGCCGACCGCGTGCTCCGGCAGGTTGTGCTCCGCGATCTGGGCGCCCTTGACACTCTTCAGCCGGTCATGGTCCATCGGCTCCAGACACTCCAGCCGCGTCATCTTCTGGAAGTTCAGCAGCGTGTTGTCCATCAGGTCGACCTGCGGACGGCCCTGCTTGACCTGGGCGATGATCTGCGCCGACTGGTAGTTGACCGTCGTGACGGTGATGCCGGTCTCCTTGGCGAACGGCTCGTAGATCGCCTGGGTCAGCGCGTCGTTGTAGGCGCCACCGCTGTTGCTGACGACGAGCCGCTTCTTGCCGCCGCCCGACGAGCCGCGGCTCTCGCCGGTGCCCATGAGGGTGCCGCAGCCGGCCACCGTGGTGGCGGCGGCCAGAGCGCCTGCGGTGCGGAGTACGGTTCTGCGGCCTATCCGGTTGCTTTCCATGGCGGTGCCTCCTGGAGAACGCTGGGGATACGGGGGAATCCGTGATGCGGGGACGATGCACGGGTCCCGACGGGGGGGAGCCGGGACGCCGTGAGTCGGCGGACGGAAACGCGTAGGGCTCATCGGCGGCCGCGCGCGACCGGGGGCCTACCTAGAAGAAGGTGCTGGGTGAGTGGGTGTGTGTCGCGAGTCAGATGCCGAGCATCTGGTTGAGCTCGTCCAGGGACTTCACCGTCACGTAGTCGTAGCCGTGGGTGACCGGGTCGTTGCCACGGTCCAGCAGGATGAGGTTGCGGAAGCCCATGTCGTGCATCGGCATCAGGTCGTAGCGGGTGTGCGAGGAGACGTGCACGAAGTCCTCGGGGGAGGCGTCGAGCTGGTCGAGCATGTACTCGAACGCGCCGTACCGGGGCTTGTAGTAGCCGGCCTGCTCGGCGGTGTAGACCGCGTGGAAGTCCGCGCCGAGCCGGGGCACGCTCTCCTCGAGGAAGGAGTCGTCGGCGTTGGAGAGGATCACCAGCTTGTAGTTCTCGCCCATCTTCTTCAGCGGTTCCGGCACGTCGGCGTGCGGGCCCCAACTGCGCACGCCGTCGGCGAGCCGCTTGCCCGCGTCCGGGGCCGCCTTGATGCCCCACTTGCGGCAGACCCGCTCGAAGGAGTCCTGCAGCACCTGCTCGTAGGCGTAGTACTCGCCGCGGACCTGGTCGTAGCGGTATCCGCGGAACTCCTTGACGAACTGGTCCCACTGCTCGGCCGGGATCTGGTCGCCGACGAGCTCACGCGTGATGGGGGTCATCGGCCACTCGATCAACGTGCCGTAGCAGTCGAACGAGACGTACTTCGGGCGGAACTGAAACGAGGGAATGGGCATGAGGATGCTCCTGTCTTTGCTTCGGGGAACGGGTGACGACCGGTGTGCCCCTTTTCGGGCATGTCCATGACAGAAATGTCGAGGTGGGCGGGGCGATGCCGTCAACATCGCCGGGGATCAGGCGGCGCCGACTCCTGCCGGAGCGAGGAAGTCGACGGGGTGCTCCGTGGTGCCGTCGAGCGCCAGGTCGGCGGCGATCTCTCCCATCGCGGGCGAGAACTTGAAGCCGCTGCCGGAGAATCCGGCCATGACGATGATGTCGTCCTCGCCGGGGAGATGACCGACGAGCGGGTTTCCGGAGTCGGTGTAGCCCTCCATGTAGGCCGACATCCTGATGGGGTCGGGGTTCAGGTCGGGCATGAGTTCACCGATGAGCTCGCGGAAGGTGCCGAGTTCTTCGGGGCGGACCGTACGGTCGAGCCGTTCGGGCTCGGGCACCGGCGCATGGTATTTGAAGGAGAGACCGAGCTTGACGGAGATGCCGTCGGGCGACGGGATTCCGAAGCAGTCGTGGGGTGTGGCGCGTACGAAGGCAGGCGCCCCGCCCGCGAACCAGTCGTGGCGGGTGGGCAGGTGCCAGGAGCAGACCACCCGGCGGACGTCGACGGTCCGGGGGAGGTCCGGGAGCAGGGTGTTGATCCAGGGGCCCACGGTCACCACGGCGGCGTCCACGTGGTCCGTGCCCTGGTCGGTGACGATCTGCACCCCGCCGCCCGCCGCGGGGACGACCTCGCGCACCGTGGTGTAGCGGTGCAGCCGGGCACCCAGCTGCTCGGCACGGGCGGCGGCGGCCTGAATCGACGCCTCCGGCCTGATGATGGCGCCCAACCGGTCGAGGACGGCGGTGTGTCCGTCCGGGAGCCGGTGCTGCGGGTAGCGACGGGCGAGTTCCTCCCGGTCCAGTACCTCGTGATCCAGCCCATGGGCGGCGCTGGTGGAGAGGAGGAAGCGCATGGACGGTGAGGCGGCCTCTCCCATCACGAGGGAGCCGCTGCGGCGTCGCAGCGACCGGCCCGTCTCCGCCTGGAGCTGCTCCCACCACCGGTCCGCGAGCCGCAGCAGCGGAATGTACCCGGGCTCGCCGAGGTGGGCGGCTCGGAAGATGCGGCTCTCGCCCCCCGCCGCGCCGCGGTCGTGACCCGGCGCGTAGCGGTCGTAGCCGATGACCTCGGCTCCGCGGGCGGCCAGTCGCCACATGGCCTGGCTGCCCATGCTGCCGGCACCGATCACGGCGACGCGCTTCGGGATGCGCATGAGGTCGCTCCTCTCGACGGTGTGGTCTGGGTGGCAGTCGGGCGCCAGCACGGTGCGGACACCGTGCGGACCCTTCCGGTTCGGATCCCGCTGGGGATGGCGTTCACTTTCCGCCCGGGGGAACCTGCAGGTCAACCCACACTGTGTTCCACCTTGGGGCCTTCTCAAGACGGTCTGTCACTGCGGACGGCCCGCTCCGCAAAATGCCGGCCACCCTCTTGTCACGGTGAGTGGCCGGTGCGAGGGTGAGCCCGATCCCCTCGGATGAAAGCACCGCCTATGCCGCCCAGACGTCCCGCAAGCGGGCACTTCCCCACGGTCAGGGAGGTACTGCGCCTGCCCGTGCTCGCCGAAGGGATGCCGCGCGTACTGGCCGGCGAGTCACAGCTGGACAGCGCGGTGCGCTGGGTGCACGTCACCGAGCTGCTCAATCCCGCCGATTTCCTGGAGGGCGGCGAGCTGGTGCTGACGACCGGCATGCCGTATCCCGAGGACGCCTCCGAGCTGCGCGGCTACGTCGACCAGCTCGCCGACGTCGGCGCGGCCGGCCTGATCGTGGAGCTCGGTTACCGGTACCGGAAGGTGCCCGCCGAGCTGGTGGTGGCGTGCCGTGCGCGTGAAGTGCCGCTGGTCGAGCTGGCCCGTGGCGTCCGGTTCATCGACGTCACGCAGGCGGTGCACGCGCTCATCCTCGACGCCCAGGGGGCGCTGCTGCGCCGCGGGCGGGACATCCAGGACATCTTCACTGCCCTGACACTGCGGGGCGCGACGCCCGAGGAGCTGGTGCACACCACCGCGGAACTCACCGGAGCCCCTGTGGTGCTGGAGGACCTCACCCACCGGGTCCTGATGTGCGAACTGCTCGGCCGGCCGTACGAGCCGGTGGTGTCGGCCTGGTCGCGGCGTTCGCGGGCCGCCCCGACACCGGAGAGGATCACGCCGAGCGGCCCGGAGGGGTGGCTGATCGCGCCGGTGCAGGACCACCACGGGCCATGGGGGCGGCTGGTCCTGCTGGAGGGCCGGCTGAACGCCGAGCCCGACCCGGAACACATCCTGGTGCTGGAGCGTGCGGCGGTCGCGCTGACCATGGCGCGCCTGGCCGGACCGGCCTGGTGGGAGCGCCGGGCCCACCGCTCCGTACTGCGGGACCTGTACGAACGGCGTTTCCGCTCCCCCGCGGACGCGCGCGCCCGCGCCGAGGCACTGGGCCTCCCGGCCTTCGGGCACCGGCTCTTCGCCGTGGTCATCCGCCACACGCACACCGGCACCGAGGGTGAGCACCTCGACGAACGGATCGCGAAGGCGCTGGCGCAGACCGGCGTCCGCGCCCTGGTCGGCGAGACGGCCCCGGGCCGGATCGGCGTACTTCTGGCACTGGCACAGGCGAGCGCCTGGCAGCCGGTCGCCGAGCGGATCGGCCGTCTGACCCGGGAGGAGCTCGGACCGGAGGCCGTCGTCGCCGTCGGCCCCGGGGTGACCGACCTTGCCGGGATCGCCCGGTCGTGGCAGGAGGCGGAGCAGACGGCCGAGGCCATCACACCGGCCTCCCCGGAGCGGTGGTTCTACGTCCCCGCCGACGTCCGGCTGCCGGAGTTGCTGGGCGTCCTGCGGGAGGACACCCGTCTTCAGCGGTACGCGGAACGGCAACTGACCCGCCTCATCGAGCACGACGACCGCAACAGCGGCGATCTGCTCCCGGCACTGCGCGCCTATCTGGCGGCGGCCGGGAACAAGTCGGTCGCGGCGAAACGCGCCGGCATGTCCCGGCAGGCGTACTACCAGCGCCTCCACACCATCGAACGGCTCCTCGGCTGCGACCTGGAATCAGGTCTGCAGCGCACGTCCCTGCACGTGGCGGTGCTGGTCCTGGACGCCGGAGAAGCAGCTGTTCCCGGCGCATGACGGGCACGCCGGTCGTCACGCGGACCAGCCTTGCGGCGACCGGCGCCAGAGGGGGACGCCTTGCGTCGGCGCTGCGCCGGACCGTGGAGAACTCCATCGGCCTGGTCACGGCCCTGAACCCGCACATCGGGTACACGGCTGCCACCGACATCGCCAAGGAGGCACTGGTCTGCGGCCGGGGTGTGGCCGAACTCGTCCTGGAGAAGGGCCTGTTGCCGGCCGAGACCCTCGCCGACCTGCTGCGGCCGGAGGTCGTCGCGGGCAGCGGCCAGCCCTGGCCTGACGGCCGTCGGCGCTGGCACCGGCCCGGAGGTCCGGCCCGCCCCCGTCCGGTCGGCGCGCCCGCACAACGGCACGAACAGGCGTCTCCTTTCATGGGGACTTCAGGACCTCGCCGCCATGATCACCGGAGCATCGCGGCTCCTCGGCGAAGGCCAGGGCCTCCTGGCGCTGTGAACCGTCGTGCGGCGCATCTCGGGGCGGTGTCCGACCGGCTCGTACGACGGCCGGTTCGGTCGCAGCGGGTGCCGAACAGGCATTGCGAGTCGATCTCATTGGTTGAGAATTAATCTATCGAGGTAGATCAAGTAAGGCTTGCCTTATATGCTGAGCAGGCCCCCTTCGCCCCCGTCTGGCGTGCAAGGGATCAGACCATCCTCCCTCGCATGACAGGACCCCCATGCGCACGACCTCCCGCGGTCTCTTCTTGACACTTGCCCTCACCCCGCTGCTGGCCGGCTGTTTCGTGGCCGGCGAACGAGGCTCCGGTTCGGATGCGCAAGGTGCCTCGGCCGGGCGGCTGAGAGTCGCGCTCGCGGTGCCGCCAGTACAGGCGCTGTCGCCCTACAGCAACGACGCCACCGTGCTGAGCAAGCTTTCCGTGGCCGAAGGGCTCACCGCTCTGGACAAGAACGGCGCCGCCGCGCCCGCGCTGGCGAAGTCCTGGAAGCAGACCGCCCCCACCACCTGGACCTTCGAGCTCCGCAAGGCCACCTTCCAGGACGGCACGCCGGTCACCGCCGAGTCCGTGGTCAACTCGCTCGACCACGCGGACGCCGCCGAGCTCAAGCCGCGCGTCCTCAGCGACGTGACCCTCACGGCGAAGGCAGAGGACGCAGACACGGTCACCATCAGCACAAAGGCCGCCGACCCGGTGCTCCCGCTGCGGCTGGCCAGCCCCGCGCTGGCCATCCTCTCCGGCAAGGCGTACGGCAAGGGCGGCACGGTCAGCCCGGTCGGCACCGGGACGGGCCCCTTCGAGATCACGAAGCTCACCGGCAAGTCCAAGGCAGCGCTCGACCGTTACGACGGCTACTGGGGCGGCAAGGCCAAGGCGTCCGGCATCGACGTCACGTGGATGGCCGACGGTACCGCCCGCGCCAACGCCCTGCGCGGCGGCGACGTCGACATCGCGGAGTGGATCCCCACCGCACAGGCCAAGCTGCTGGACGACAAGACCCGTCACGAAGTTCCGTCGGTGCGGACCGACAGCCTGATCCTCAACACCGGCAGCGGCCTCTTCACCGACCCGGCGCTGCGCGCGGCGGCCCGGGAGGACGTCGACGGCTCGGTGCTCGTCGACTCGGTCTTCGGTGGGTACGCCGACTCCGCGCAGGGCCTGTTCGGGCCCGCCGTGCCCTGGGCGGCCGACAAGCGCGGCGAGGTGACCGGCCGCGCCAAGGCCGCGACCGCCGCCCAGGTGAAGGCGAAGACCCAGGGCAAGACCCTGCGCCTGGCCACCTACACCAACCGCGCCGAGCTCCCCGAGGCCGCCACCGTCCTCCAGCAGCAGCTGGAGAAGGCCGGGTTCACCGTGAAGCAGGACGTGCGCGAGTACACGCAGATGGAGGCCGACCTCCTCGCCGGCAAGTACGACGCCCTCGTCTTCTCCCGGGTGACCCTCCTCGACACCGGTGACGCGGTCGCGTACCTGGCGAGCGACTACACGAGCAACGGCGTGTACAACATCGCCGGTCTGAAGGACTCCCAGGTGGACCGGGCTGTCAAGTCCGCGGCCGAGGAGGCCGACATGACGAAGCGACAGCAGAAGATCATGGCGGCCGAGGCGGAGATCCTGCGCACCGACGCCGTCGTGCCGCTGGTCCACGAGAAGGTCGTCCAGGGCATCGCCACCGACGTCGAGGGCGTGCGCCTCGATCCTCGCGAGCGCTCCCTGATCGACGTCGACACCCACCTGAAGTAGCAGCCGATGAGCTTCACGCCGGTCGGTACGGAGGCCTGCCCGTCCCGGTGGCGCGCGGGCCTCGGCCGCCTCACTGCCGGGGCCGCGCTGCTGACGGCCGTGGCCCTGCTGCCCTGGCTGTCCGGCAACGACCCCGCGCTGACCGTCCTGCGGGCCCGTTCCGCCGACCAGGATCCGGCTCCGGAGCAGCTGGCCGCTGTTCGGGAGCAACTGGGCCTGGACGAGGGGCCGTTCGTGCATCTCGCGCACTGGCTGGGCGGGTTGCCGCGCGGCGACGCGGGCACATCCTGGGTGTCCGGTGAGGCGGTGCTGCCCCAGGTGTCGGGTGCCTTCGCGGTCTCCTTCACGCTGATGCTCGGGGCACTCGTGGTCACCATCGCGGTGGCCGCGCTGGTCAGTGCCCGCACCCTGTATCTCGGCTCCCGGCGACGGCTGCACCGGGGGAGAGCGGCCATCGGGGTCGCGGTCCTCGCCGCGTTGCCCAAGTTCCTGCTCGCCTCGCTCCTCGCCACCGTGTGTGGGGTGTGGCTGGGCTGGCTGCCGTCCAGTGGGTGGGAGGGGCCGCCTTCGCTGGTGCTGCCCGCGCTCGCCCTCGGAGTCCCGTCCGGGGCGATGATCGGCGGTCTGCTCGACCAGTCCCTGCCCGCCGCCTTCAACGAGCCGTGGGCCCGGACCTGGCACGCCTACGGGTTCGCGCCCGGCCGCGTCGCCCGGCACGCGCTGCGCCGCACCCTGGCCGGTGTGCTCCCGCAGCTCCTGCCGACCGTCGTGGGCCTGGTCGGTGGCGCAGTCGCGGTGGAGAAGATCTTCAACATCCCCGGGCTCGGCCGACTCGCCCTGGACTCCGCCATCGCCCAGGACCTCCCGCCCCTGCAGACCACGACACTCGCCCTCATCCTGCTCGGCGTCGTCGCCGGCCTCCTCATCCAGGCCCTGCGCCGCGCGCTGCTCGGCCCGGCCCTGCGGGACGGGGCCCTGCCCGCCCTGCACGCACCCGCCCTTGCCCGGGGGCGCCTCACCCGCTGGGCCGCCGCCGCGTGTGCCCTCGCCCTGCTCACTCTGGTCACCGCCGGACTCCTACGCGATCCCCTCCACGTCGACACGGCGGCCCGACTGCTCCCGCCCTCAGCCGCAAACCCGTTGGGCACGGACGCGCTCGGCCGCGATCTGCTGGCCCGGTTGGGCCACGGGGCGCTGCGCACGGTGGGAGTGGCCCTCGTGGTGACCGCGGTGTGCACGCTCACCGGGCTGATGCTCGGCATGGCGGCGCAGGTCGGCGCGGGGCTCACGGAAGTGGTGTCGACGATGCCGGCGGTCCTCGCCGGGCTGTTGACCACCGCGGTGACCGGCCCGTCCGCCTGGGGTGCCGCCCTCGCGGTCTGCCTGGTTGGCTGGACCCCCTACGCCGCCCAGGCCGCGGCCTTGCTGGAACAGGAGCGGGCCAGCGGCCACATGCTCGCTTCCGTCTCCTTCGGTGCCGGCCCCGGCTATCTCCTCCGCTACCACCTGCTGCCCGCCGTACTGCCGTCCGTACTGCGCAACGCACTCCTGCGCCTGCCCACCACGGTCCTCGTGCTGGCCTCTCTCGGCTTCCTCGGTCTCGGTGAGCAGCCACCCACGGCGGAGTGGGGCCGTCTTCTGTCGGAGAATCAGCCGTACGTGGAACTGGCGCCCTGGACCGTACTCGGCCCGGCCTGCGCACTCGTCCTGCTCTCCGTTCTCGCCCTCTCCGGCACGGGCGCCGTGGCTGCGCGCCGGCCGGCGTACGCCCTGACTTCCGGTGGGAGAGGCGCATACCAGGAGGGCGGGATCAGGGCCGGGCGAACTGAACCCGAGTCGGTTGCGTGACGTTCGGCCGCAGCGTGGTCCCGGTGATGTCAGTCGTGGGCGGCAGGGACATCCTTGCCGACTGGAGGACCGGTCCTGCCACCCCGGAGCAAGAACTTCACCGACGCCCCCTCAGCTGCGGTCCTGCCCCAACCGCGGTCCGCCGGCGGGTACGTGGAGCAGGACCCTCCGATGCCGGCCAGCACGCTGTCCGAGCGGGGCTCGACACCCTGCTGGAGTGGAGGGCGTCGCGACCAGGACGCTGCGGGTATGGGGCCGGCGGGGACTCGTCGACGACCATGTCGCAGACCGCACACGCCATGGAAGGCGCCGAGCGCCTTCATGCGGCCTGAGGAGTCAGGCGCCACGATTCCCGGTTCGCGCTCACGCTTCCTCACGGATGGCCGCCGGCAGGCGGCAGATGGTCGCCAGGTCCGGGATCACCGCACTTCACGGAGCATCCACGACAAGTTCATTTCCCGCGCTCCGAGGCCGCCGCTACGCACGCCATGATCGATCCGAACAGCCTGCGTGCGAGCATGACTTGGACATGGGTGACGGGCGGGCTCACACAAGCCGGGGGACGTCCGGAGTGGCAGACGATTCGACAAGGAGAGGACGATGAGTGTTCTGGACGGGATCCTCGCGGGAGTTCGCGAGGACCTGGAACAGCGCAAGCTTGCAACGCCGTTGGCGGAGCTGCGCTCCCGGGCAGCGGACGCGGCACCCGCGCTCGATCCCCTGCCCGCTTTCCGTGCGCCTGGGGTGTCCATCATCGCCGAGGTGAAGCGAAGGAGCCCCAGCAAGGGCGAGCTGGCAGACATCCCCGACCCTGCGTCCCTCGCGGCCCAGTACGCGGCCGGGGGCGCCGCTGCGATCAGCGTGCTGACCGAGAGCCGGCGTTTCGGCGGCTCCCTCGCCGATCTGGACGCCGTACGTGCCCGGGTCGACGTGCCCGTCCTGCGCAAGGATTTCATCGTCGACCCCTATCAGCTGTGGGAAGCTCGCGCACACGGCGCCGATCTTGCGCTTCTCATGGTCGTGTCGCTTGACGAGGGCCGGCTCGTCGACTTGATGGGGCTGTGCAAGGAGTTGGGTCTCACGCCGCTCGTGGAGGCGCACACGGCCGACGAAGTGCGGCGCGCTGCCGCCGCAGGAGCTGAGCTCCTCGGAATCAACGCGCGGGACCTGACGACCCTGGACGTGGATCGCACAGTGTTCGCCGACCTCGTGACGGGCATTCCCGAAGGTACGGTCAGGGTCGCGGAGTCAGGAGTGACGGGCCCGAAGGATGTCGCGGAGTACCGCGGTTGGGGAGCCGACGTGGTACTGGTCGGCGAGGCACTGGTCCGCTCGGGGGACCCGCGCAGCGCCGTGCGCGAGTTCATCGGGGCTGCCGGGGCGTGATGGCGTACGGCTCGGCCAATGGCACGCCTGGAAATACCGAGCCGAGCCACGCTCCGTGGCCGGTCCTCGGTCCCGGCGGGCCGCTGGCCGATCACAACCTCGGTGTGACGTATCCGCTCGCACCCCGTCTGGAGCACGGGGGTTGAGGAACATCGGAACGAAAACCGGCGCTAAGGATCTGTCGGCCCTGGTGGGCGGCTGACGGAGCGTCGGCGGCCGGATCCGTCTGAAGTCTTCCCGCAGATAACGCCCTATTATCTGCGGCATCGCTGATCACGACCTGCGGCGACGTTCTCGGGGCCGTGCGCGAAGCGGCCCCGTTATCTGTGGCAAGGGGAAGCGGTGCCCGCTGTCGTACGACTGCCCGCCGGGAAGGCGTTGACCGTCCGCGCGGCGGCCGACGTGTTCCTCGACTCGCTGGACAACGCGAACACGCTCCGGTCGTACGGAATCGGCGTCGGCAAGACCGCCGAACACCTCGGCGAGGCCCGCCCGCTCGCCACCGTCGCGGACGACGAGATCGGCGGCGCCCTCGAACAGCTGTGGGGCGAGGCGGCGGTCAACACGTGGAACGCCCGCCGGGCGGCGGTGCTGTCCTGGCTGGGCTGGTGTGCCGAGCGCGGGTACGGCGGCCCGAAGGTGCCAGCCTGGGTGAAGCGGATGCCCCCGCCGGACTCGGAGACTCCGGCCCGCTCGAAGATGGCGGTCGACCGGCTGATCGCCCGCCGCGACGTCCATCTCCGGGAGAAGACGCTGTGGCGGATGCTCTACGAAACCGTCGCGCGGTCGGAGGAGATCCTGGGCGTCAACATCGAGGAGCTGGACCTCGCCGGGCGCCGGGCTCCGGTGAAGGCCAAGGGCGCGAAGCCGCGCACCCGCCGCCGCGGCGTTACGCGCGAGGACTACGTCCTGGAGCCCGTGTACTGGGACGCCGGTACCGCCCGCCTGCTGCCCCGGCTGATCAAGGGCCGTACGCGGGGGCCGGTGTTCGTCACCCACCGCAAGCCGGGTCCCGGCAAGGTCATCGCGCCGCGTGACGTGTGCCCGGACACCGGGCTGGTCCGGCTGTCTTACGGCCAGGCCCGCGCCCTGCTGGATGCGCACACGGCCATCGGCGGCGTACCGGGCACGGGCTGGGACCTGCACGAATACCGGCATTCCGGGCTCACCCACCTCGGCGAGGCCGGGGCCAGCCTGCCGATGCTGATGGCCAAGTCCCGGCACAAGAAGCCGGAGAACGTACGGCGCTACTTCCACCCGTCGGCGGAAGCGATCGCCGAGGTCACCAGCCTGCTCGCACCCGGCGACGCGCGCCGCTGACCCTGCTGTCACCGGTGTGCCCTACCGCCGTCCCGGCGCCCACGCCGCCAGGGGCATAGTCGGCCAAGGTCCTCCGGGGCCCGCGAGTAGCAGCGCAGGCCGACTCTCTCCTCTTGGTCGGCCGGATCGCGGGTGGAGGCCTCAGACGGAGAACCGGACGTCGGTGAGCTGCTCGGACACGGCCCACAGGCGCTGCTGGACGGCCGTGTCGTGGGACTTCTTGCTGGAGGCGACCACCTCGGGGTATCCGCGGGTTCCGCCCACGCCGTTGGGGCCGTAGAACTGTCCTCCGGTGACGGCGGGATCGGTGGCCGCCCTCAGGGTGGGCAGCGCTCCCATGGCGGCCGGCTGGGTCAGCAGAGGCTGGACCAGTTCGGCCCCCTTGCGCACCAGGCCGCTCATGTTCTGAGTGAGTTCGGTATCCGACACGCCGGGATGCGCGGCGGCGGCGATGGTGGTGTGGTGCGGGGCGAGGCGGCGCTGGAGTTCGTAGGTGAACATCAGGTTGGCCAGCTTGGCCTGACCGTAGGCGGCGACCCGGTTGTAGGAGCGGTCGAACTGCAGGTCGTCGAAGTGGATGTCGGCCCGGATGCGGTGGCCGAAGCTGCTGACGGTGACCACCCGGGAGCCGGGCACGGGCAGCATCAGGTCCAGCAGCAGGCCGGTGAGCGCGAAGTGCCCGAGGTGGTTGACCCCGAACTGCATGTCGAACCCGTCCTCGGTCTTCTGCCGGGGTGTGAACATCACGCCCGCGTTGTTGATGAGCAGGTCGATCTTCGGATGCGCCGTGTGCAGCTCATCGGCGGCCGTGCGTACCGATTTGAGGGAGGCGAGGTCCAGGCGCTGGAGGCTGAGCTTGGTGCCCGGGGCACGCTCGCTGATGCGGGCGAGGGCCTCGCGGCCCTTGTCGAGGTTGCGCACGGCGAGGACGACGTGCGCGCCATGCTCGGCCAGGGCCCGCGCGGTCTGCAGCCCGAGGCCGCTGTTGGCGCCGGTGACGACGGCGACCTTGCCGTCCTGGGTAGGTATGTCCTGTTCGGTCCACCGGTCGGTCGTGCTGGCCATGATCAACCTCCATAAAGTGAATGATGCTTCATGTTGTAGAGTGAAGCATCATTCATCTTTCGTCAAATGGTTCCGGAGGGCCGCCCTCATGACCTCACCCCGACCGCTGCGTGCCGACGCGGCCCGCAACCGCGCCCGGATCATGACCGCGGCGCATGAGCAGATCACCGAGCACGGGCCCGAGGTGTCGATGGAGCAGATCGCCGCTGCTGCGGGCGTCGCGGTCGGAACCCTGTACAAGCACTTCCCGAACAAGAGCGACCTGGTCGCATCCGTGGTCGCCGCCTCGTTCGAAACACTCGCCGACGACGCCGAAGAGTGCCTGCAACGCGAGAGCCAGGGTTCACCCGCCATGGTGGAGCTGACCGGCTTCCTCAGCCGTGTGATGGACACCGTCGCCCACAACCGCGCCGTCAAAGCAGCCGCGTACGCGCTCGGCGCCGACCACGCAGCCCACCCCGCCATGCAGGAGGTGGAGACCCGCGTCACCCAGGCCCTCGGCCGGCTCATCCGCACCGCACAAGCCCAGGGCGGTCTGCGCGCCGACTTCACCGTCGACGACCTGTACCTGATGCTCTTCACCCTCCCCGCCGACCAGCCACCCACCGCCCGCGCCCGATGGCTCGCCCTCCTGCTCACCGGGCTCACCGCCCGCTGACCGACCGCGGGGGTACGCCGCCGTCGCGGCCACCGCCGGGACGCCCTCTACGACCGCCTCGCCTGCCGACAGAAGGCGTACCGGGCCCGCCGACGGGCCGCCGAGCGGGTCCGCGAAGCCGTAACGGCCCCGGCCGGTGTGACGACTCGCGGAACCAGCTCCGGGGCTCTGGCCAGCACGGACGCCTAGGGTCTGTTGCGAAAGTGGATCTTGTTCGTTGATGATCACGTCCTGTGGGACGTGGTGATCTGACGAACGGCCAGTGGGCCCGGCTGGAGCCGTTGTTGCCGGCGGGCATCAAGCCGGGCCGTCCGCCGGTGTGGACGCGGCGGCAGCTCATAGACGGCATACGGTGGCGGACCCGGACCGGTGCACCCTGGCGCGACGTGCCGGAACGCTATGGGCCCTGGGACCGGGTCTACGACCTGTTCCGGCGCTGGCAGAGGGACGGGACCTGGGCGAGGATCCTCACCCAGCTTCAGGCCGAGGCGGACGCCAAGGGCCTGATCACCTGGGACGTGAACGTCGACTCCACCGTCTGCCGGGCCCACCAGCACGCCGCCGGAGCGGCGAAAAGGGGGACCTCCAGAAGGAACCGCCGGGCGGGATCTTCGCCGAGCCGGCCGACCACGCACTCGGACGATCCCGCGGCGGACTGACCAGCAAGATCCACCTCGCGGTCGAGCAGGGGCAAAAGCCCTTGTCCGTCGTGATCACGGCCGGGCAGCGGGGCGATTCCCCGCAGTTCGAAGCGGTCCTGGAAGCCATCCGGGTCCCCAGGCTGGGGCTCGGCAGGCCGCGCAAGCGTCCCGACCGGGTTCGGGCCGACAAGGCGTACGACTCCCGCGGCAACCGCTCCTACCTGCGCAGACGCGGGATCAAGGCCACCATCCCGGTCCCGGCGGACCGTGTCCGCAACCGCCTCACGCGCGGATCGCGCGGCGGGCGGCCACCGACGTTCGAGAGGGACGACTACAAGCAGCGGCACGCGGTCGAGTGCGGGATCAACCGGCTCAAGCGCCACCGGGCCGTCGCCACTCGCTACGACAAACTCGCCGTCCGCTTTGAAGCGACCGTGCTGGTCGCGGTCATTAACGAGTGGCTGTGACCAGCACTTTCACAACAGGCCCTAGGCCAAGATGGTGGCGACCTCGACGCGCCGCCGTACGACGTCACTCGTCGTCGGCAGCGTCCTTGTCGCGCAGCGGGCGCATACCGCCGGGCAGCTCGGGCAGCTTGAACGAGTACCGGCCCAGCATGTTGATGTGCTGTCGCACGAACGGCGAGAGGCGGGCGACATCCTCGTCGCGGACGTCGAACCCGTCCGCCCGCAGCTGGTCCACCGCGGCGTCCATGTACCTCGTGTTGCACAGCGTATCCGGGGCAAACAGTGAGAGTGTGCTGTTTGCGCAGGTAGAACACTTGCAGACGCATCTGCAAGTGACTGTCCCTGATCGCGACTTTGAAGGTGACAAACGCTCAGGGAGCCTCGCTGGCACACTCTTCGCATGGATGCTGGAACGGCAGCGGTTCTAGGAGCTGGGGTGGGAGTGATGGGGACAACCCTGGCTGCAACTATTGCTGGGATAGCGGGGCAGCGGCAGGTTCGAGCTGAGCATCGTCACTGGCGTCGTCAGCTCCGCCGTGATGCCTATGCCGCCTTCACGGGCAAGGCCGACGAGGTTCATGAGGCCCTGCGGGGTATCGAGGCTGAGCTGGCCAGGCCAGGTCATGATCTCGATGGACTGCGTCACCTTCTCGAAGAGAGCCGCAGATTGCTTCGAGCGGACCTGGCGGATACCCAGACCGCAGTCGAGCTTGAAGGTCCGGAGGAATTGGCCCGGATGGCTGGCGAGTTGCGACAGTCGCTGTCGGCTTGTGTGGCAGCGATTCAGGCGAGAATCCTTGGACGGGAGAGCGGCGATGCGATTGACGCGAACCAATCGCATCGCATCAGGAGTTACCTCGGCCATGCGTCGAATAAACGGCAGCAGTTTGTGAGCCACGCCCGCAGGGCCATCGATGTGTGAGGACGTCAGGAGCAGGGGCTCTCAGGGCGGGTGGTGTGTCGGGGGCCGAGGCTGCGTCGCAGTTCGAGGTTCTCGCTCTGGGCTGCTTCGAGGGCCTGCCGCAGGGCTTGGACCTCGTCGCGGTGGCGCCGCTTGAGCTCGGCGAGCTGGGCGGTGAGGATGCGCACGACGCTGCTGGGCGAGTCGTCGGGCGGTTGCGGGGCCGGCCGTGGCGGGTGGCTTCGCTGCTGGGACCTCAGCTGTTCGACGCGTCGGCGGAGCTCGGTGCAGCGGTAGAGGAAGTCGAGCGAGACGCCGGCGGTCTGGGCGAGGCCGCGGAAGGTGATGGGCTGTCCGCGGCGGATCATCTCCCGCAGGCCCTTCTCGGCGCGGGCCTGGGCGGCGGCGCTCTTGCGGGCGGCGGCCTGGCGGAGGTTGTCGGGGTTGCCGCGCATGCCGGTCAGGTCCCGTCCTGGCTGCGGGTGATCGCGTCGGTGCGGGCGTCGACGCCGGCTCCGCGGACGGCCTGCGGGGGCCCGTCGACGAGGCGGGTCTGTTCCAGCTTGAGGATGATGCGTCCGAGGGCGTCCTGTTCCTGACGGCGCCCGGAGAGCCAGACGTTTTCCTCGCCCATCGGCTGCCCGGTCCGAGCCGTGAACGCCTGCTGCCGTTCCTCGATGAGCTCAGCGGTGCGCTGCCGCTGCGCGGTGAGTTCGGGCAGGAAGGTGGCGTCCGTGGCGAACTTGTCGCAGGTCAGGCAGGCGTTGCCCTTCGCGCATGCCTGACGGGGCGGCAGCAGACACAGGCCGTTGGGCAGGATGCGGTCGGTGCGCTTGTCCAGCTCCAGCATGTCGTAGAGATCGCGCGGGTCGGTCGACAACTCCCGGGCGTCGGCGGTGATCTTCCGGTAGCGCAGGAACTCCCGCTCGTGGGTCTCGGCGAGGGTCTGCGCGTAGTGCATCAGCATGGCCGGCGACAGATGGCCGAAGTAACGCTGGACGATGTGCAGCGGGACACCGGCGTTGAGGAGGCTGGTGGCCTTGGTGTGCCGGAACCGGTGGGTGCGGTTGAAGTCGACCAGCCGCCCAGCGCTGTCGCGGATGCCAAGGCGGCTGGCGAACTCGGACAACGTCTGGTGGATGCGCTCGACGGGGTAGGGCTTGTCGGCGTTCCGGTTCATCTTGTAGGCCAGGAAGAGGTACTTGGGGCTCACACCCGCCGCCCAGCGCGGCCCGAGGCGGGTGTCGGCCCACTGCTGCTGGGCGCGGATGATGGCAACGACCTCGGCATCGACGAGGATGCTGTCCGGCGCCTGCTCGATCTTCGTCTGCTGGTAACGCAATTTGGCGACGAAGGCGCCGTCGGCGGCGTCCTGCTCGTCGGGCCGGGTGAGCTGGTTCAGCGCGGACAGCGGGTCACGGTCGAGCATCCGGATCTCGCTGATCCGCCGACCGAGGCGGGCCTGCAGCATGATGATCCGCATCACCTGCTCGTCGCCGAACCCACCTTCCTCGACCGGGGTGCCGAGCAGGTGGAGGTTGGTCATGATCTGGGAGAACGCGGTGTCGTCGATGACCTCCCAGCGCTCCGGCTGGACCGCAGGCCGGCCCTTCTCCCCGTGGCGCCACAAGATGGCGTGGTAGGGGGTCAGCCGCAGCCAGGCCGGTTCCTCCAGCACCCGGGCTGCCGTCTCGCGGTAGTCGGTCATGTGCGCGTAGAACTTCTCGACGTCGGTGATGATGTCGTTCACGCGCAGCGCCGAGAGCGGCTTGCCCCGGTTCGGCCCTGACCTGGCGGTCTGGGCGCGGACGGGGCTGAGGTAGTCCAGCATGAACGCCCTCACCTCGGCGGGATCATCGCGCAGCCAGGTGGGAGGGGCGGGGTGCTGGCCGTTGATCCAGTCGCCGAAGACCTGGATCCCGGACCGCCGGGCCCGGGCGGTGGTCCAGGTCAGGTCCCCGGTCTCCAGGCAGACCTTGAGGTACCACTGGAAGCCATGCCGCAGCCAGAGCGGGTGGAGGGACTGGAAGTACAGGCTGTGGTCGCCCATCGGTTCGTGGGCCCGCAGCGGGATCCGCGGGTCCAGCACGGGATCCCAGACCTCGCGTTGCCACCAGAGGCGCTGATCGTAGACGGTCCACAGCATCTGGTAGTAACGCCGCAGCACGGTCCCGGTGTTGAGGCCCCAGCCCTTGCCTGGCAGGCGGCCGTAGTGCCGGGCGTAGGCCGCGGCCAGGGACCGCTCCCACTCGCGCGGTGTGCGTCGCATCAGCGAGCCGCGTAGGTCCGGGTGGTCCTCCACCGCCCTGGCCAGCGAGTTGATCAGCGACTGCAAGGATCCGACCGGGACCCGGCCGCCGAGTTCGACGAGGCGCCAGCAGCACCAGGCCATCTCGCGGTCCATCGGAGCGGGCAGCCGGGAGAAGCGGAGCCGGAAGCTGTGCTGGTGCTTGCCCAGCGTGAAGGCGCCGAGGTCCGTGGGTTCCAGGCCGTCCGAGGCCAGATCCACCGTGCGGAACCGCTCCGGGACGGCAGCCCACGCGCTGTCCAGCACGTCTTGCTGGAAGTAGCCGGAGGTGTCCCGCATGTTCTCCAGCAGTAGCTTGGCGCTCATCAGCATGGTCCGATCGGTTCGGTGTCCAGCGCGGCTCGCCAGCTGGCGGTGAGTTTCGCCCAGTCGGCCACGGCCCGCAGCTCGGCGTCCTCGGTGACGTGGGCATACGTGCTCATCGTGGTCTGCACGTCCGCATGGCCGAGTCGGCGGCTGACCACGTGCATCGGGACCCCGGACAGGAGAAGCGCTGTGGCGTGGCTGTGCCGGAACCAGTGCGGAGTCCAGCCCTTCGGGACCTGCCCGTCGAGCTCGCGGCGGAGCCGGTCCACCAGGTCGTAGACGCTGTCGGGCTTCCACGGGGCGAACCGGGGTTCGCGGTCGAGGTTGACGAAGACGTACGAGGCGTCGAAGTCGTCGGTGACCAGGTCGGCTCCGGCCTCGCACAGTTGCCAGACGTACTCGCCGTAGAGCCGGTCGACCTCGTCGGAGACATACAGGCGCCGGTAGCCGCTCTTGGCGCGGACCTCGTGCTGGTGCTCACGCGCGACGACCTCGATGAACGGGGTGTCGCCCCGGCCGGTGTGCCAGTCGCGGTGCTGCAGCCCGAGCGCCTCGCCCAGGCGGAGTCCAGACTCGGCCAGCAGGGCCCACAGCAGTCGGTTGCGTACGGACCCTCGCCATTCACGGGCCCCGTCATCCCAGTACGCGCAGGCATCACAGATCCGGTCGATCTGCCGCGGAGTGAGTGTGGGCGGGGCGGCGGCCCGTTTCTGCCGGACACGGATCGTGGTCCGCCGACGGCCCTTGCGTCGGGCGATGTGCTCCAGGAACGGTCTGTAGTTGCCGCTCCGGCCGTGGGTGATCCGGTGCAACTGCCGTCCGACATCTACCCCGTTGAGCTCGTGGTAGGTGTAGCAGGAGAGCACGGCCCGCAGGCGCACCGCGACCGTCGACTCCGCGAACCTGGCCTGCCCCGGATCGAGCGCGGTGACCTCCGGACCTTCGCCGGTCCGCAGCCAGGTCAGGAAGGCCCCGAAGTCCTCCAGCGTCACCGCGTCCCAGGCCAGCCCGAACACGTCGAGGTACTGCCACCACAGCGCCAGCGCTCGGCCGTAGGACTTGACCGTGTTCGGCGAGACCTTCTGCGTCCTCAGGTACTCCAGGTACTCCTCCGCCGGCTCCACCACGCGGTGGTCCCGGCCCAGCACGGTCCAGGTCCGCTCGCCAGTACTGAGAGTGAGACGTTGCGTACGGAACCCCGAGAGATTGGCTACGGTTGTCACGAGCCGTAACGTACGCACCCCGGATACGCCGTCCGCGACAGCGGACAGTACACACCCGGAAGTCCACTCGTACTGCGTAGCGGACGACCTCCGGCCGCCCCAGATAAAAGAGGACGACGGCGTTGAGGACCAGGCCGAGCGCGCCGAGCTGGTCCTCCATGCCGTCCTGGTAGCGCTGGTAGAGCTGCCCCGAGCGGCCGTGGAAGATCTTCCGGGCGAGTGCGTGGCGGCCCTCCTGGAGGTTGGCCTGCGCCTTGATCTGGCGGCGGTAGCCGGGCTCGTCGGCCAGCCGCAGGATGTGCAGGGACTTGGCGATCCGCCCGTAGTGCGCGATCGCGTCCCCCAGCGGGGTCGGCCGCCCGTCCCGCGACAGCATCCGGATCACGTCGTACGCGCGCACCGCGCCGGTGTGGATGGAGCCGATGATCCGTAGGATGTCCTCCCACCAGCGCTCGATCCGGGCGAGGTCGACCCGGCCGCGGGCCGCTTCCTGGAAGGCGCCGTAGTCGGCGGTGCGGTCGATGCGCCACATCTTCTGGTCCGGCAGGTCAGCGAGCTGCGGCGCGTACGCGAACCCGGCCAGGGTGAGGAGTCCAAAGACGATGTCGCTGTACGAGGCGGTGTCGGTGACGATCGTCTCCGGGCGCTTGCCGCCGTCGCGGTCGTAGAGGACATCGAGCACGTACAGGGAGTCGCGCGGGGTGCCGGCCACCACCTTCCCGCCGAGCCCCGCCGCCTGGTCGTTGATCATGTTGAGCCAGGTGGCGCCGCCCCGGCGCCCGAAGTACTTGGGGTTCGGCCGGGCGTAGACCGAGGGGACGGGGACGACGAACCGCATGCCGTCCACGGAGGCGACCAGCCCGCCGCCCCACGCCTGCGCGAGGCCGATGGACTCCTGGTGCTCGATGAGGGTGGCGTTCGCGGCCCGGTAGGTGGCCAGCCGCAGATACGTCTGGTCGACGTGCGACAGCCTGCCGTACTTCAGCTCGTCGATCCCGCCGATGACCGGCGTGTAGCCGATGCTGCAGCCGTGCGCGACCAGCAGCGCGGCGACCGTCACGTGCAGGTCCTTGAGCCGGGCCTCGCCGCCGGTGATCGAGGTGAACGCCTGGTCGGCGCCGGTCCACGAGAACACCTCCAGCAGGACCTCCGGCAGGTCGACGCGGGGCATCATCGCCTCCACTGCCTTCCGCAGGTCCAGGAGCGAGGCGGGTTCGGGCTCCGGTTCCAGGGCGGCGAAGTGCAGGCGGCCGTCGTCGTCGAACACGATCTGGGAGTTCGCGGGCACCCGCCCGGCGACCTCCCGGTATGTGCCGTCCAGCAGCGCGGCCCGCGCCGCCAGGTGCTCACCCGCCTCGCCGGGCAGGTTCAGGGAGGCCAGCACGGTCGGGCGGACCTGCTCCCATCCCTCGCCGTCCAGCAGCTTTGCCCGCGGGTCGCCCCACTTCGAGGAGTTCTTCGCGAACACCTCCCGCCGGCGCAGCAGCCGGTGGAAGGACTCCAGCACGCAGAACACGTACGCCTTCCAGTCGACCGTCCCCGGCTCCATGTGCGGCGCGGACAGGACCAGCCGCCGCCACGAGCCGGTCAGCAGCGACGTGTCGATCTCATCTGGGCTCACCTTCTTGCGCCCCATCAGGTCGGGCAGTGACTTCAGCGCCTTGAGGACCGGCAGGCCCTCCGGGGTGGCGCCGAAGTCGACAACCTGGACGAGGAGTGCCAGGAACGGCCGTACGGTGGGGAACCGGGTGACCAGCATCGTCCGCCATGCCTCGTCCGCGTCCGAGTCGATCGGCGGCGCCAGCTCGAACAACGCGGCGATCGCGGCGGCCAGCTCCTCGCGCGGCACCACCTCCTCGATCCGCTCCCACATCGCCGTCAGCGTTGCCACCTCCGGCGGACTAATCTCCCCGGACTCGGTGTCGACCTGCTCGCTCGTGGTGTCGAACACGACCCGGAACGCGGTCGCCAGCCTGATCCCGGCCCGCTCCATCCTCGGCAGCGTCTTCAGCTTCTGCTTCGCCGTCTCCCGCTCCGCCCGCGCGAGCAGCTTCGTCGCGATCAGCACCTCCAGCAGGTCCAGCGCGTCATCGACCGCCCGGGACGTCAGGTAGACCGCGGTGGCCAGCAGGGTGGCCAGGCGCCGGGAGTCGCCGTGGCGCCGCAGCGTGGACGCCTTGCCGTCCACGCCGTACCGCGACAGCTCCGCCAGCCGCCGCGGCGGTATCCCCGACACGTCCAACTCGCCCATCCCGAACGCGTCGATCTCCGCCGCCCGCTCAAGCGCCCACTTCATCTGCGGCCCCGAGATCCGCACCGGACCGCGCCGCAGCCGGTCCAGCTCCGACACCCGCGCACCGAGCGGCACGGTCAGCAGCGAGTCGAGCACCGCCCGCTGACCGATGCTCAGCAGCCCGTAGAGGCTGTCCCACAGCCGCTGGTTCGCCGCCTCCCGCACCGACGCGACCAGCCGGGCCAGCGTCGTCACACCGGGCAGCAGCACCCGCCGCTCACGCAGCCACCCCACCGACGCGTCGAACAACGCCTTCGGGCCCTCCCCGGTCGTCCAGGCCCGCGCATCCACCCACACCCGCAACTCGGCTTCCGCCTCGGCGAACTCCGTGTACTCCAGGACCTTCCGAAGCTCACGGACGTGGGCCAGCCGGGTGTTCTCCCGTTCCCCGTACGCCTTCAGTACCGACGCGTCCGCGATGCCGAGCTGCTCGGCGAGGTAGTCGACGATCTCCGGCGGAACGTCGGTCGGGTCGTCCAGGAACACCCCGAGGTAGCGCGCGGTCGTGAGCTGGGCCGCGAAGCCCAGCCGGTTGTGGGACCGCCGCTTGCCCTCGATCAGCTCCCGGTCCGCGTCGTCCAGGAAGAAGAACCGCTCCAACTCCGTACGGGACGGCGCCCCGTCGTACGCCGCGTACGCAGCGGCTTGTGCATCCGTCAGAAACTCGACCGGCACCCCGGACCTCCACACAGTCAATGATTAACACGACTGCTGAAGGCTCCGCCCTCGAAGAAGTCCAGGTCAAAGCGCTCTCAGGTACGCGGGAGGCTTAGCGCCGGTTTTCGTTCCGATGTTCCTCAACCCCCAGCGCGTGTGCGCGCCAGGCGCGGCACATGACCGCCGGCCGCGCCGCGCGCAGGCAGTCGTCGATGTGCCCGGCGCAGGCGCGGGGCGGTGCTGCCGGCGTCGGAGACCTCGCAGATCAGCGGGGTGTCGCGAATCAGCCGCAGCCTGATCACTGTGCTGGGCGGCCCGGCTGAGCGTGATGGTCTGGCCAGGAGCGAAGGGGCACTGCTCGAAGGCATGGTCGGCGATCACCGGGCGGTGTCCGCAGCGCTGGACGGTCACCACGTGAGCGGCGTCCGAAGGTTCCTCATCAGCCAGGGCTCGACCAAGGGAGACGGGGACGAGCGCGGTCCGCACGTCAATGCTGTGCACCGGTTGCCAGAGGAGCACCCTGCCGCAGGTCGGTGTTCCTCAGATGCTTCCGCAGCCACTGCTCGGTTTGGTTCACGTGCATCAGTGCGGCGGCGTGGCTCAGGACAGGGTCACGGGCGGACAGGGCCTGGTAGATCGCCTCGTGCTCCGCGAGGGTCCTCCCCGCGGCCAGGTCGTCGACGAGGCCGCGCCAGATGCGGGCGCGCAGGGTACGGCCCGAAATGCCTTCCAGCAGGGCGAGCAGCGATTCGTTGCCGGTGGCCGAGACCACGGCGCGGTGGAACGCCGCGGCGTGCGCGTTGAGCCGCTCGACGTCGTCGCGCGCCGCTCGCATGGCGTCCAGGTGCTGCTTCACCTCTGCCAGTTGCTCGTCGGAGATCCGGGTGGCGGCGAGTGCGGTGGCGACCGGTTCGAGGAGCCGTCGCACCTCCATCAGGTCCAGCAGCGCCGCCGAGTCGCTCTGCAGCAGGTCCACCGCGCCGCCGAGACCTTCCAGCAACAGGCTCGGCTGGAGGCTGGTCACGTACGTGCCGTCGCCCCGTCGCACTTCGAGAACGCGGGCGACGGCGAGTGCTTTCACGGCCTCGCGGGCCAGGTTGCGGGACAGGCCCAGCTGGGCCGCCAGCTCCGGCTCCGGCGGCAACTTCGAGCCCGGCGCCAGCGCCCCGGTGCGGATCAGCTCACGGATCTGCTCAATCGCCCTGTCCGTCAGAGACAACGCCCACCCCTTCCGTCTCCGGAGTGTTCTCCGCGCTGTTCGGCGTGGGTACGTACGTCCGGCCCGATCAAACCCTGGTGCGAAGGTCGTCCCGGACACCTTCCGGCCCGTGCCGACGTGGAGTTCCACGTTGCGCCTGACCTGCTCCTGACCTCGCATCCCGAGAGTGACGCTGATGATACTGGGATGGCTGAAGGGGAACGCGATGGCGGTGGCGGGCAGGACTCGTCCGGTGCCGTTCATGCCGGCGCCGAGGCGCGATCGCTCGGGACCCGTCCGCTCGGGACTCGTCCGCTCCAGGACGGCGTCGATGGAGCGGAGTACGCCGTCGTGGCTGCGCATTGGGCAGGTGCAGCCGGCTCACCGGGTGCGTGGATCAGGCCGGGATCCGTCGAGGTGGGGGCGAGGATGACCGGCCGACGGCCGTGTCCGCCGGCACGTGGCCCGTTGGAGTCCGGCGGAGCGCTCAAGGCGCTGAACGGGCATGGCCGGCGCACGGTGGGTCGTCGTGTCTGACGACCCACCTGCCGAGCTCCGTCGGTTACGGAATCAACGTCATGCTCTTGTTTGCCGGGGCCTGCCGGTGGGCTCGCCTTGGCCGGCAGGCTGTTGCAGCGGCACGACTACGGTCACAGGGCGACGAGTTGCCGTTGCTGGTCGGTTCCGTGGCCGGTGTCACCGGCCCTTCGTGGGAGACCCCGGTGCCGCGGCGAGGACGCGGACGTCCCAGGCGCCGAGCCGCACGGACGTACCGGCCGGGATCGCGCTGCCGTCCAGGGCGTCGGTCAGATCCACCGGGGCCTGGGCGGTGGCCGGCTGCCAGCTCCAGTTGTGGACGACGTGGACGCGCCGGCCGTCGGGGGCGGTGCCGGTGGCGACGGTGACCGAGTCCGGCAGGCCCTGCCAGCCGCCGCACGGGGAGGGTGCGAGCCAGGCGGCGAGCGCGCGGGCCAGATCGCGGCCGGGTACGGTGCCGACGCAGGTGACGCGTCCGGCCCCATGGCGGCGGGTGGTGACGGCGGGCCAGCGCCCGAAGTGCGGGTGGTCGTACTCAGCCAGGACGTCGGCGTCCTCGACGGCCAGCCCCTCCACCCAGCGGGTGGCCACCGCGCCGTCCGGCAGCCGCAGCGGGCTGTCCGGCGCGGTGCGCAGCGGCAGGTCGGCGTGCAGGTTGCTGAACTCGTCGTACCGGACGCCCGCGGCCTGAACCAGCCGCGCCGGTGCCACCTCGTGGCGGGCCCGCGCCTCGTGGTCGCCGTAACCGGTACGGGGGCCGAGGACGAGGTGGCCGCCCGCCTCCGCGTAGGCGCCGAGCCAGTCGAGCGTGCCGTCGTCCGCCACGTACAGCGCGGGGGCGATGAGTACCGGGTGCAGCTCGGCCGCCGCCTGCGGTGACAGCCCCGGGCGTTCGCCGCGCGGATCGTGCAACTGGCGTGCGTGCAGGATCCGTACCTGGCGCCCCGCCTCGAACGCACCCCGGTAGAACGGGTCGAAGATGCCCTCGTACGCACCCCCGTCCGGACCGCCGTCGGGACCGGCGAGCGGCGGGTACTTGTTCATCAGCCACTTACTCGGCGCCGAGTACACCATCGCGATGTCGGCGTCCGGTGTGATCCCGGCGACCAGGTCTCCTGCCCGCTCGAACTCGGCACCCAGGCGGGCGAGTTCACCGTACGCTCGCCCCGGCCGTCCGCTGTGCGGGAGGATCCCGCCCCAGTACGTCTCGGTGCCGAAGTGCAGCGTGTGCCAGTGCCAGTACTCGATCATGCGGGCCCCACGCGCGACCAGCGCCCACGCGGCTTGCCGCCACTGCCCGTCGAAGGCGGGTCGGTTGTCCGACGTGCCGCCGATGGCCTGGGCGTTGGTCTCCGTGACCAGGAACGGCTCCTGGCGCGAGGAGTAGATCCGGTCGGCGCTCTGGTGCAGCGCCCACGCCCCGTAGTCCATCCACTGCCCCGGCAGCTTCGCGTGCGGCGGCTCCGGCATGGTGAGGCTGTCCTGCATGTCGTAGTACGGGTTGCCCGCGGTGACGTCCAGGCTGTCGGTGAGCTCGTCGTCCTCCAGGCCCGGAGACCAGTAGGCCAGGCACGTGGTGACGAACTGGTCCGGCCTCGCGTACTCACGCACGATGGCGGCCTGCCAGGCGATGAACTCGGTGGTCTGCCGGGCCGAGAACGCCCGCCAGGCCAGGTCGTACTGCGGCTGCGCGTTGCCCTCCGGCTTCCACAGGTCGGCCCAGGTGGACAGCCGGTGCGACCAGTACACCAGCCCCCACTCACGGTTGAGGGTCTCCACATCGCCGTACTGCTGCCGCAGGTCGTCGACGAACCGCTGGAAGACACCGTGGTTGTGCGGCAGCCGCGGGCCCGGCTCGTTGTCGACCTGGAAGCCGATGACCGCGGGGTGGGCGGCGTAACGGGCCGCGATCGCGCGGATCACCCGCTCGGCGTGGAAACGGAAGGCCGGGTGCGTGATGTCGACCTCCTGCCGACCGCCCCACGCGGCGCGCCGCCCGGTGGCGTCCTCGGCGGCGATCTCCGGGTACTGCCGGGCCAGCCACGGCGGCACCGCGTAGGTGGGAGTGCCGAGGACGACCGAGATGCCGCGCTCGTGGGCGCCGTCCAGGACGGGTTGCAGCCAGTCGAGCTCGAAGCGGCCGTTCTCCGGCTCCCAGGTGGACCAGACCGACTCGCCGACACGGATGACGGTGAACTTCGCCTCCGCCATGAGATCGAGGTCGGTCTTGAGCCGCTCGTACGGCTGGTACTCGTGGTAGTAGGCGGCGCCGAACAGGACGCGCGCGGGCAGATGGGTCATGCGGAGTCCTTGAGGAGGAAGAGGAGACGGATGAGTCCCGGCCGTCGGGATCCGGTCGTGGATCCCGGCGGCCGGGACGGGAGGTGGTGGGTGGTCAGGAGGTCGAACCAGTCACGGACGTACCGGACTTGGTCACGTGGTAGGTGGTCTTGGCGCCGCTGTAGAAGTGGAAGGTCAGCGTCACCGGTGCGCCGTCACGCAGCGAGCCGAGGAACTTGTCGGTGAGGGCGATGGTGTTGTTCGCGTAGTCGGGAGTGAACGAGACGTTGAACTCCTGGTACGCCGTCCAGTCGGAGGGGCCGGCATTGCTGCCGTCGGCGTACTTGGCCTCCATCGTGGCGAGCTGGTCGCCGCGGAACTGGGTCGGTATGGGCAGCGAGCTGCTGGTTCCCGTCGCGTTCGCCTGATGCGGGGTGTCGTACGTCGTCACATGGATCTTCCAGGGCAGGCCCCGGGAGAACCTGGCCTGGAGCGTGGCGTTGACGCCGTATTCGCGGTTGCCGACCAGCTTGGTCAGCGCAGGGGCGGTGAAGGTGAGCCGGTCGCCGGAGAGGGTGTAGTCCCGTCCCGCGACAAGCTGTGTGTTGCCCTGCCACAGGCCCTGGAAGCTGGTGCCGTTGCGGTTCAGCGTGAGCGTCTGGGCCGTGATCGGGCTCGACTTCGGCACGAAGACGTTGTCGAAGGAGGTGGTTCCCGAGCGGGTGGTCCAGCTCGACTTGATCCAGGCGAACAGCTCGGGGTCCCGCCACTGCAGGGTGGCGCGGTTCAGGTAGGCGAAGGGGTCCCACAGGGCGGTGGTGACGCCGGCCTGCCGCGCCGCGTGGCCGAAGTGCTCGAAGTACTTCAGCGCCTCGCCCCGCTCGACACGGGAGGGGTGGTGGTGATCGGGCCAGCTGAGCAGACCGTACTCGCCGAGGTAGACGGGGATGCCCCTGGCGACGAACGTGTTGCGCATACGGGCGAAGGAGTCGTCCAGGTCCTTCCGCGCGGCGGCGTCGTAGTGGGTTCCGCCCGCGATGTTCACGCTGAACGGATACCAGCTGTAGTAGTGCACCGTGGCGACCAGGTTGCGGTCGTTGAGCCCGTTGATCGTGGCGTACAGGTCGTCCATGAGGTTCTGGTCCGGCTTGCAGTACCGCGTGGGCAGCATGAGGAGACGGTCGGTGTTCCCGCCGCCCGAGGAGCGCACGATCTTGTGGAAGGAGATGTTCAGCTCGTGCAGGAGCTGGGCCTTCTGGGTGTCCGTGGCGCCCTCGAACTCCGGCTCGTTGATGCCCTCGAAGAGCAGGGTGCGCGGCGCGTCCCGGAACCTCGCGGAGATCTGGGTCCAGGTGGCGTTGAAGCGGGCGAGCACGTTGTCGTGGTCGGCGGGCATCTTGCCGACCCACTGCCACGAGTCGTGGTGGACGTTGATCACGACGTACAGGCCCTCGGCGAGTGCCCAGTCGACGAGCTGTTCGACGCGGTTCATGAACGTGGCGTCGATGGCGTAGGGGGCGGTGGCGGACTGGTGGTCGGTCCAGGTCACCGGGATGCGGACGCTGCGGAAGCCTTCCGCGCGGATCTTGGCGAAATGCTCCCTGGTGGTCAGCGCGTTGCCCCAGGACGTCTCGTCCGGAATGGCGTCCAGGGTGTTGCCCAGGTTCCAGCTGGGCTGCATCGCGGCAACGGCGTCCATGGCACGGGCGGGGGCGTGCACCTGCATCGGGGCGGCCTCGGCGGCAGGAGTGGTGAGCGCGGTACCGAGGGTCAACCCGAGGGCGGCGACCAGTGCGAGCAGCAGGGTCGTCAGCCTCCTCGGTACGCTGCCGGGACGGCGTGCGTCTTTGTGCGGCTCTCTCATGTCCCTTGAACCTTCCTGTGGTTGGGGGCGCTCCGCCTGCGGGACGTGCGTACAGGCGGTGGTTTGGAGGGAGCGGGGATCACCGAACAGGGCCGCCCGCCAGGGGAGGCGAAGAGGCGCTGATGCCTCACGCCTTCAGCGGCTCGTAACCGAACCAGTCGAAGTGGACGACGCCCTGGGCGGCGTACAGGCCGATGACACGGCCGGTGAAACCGCCGGCCACCTCGGTCGACAGATAGCGGCCGTCGAGCGTCGCGAGCGAGGTGAAGGTGCCGTCCGGCAGTTCGATGCCGAGGGAGATGACGTCGGGTCCGGTGCGTGCGTCGTGCGGTGCGGGCGGCTCGGTGATCCGCACGCCGAGGACGATCGGGCCCGCGGGCACCGGCTGTGCGGCCACGACGGCGCGCACCGAGCCGACGCGCGAGACCACCCGCACCTGGGCGCCGTCCGCCTCGATCCCGTAGTGGTGTTGCTCGTCGAGCCGGACGGCGAGCCCGCCGCAGCCCTGCGCCGGATCGATCGACGTGCGCGCCCGGCACGCCGGATGCTGCTGGCGCCTGCCGATGAAGACGGCGTCCGGCTCGTCCAGGGAGGCGCCGCGTGCGCGCAGCGTGAGTGAGTCCGGGCGCTCCTTGGTGGTGCAGTGCTCGGGGGACCGGTCGCGTACGGAGATCCAGGACGGATGCAGCTCGCTGAGGTCGAAGTCGTCGTGGAACGGCTCGCCGAACGCGTCGTCGCCGGGCACGTCGTCGCCGGGCGCGAGGAGTTCGCCGACGACGGGCCAGCCGTCCTCCCACGTGACCGGGGCGAGGAAGGTCTCGCGGCCGAGGACGTGCCAGCCGGGGGTGCCGCCGCGCGGCCGTACCCCGAGGAACACCATCCACCACGAGCCGTCCGGGGCCTGCACCAGGTCCCCGTGGCCGGTGTTCTGGACCGGGTGGTCCGTACCGCGGTGGGTGAGGATCGGGTTGGCCGGGCACGGCTCGAAGGGACCGTTCGGAGTGAGGCTGCGGGCGATGGAGACCCCGTGCCCTCGCTCCGTGCCGCCCTCGGCGATGAGCAGGTACCAGTAGGCGCCGATCCGGTACAGGTGCGGCGCCTCCGGGGCCTTGGCGCCGGGCCCCCCGGACCACAGCCTGCGGTACTCGCCGAGCGTGCGCCCCGTGGACGGGTCGATGGCGACCTGCGAGACCCCGGCGACCGTGCACCAGCAGGTGCCGTCCTCGTCCCAGGCGAGATCCGGGTCGATGCCCTTGACGCCGGGCAGCCAGGTGGGGTCGGACCAGGGGCCCGCCGGATCGGTGGCGGTGACGAGCAGATTGCCGCCGCCCTCGCTGCAGTTGGTGACGATCAGCCAGAAGCGGCCGTCGTGGTGGCGCAGCGTGGGCGCGTAGATGCCGGCGGACGACGGCATGGCGCTGGGCAGGCGCAGTTGCTCCGGCCGGTCGAGGGCGTTGCCGATCTGCGTCCAGTGGACCAGGTCGCGGCTGTGGAAGAGGGGGATGCCGGGGAAGTACTCGAAGCTGGAGCAGGCCAGGTAGTAGTCGTCGCCGACACGGCAGACGCTGGGATCGGGGTGGAAGCCGGGGACGACGGGGGTGGTGAAGCTCGCGTCCGCCGGGCGCTGGTCGGACACCGTGGGTCCTTTCGTCGGTGCGTCGGTGCGTCGGTGGAGCGTGCTGGGTCGCCGGGTTCACGGGCGCTTGAGTCGGCTGGTTCACGGGCGCTTGGGCCGGCTGGTTCACGGGCGCTTACGACAGCTCCGCCGGACCGGAGCTCTGACGAACCGTCAAGGTTGGTGCCAGCAGTACACGTTCGTCCTCCGGTGCCGTGTCCTGTGACGCGGCGTCCAGGCGGCGCAGCACCTGCTCGACCGCCACCCGGCCCAGTTCCGTGGCCGGTCCCGACACCGAGGTGAGGGCGGGTGTCTGCTGCTCGGCGAGCTGCTCCGGACAGAGGGCGACCACCGAGACGCCCTCGGGGACCGGCCGCCCGCCGGTGCGCAGCAGACTGAGCAGCGGGCCGATCGCCCCCTCGTTCTGCACGACGAACCCGGTGGTTCGCGGCCGCTCGGCGAAGATGCGGTCGAGCGCCTGGGCGGTGCTCTCGTACGTGCCCTCGCACGGGCGGTGCAGGAAGCTCAGGCCGCGCTCTGCGGCCCGTTCGGCGAACCCCGCGAGGGTGCGTTCGGCGTACCCGGCGTGCCGTTCGTAGATCCGGAAGCCGTAACCGATGAAGGCGATGGCCCGGTGGCCGAGATCGGCGAGGTGGTCCGCGCAGAGGGCCCCGGCGGTCGCGAAGTCGTGGTCCACGCAGGACAGTTGGCGCGCGTCGTCGGGCAGGCCGATGAGCGCGGCCTGCGTACCCTGCTCCCGCAGCACCGGGATGCGCGGGTCGTCGAGCTCTACGTCCATGAGGATCACGCCGTCCGCGAGACCGCTCGCCGCGACGCGCCGCACGCCCTCAGGGCCTTCCTCGCTCGTGATCAGCAGGACGTCGTACCCGCGACGGCGTGCGGTCGTGGTGACGGAGAGGGCGATCTCCATCATGACCGGGACGTACATGTCGGTGCGCAGCGGCATGACCAGCGCGATGATGCGCGAGCGGCGGCCGGCCAGCGCCTTGGCACCGGCGTTGGGGTGGTAGCCGAGCTCGGCCACGGAGCGCTCCACTCGGCGCCGGGTCACCTCGGACACCGAGGTCCGGCCGTTGAGCACGTAGCTGACCGTGCTCGGCGAGACGCCCGCGCGCCGGGCCACGTCCGCGATGGTCACCATGGTGGTGTCTCGGCTTCCTTCGTGTCGGCGGGTTGGGTAACTCATGACTCCGGCCCTTCCCTCGAGAGAGCGTCGAAGCGCTTCACCTCGCGATGCAAGGTAATGACATGTTTCAAGCGAAACAAGGGGACTGAATAAAAGAAACTTTCTTCAATTCGAGCATTGACACCCGATCGGAAGCGATGGCAGCGTCGAAGCGCTTCACCACCTGCTGTCTCTCCCGCTTGTCGAGGGGTTCCTCCCGTGGGTTCTGCTTTCCCGTCCGAAGCTGACCGGCTGCCGTTCCGTGATCCCGCGCTCCCGCCGGCCAAGCGCGTCGACGACTTGCTGCAACGGCTCACGCTCGACGAGCGGATCGCGCTGCTGCACCAGTACGCGCCGTCCGTCGAGCGCCTGGGCATCGCCTCCTTCCGCACCGGCACGGAGGCACTGCACGGCGTGGCCTGGCTCGGCGAGGCCACCGTCTTCCCGCAAGCGGTGGGGCTCGGCGCCACCTGGGACGAAGACCTCGTGCACGAGGTCGCCACGGCCGTGTCGGTGGAGATACGCGCCTTCCACCGGCACCGCCCGCCGACGACGGGCTCCGGCACCAACAGCCTTCAGGCGTGGGCGCCCGTGGTGAACCTGCTGCGCGATCCGCGCTGGGGCCGCAACGAGGAGGGCTACTCCGAGGACCCGCTGCACACCGGTCGGCTGGCGACGGCCTACTGCAGGGGCCTGGCCGGGGACCACCCCGACTATCTGCGCGCCGCCCCGGTGCTCAAGCATTTCCTCGCCTACAACAACGAGGACGACCGCTGCGTCACCTCCTCCGGCGTCCGGCCCCGCGTGCTGCACGAGTACGACCTGGCAGCGTTCCGCCCGGCCGTCGCCGACGGCGCGGCCACCGGCGCGATGGCGGCGTACAACCTCGTCAACGCCCGCCCCTGCCACGTCAGCCCGCTCATCGAGACGGAACTGCGGCGCTGGGCGCAGCCGACCGGCCACGAGCTGTTCGTGGTCAGCGACGCCGAGGCACCCTCCAACCTGGTGGACCCGGAGCACTACTTCGACGACCACGCCGCGGGCCATGCCGCCGCCCTGAAGGCCGGGATCGACAGCTTCACGGACCAGAACGAGGACAGCGCGACCGTGATCGGCCGGCTGCGCGAGGCGCTGGACCGTGGCCTGATCGACGAAGGTGACATCGACCGGGCCGCCCGTCGGCAGCTGCTGCTGCGTTTCCGCCTCGGCGAGTTCGACCCCGACCTCGACCCGTACGCGAGCATCGGTGCCGAGGTGATCGACAGCCCCGAGCACCGCGCCCTCGCGCGGCGCGCCGCGACCGAGTCGGTGGTGCTGCTCAAGAACGAGGGACTGCTGCCGTTGGCCACGCGCGACGCACCCCGCGTCGCGGTCATCGGCCCCCTCGCCGACCTGCTCTGCGAGGACTGGTACAGCGGCACCCTCCCCTACGGCGTCACGGTCGCGGCCGGGTTGCGCGCAGCCCTGGCGGAGCACGGCGGCGAGGTGCAGTACGTCGAGGGCGTCGACCGGATCGGACTGCGCTCGCACACCAACGGCCGCCTGTTGTGCGGGACTTCCTTCGACGTGGCCGACTGGGGCGGCGACGCGCTCTCCCTCCGGGACGCCGACACCGGCCGCTACCTCAGCCTCAAGGACGACGGCACGCTCGCAGCGGACCAGGAACTGATCAAGACCTGGGACGTGCACGAAACCTTCTTCCTGGAGCCCGTCCCCGGCGACGAGCCGGGCACCGTGCTGCTGCGCAGCCGCCTCACGGGCCGCTACGCCGCCGTCGACCCCGCCGACGGCCGGGTGACGGTGACAGCCGGAAGCCCCGAAACCGCCGAACACTGGCGACGTGAGCTGGTGCGCGACGGCTTGGCCGAGGCCCGTGCAGCCGCCGAACAGGCCGACGCCGCGGTCGTCGTCCTCGGCAACCACCCGATGATCAACGGCCGCGAGACCGAGGACCGCGCGGACACCGCCCTGCCCGGGATGCAGGAGGCGCTGCTTCGCACGGTCTTCGCGGTCCGCCCGCAGACGGCGCTGGTGGTGATGAGCAGCTACCCGTACGCCGTCGACTGGGCCGATGAGCACCTGCCCGCCGTGGTGTGGACCTCCCACGGCGGGCAGGAGATGGGCCACGCGCTGGCAGCCGTACTCCTCGGCGAGGCCGAGCCCACCGGCCGTCTGCCGCAGACCTGGTACCGGGGCGACGACCCGCTGCCGAAGCCGCTGGACTACGACATCATCAAGGCCGGCTGGACCTATCAGTACCACCGGGCCGCACCGCTCTACCCCTTCGGCCACGGGCTGTCGTACACCGACTTCGCCCACCGCGACCTGCGGCTGTCCGACTCCTCGCTCGCCCAGGACGGCGAGGTCGAGATCACGGTGACGGTGGCCAACACCGGCGCACGGGACGGCAGCGAACTGGTCCAGCTCTACGCCCGCGCCCTGAACGCCCGTTACGAGGCACCCCGGCAGCGCCTCGTCGACTTCCGCAAGATCCGCCTGGAGCCGGGCGGGAGCCGGGAGCTGACGTTCCGGCTGCCGGTCGAACGGCTCGCCCACTGGGACGTCGTCACCGGCGCCTTCACCGTCGACCCCGGCGACTACGAGATCACCGTCGCCCGCTCCGCCGAGCAGCCGGTCCTCACCGCGCCGCTCACGGTGACCGGGACGGCCCCCGCGCCCCGCACGGTCCTCGACCGGCGCACCCCGGCAGTCGACTTCGACGATCACACGGACATCGACATCGTCGACGCCACCCGCAGCAGCGGTGACGCCGTCACCCCGGCCCACCCGGCCCGGCCCGCGACGCTGCTCTTCCGCGGAGTCGACCTCACCGGCGCCGTCCGGGTGGAGGCCGAGACCGCCCGCGAGGACGCGGACGGCGCGGAGGGCGCGCAGGCCGGTGAGGCCGGTGAGGCCCGGCTGGAACTGCGGGCCGGCGACCGGCTGCTGGCCGAGATCGGCGTGCCCGTCACAGGCGACCGCCACGCATGGACGACCACCGTGGCCGAACTCGCCACCCCGGTCGACGGCGTCCACGACCTCACGCTGACGCTGCAGGGCGGTTTCCGGCTGGCCGCCTTCAGCCTCGTCACGCCCGACTGAGACCCGCCTCCGTCTCCGTCTCCGCATCCGCACTCGCGCGACCGACAGCCCGCCCGAGAAGGGCGGTCCGTCACCCGTCCCGAGCGGCGCGGCACCGCACGACCACCCTGACACCGCCTCACCCGAAGGAAGCCCTCATGCCGCTCACGGACTTCGGCCTGGACGAACTCGACGGCTACCGACCCGAGTCGCCCGCCCCGAAGGACTTCGACGCCTTCTGGCAGCGAACCCTCGCAGAAGCCCGGTCGCACGACGGGGCGGTCAAGGCCGAGCGGGTCACCTCCCAGCACCTGCTGCGCACCGTCGAGGTCGACGACGTACGTTTTCCCGGCTGGCGGGGTGAGCTGGTGGCCGCCTGGCTGCTGCGTCCGCGTGACGCGGCCGGACCGCTGCCGGTCGTCGTCACCTACATCGGCTACTGCGGCGGTCGCGGACTGCCCACCGACCACCTGTTCTGGCCCTCCGCCGGCTACGCCCAGCTCGTGGTCGACAGCCGCGGCCAGGGCCACGACACCCCGGACCGGGGTGAGGGCGACGGCACCCAGTGGGTCGAGGGCTTCATGACCCGCGGCATCGACTCGCCCGACCATTACTACTACCGGCGCCTGATGACCGACTGCGTGCGAGCGGTGGACGCGCTCGGGCAGCTGCCCGGACTCGACACCCGCCGGATCGTGTTGGCCGGCGGCAGTCAGGGGGGCGGCCTGGCACTCGCCGTCGCCGGTCTCACCGGGGACCGCGTCGCGGCGGTGATGCCGGACGTCCCGTTCCTGTGCCACTTCCGCCGCGCCGTGCAGATCAGCGGCGAGGGCCCGTATCAGGAGATCACCAAGTACCTGCGCTGGCACAGCCGCCACCGGGTGGAGGCGTCCCTCGCCACCCTCGACTACTTCGACGGCGTCCACTTCGCCCAACGGGCCACCGCTCCGGCGCTGTTCAGCGTCGGCCTGATGGACCCGGTCTGCCCGCCCTCCACGGTCTACGCCGCCTTCAACCACTACGCGGGCCAGGACCGCACCATGACCGTGTGGCCGTTCGCCGACCACGGCGGCGGCTGCGGCTCCAACCCGCCCACCCAACTGGCCTGGCTGCACCAGCGTGGCCTTGCGCCGGAGCTTTGAGCACCGTGTCCTGCGCATCCGGGCCCAGGGTGCGCCTGTTCCCCGAACTGCCCGCCGCGTTCCGCTTCGGAGCCGCGACTGCCGCTACCGCGTGGACGTCGGTCTGCTGCGCGGACTCGGCGTCGACGGCTACCGCTTCTCTCGCGCACGGCCCCGCCTGCTGTCCCAGCGCACCGGGCTGGTCAACGCCAAGGGCCTTGACTTCTACGACCGGTTGATCGACGAACTGCTGGCCGCCGGTGTCGCACCAGCCGTCACGCTCTACCACCGGGACCTGCCCCGGGCCTGAGACTCCATCCGACAGCGGCCTACGACGGCTGGTCGCTGCTGGAGAACTACGAGTGGGCGCGCGGTTACAGCCGACGCTTCGGCCTCGTCCACGTCGACCACAACCCCGACACCACCCCGACACCACCCCGACACCACCCTGACCCGAACGCCCAAGGACAGCTACCACTGGTACCGGGGCCTGATCACCGTGCATCGCGCGCGGACGGAGGAATCCACCCGATGAAGTTCACCGACGGCTACTGGCTGCTGCGCCCGGGCGTCACCGCACGCTACGCCACCGAGGTCGCGGACGTCCGGGCCGACGAGCACCGGATGACCCTCTACGCGCCGGTGAAGCAGGTGCTCAGCCGCGGTGGCACGCTCAACAGCCCGCTGCTGACCGTCGAGTGCTGGTCGCCGGCCGAGGGCGTGATCGGGGTGCGCGCAACCCACCACGCAGGTTCGGTGCGGCGCGGGCCGGAGTTTTCTCTGCCGGGCGCGCAACCGGCCGCCGGAAAGGTGCACCGGGACGGCACCGTGGTCGAGCTCAGTGCCGGTGAGCTGTCGCTGCGAGTGGACACCTCCCAGCCGTGGCACCTGGAGTTCACCGCCGGCGGGCGGGTGCTGACCTCCGTGGGCGAGCGCGGCACCGGCTTCGTCACCGACGCCGCCGGCCGGCACTTCATGCTCGGGCAACTCTCCCTCGACGTAGGGGAGTTGGTGTACGGACTGGGGGAGCGGTTCACCCCGTTCGTCAAGAACGGGCAGGTGGTGGACATCTGGCAGGCTGACGGCGGCACCAGCAGCGAGCAGGCGTACAAGAACATCCCCTTCCACCTGACCAACCGCGGCTACGGCGTCTTCGTCAACCACTCGGGCAAGGTCAGTTACGAGGTCGGCTCCGAGTCGGTCGGCCAGGTCCAGTTCAGCGTCGAGGACCAGTCGCTCGAGTTCTTCGTCGTCCACGGGCCGACCCCGAAGCAGATCCTGGAGCGCTACACCGCGCTGACCGGACGCCCCGCCCTGCCCCCGGCCTGGGCGCTCGGCCTGTGGCTGACCACCTCCTTCACCACCGACTACGACGAGGCCACCGTCAACCGTTTCGTCGACGGCATGGCCGAGCGCGGCATCCCGCTGAGCGTCTTCCACTTCGACTGCTTCTGGATGCGCGCCTACCAGTGGTGCGACTTCGACTGGGACATGGAAACCTTTCCCGACCCGGCCGGCATGCTGAGCAGGCTCAAGGATCGGGGACTGAAGATCTCGGCCTGGATCAACCCGTACATCGCGCAGCAGTCGGCGCTGTTCGAGGAAGGCATGCGCGAGGGCTATTTGGTACGGCGTCCGGACGGCAGCGTGTGGCAGTGGGACCTGTGGCAGCCCGGCATGGCGCTGGTGGACTTCACCGACCCGGCCGCGCGCGACTGGTACACCGGGAAACTGAAGACGTTGCTCGACCAGGGCGTGGACTGCTTCAAGACCGACTTCGGCGAGCGCATCCCCACCGACGTCGTCTGGCACGACGGCTCCGACCCCGAGCGGATGCACAACTACTACACCCACCTCTACAACCAGGCCGTCTTCGAACTGCTGCGCGCCGAGCGCGGCGAGGGCGAGGCGCTGCTGTTCGCCCGCTCCGCCACGGCGGGCGGTCAGCAATACCCGGTCCACTGGGGCGGCGACTGCGAGTCCCACTTCAAGGCCATGGCCGAGTCCCTGCGCGGCGGGCTCTCCCTCGGCCTGTCCGGCTTCGGCTTCTGGAGCCACGACATCGGCGGCTTCGAGGGCACGCCGACCCCGGCCGTGTTCAAGCGCTGGGTGCAGTTCGGGTTGCTTTCCTCGCACAGCCGCCTGCACGGCAGCAAGTCGTACCGCGTGCCGTGGGACTACGGCGAGGAAGCCGTCGACGTCACCCGCGAGTTCACCCTCCTCAAGCATCGCCTCGCCCCGTACCTCCAGCGCGCCGCGCAGCAGGCGCACACCACTGGTGTCCCGGTGATGCGTGCCATGGTGCTGGAGTTCCCCGACGACCCGGCAGCCGCCACCCTCGACCGGCAGTACATGCTCGGCGACGACCTGCTCGTCGCCCCGGTCTTCACCGACGACGGCACGGTCGAGTACTACGTGCCGGAAGGCACCTGGACCAATGTGCTGACGGGTGTTCAGGTCGCCGGTCCGCGCTGGGTCCGCGAGCAGCACGGCTTCCACACCCTGCCGCTGCTGGCCCGCCCGGACTCGGTCATCGCGCTGGCCGCCGACGACCAACACCCGGTCTCCGCCTGGGCGGACGGTGTCGAGCTGCGGGTGCACGCCTTCGCCGACGGCGCCGAGCAGACCGTGGTGATCCCGGGCAGCGACGGCCCCGGTGAGACGGCCCGCTTCCACTTGCGCCGCCGGGGCGGGCACGTGCACGTGACCACCGACAGCCCGCACCCGTGGCAGCTGCGGGTCGGCGGCCCGGACGGAACGGTGCACACCTGGCCCGCCGGCACCGCGGAGGCCGAGCTGCCGTACCTGGCCTGAACCGGACAGCTCAGCGATCCCGGAAACGGGCGGAGGGCGGCGAGCAGCAGGACGGTGGTGGCCACGGCGACGGCCAGCCGGCATGGAGGAAGACCGGCGCTGCCCGGCGCATCCACGACGCCCTGGGGTTGGGGTACGAGGACATCGGGCAGAGCCAGCCGTCACCGGCCTCGCCGGTCCTCGCTGTGTTGGTCCGCGCCTGTCACTGACCGGCACCCGCGACATCCCGCCGATACCGGGCGACGCGGCCTGGACGCGGCGCCCTTATTTTCCAGCACACATCCACTGTGTCGGCAGCACACCGGAAGTCGCTACACGGCGCCCGGTTCGAGCGGTTGCGGCTGGGAGCGTCCAGATGCTGTGTGCGTTCGCAGTTTGTTCATCGAGTCTTACGTGCTCGTCCGAATATATCCAAGCCTCTTGGCGATGAAGTATCCAAGACCGAAGGTGCCGCCGAATACGCTCACAGCGGCCATTGCCGTCGTCTTGAGGCTCGCACCACTGAGAGCGAGAAACAGCTCACACGTTAGTGTCACGCATGCCGACGTGAAAAGGATGACCCCGATGGCAAACCTGCGGATTTCGAGGTCTTCCGATTCCTCTTGAGGAGTTTCACTTGCTGGAGGCGTCTGACCGGTTCCATCTACAGGTGGCGTCCGGTTTTTCACTCTATTTACTCTCTGATTGCGGGTGGCGCGCTGCTCGCCACCTTCGTTCCGACGCCCCCGTCGCCGACGACGGGAGCTTTTCCTCCTCGGACGCCTTCCGGCCTGCGGAAGTAGCGGCCGCCGGGACAGCCAGGGCGTCCAGATCGCTCGCGTCGCCCCTGTGCTTACGGTCGGTAAGAACCGCATGCTGCGCAGGTGCTCGGAGCGCTGGCCGTCGAGGATGTCGGCGACGTCGCGGTGGGTCCGCAGCGCGTACAGAGCGTCGATGCAGGTACGGCTCGGGCTTCTCCGGCGTGGTCGGCCACCGCTCCATGTCGGTGATCCCGGCGTCCGCAATGGCGTACCGCTTGCGCTCGGGACCGCTGCCGGCCTCGATCCCGTCGACTTCGACGAGGTCGTTCTTCAGCAGCCGGGACGTCGTCGAGCAGGCCTGGTCGTAGTGCGGTGGCCGGTCGTGACCGACCTTTCAGTCAATGGCCCGCTCGAGGTCCTAACCGCGGCAGGGGCCCCGATTCCAGGAGCCCTGGGAGTGTATGGCTGATGGACATGCGCAGCACTATACACGCGGAGTATAAACTGCGCGTATACATCGAGTGCTGAGTGCGCACGGGGTCATGGCCGCGCAAGGTGGGGGCCGGTTTCCACGGCTTGCTGCTGCGTCTACTGCTGGGTTCCGGTACCGAGTCCGGGTTGGCAGGTGTCCGCGTCGGCGCCGGCAGCAAGAGGCGCCGCTGGAGGCTACCCAAGGGCTGCCCAACGGCATACCCGACCCCCGCCCGGAGAGGTGGCCCCTCGTATCGGAACCGTGACACAGCCCCCCACCTGCACGGGCGTACCCACCGACATGATCTAAACACTGAGCGTATACATGGCAGGTATACATGGTGTGTAGAGTGCCGGGCATGTCCATCGGTAATACTCTTCTGGGGCTCCTGGAGTCCGGTCCGCGACATGGCTACGACCTGAAGCGGGCCTTCGACGAGAAGTTCGGTCATGATCGGCCGCTGCACTACGGCCAGGTCTACGCGACGATGTCCCGGCTGCTGAAGAACGGCCTCGTCGAAGTCGACGGCATCGAGGCGGGCGGTGGGCCCGAGCGCAAGCGGTACGCGATAACGGACGCCGGGATCACCGACGTCGAGCGCTGGCTCGCGACGCCGGAGAAGCCCGAGCCGTACCTGCAGTCGTTGCTGTACAGCAAGGTCGTCCTCGCGCTGCTGACGCACCGGGACGCGGCCGGCATCCTCGACACGCAGCGCTCCGAGCACCTGCGCATGATGCGGATCCTGACCGACCGCAAGCGCCGGGGTGACCTGGCCGACCAGCTGATCTGCGACCACGCCCTGTTCCACCTCGAAGCGGATCTGCGCTGGCTGGAGCTGACCGCGGCGCGTCTGGACAAGCTCGCCGAGGCGGTGACCGCATGACCCATGTTCCTCCCGGTTCCCTGCTCGCCGCCCAGGACCTGCGCAAGGCGTACGGACCGACCACCGCGCTCGACGGCGCTGACTTCTCCATCCACCCCGGTGAGGTCGTCGCCGTGATGGGCCCCTCCGGGTCCGGCAAGTCGACGCTGCTGCACTGCCTGGCCGGGATCGTGCCGCCCGACTCCGGGTCCATCACCTACAACGGGCGTGAGCTGGCCACCATGAACGACGCCCAGCGCAGTGCGCTGCGCCGCTCCGAGTTCGGCTTCGTCTTCCAGTTCGGTCAGCTGGTGCCCGAGCTGACCTGTGTGGAGAACGTGGCGCTGCCGCTGCGGCTCAACGGCACCTCCCGCAAGGAGGCCGAGCGGGCCGCGCTGCGGTGGATGGAGCGGCTCGAGGTCGACGACCTGCGCAAGAAGCGGCCCGGCGAGGTCTCCGGCGGTCAGGGCCAGCGGGTGGCCGTGGCCCGGGCGCTGGTCACCAACCCCCGGGTGCTGTTCGCCGACGAGCCGACCGGCGCGCTCGACTCGCTCAACGGTGAGCGCGTGATGGGGCTGTTGACCGAGGCGGCCCGCTCCACCAACGCGGCCGTCGTGCTCGTCACGCACGAGGCGCGGGTCGCCGCCTACTCCGACCGCGAGGTCGTCGTTCGCGACGGCAGGTCCCGGGACATGGAGCGCGCCAAATGAGTGCACGGCAGTGGGCCAGGGATCTGGCCATGGGGACCCGGTTCGCCTTCACCGGCGGGCGGGAGGGGTGGGTGCGGATGCTCCTCACCGCCGTCGGCGTGGGGCTCGGCGTGGCGCTGCTGCTGCTCGCCACCGCGCTCCCGAACGCGCTGGCCGTCCGGCACGACCGGCAGGAGGCGCGCTCCGACCTCACGTACACCGCGTTGGTGCCGATGAAGAAGGCGGACGACACGCTGGTGGTCGGCGAGGCCGGGACGACCTTCCGTGACAAGGAGGTGCGCGGGCGGGAGTTGCAGCCCGAGGGTCCCAGGGCGCCCCTGCCCCCAGGGGTCTCGAAGTTTCCCGGGGTGGGCGAGATGGTGGTCTCTCCCGCGCTGAAGCATCTGCTGGAGTCCGGCGAAGGGAAACTGCTGCGCGAACGGCTGCCGGAGCGGATCGTCGGCACCATCGCCGAACCCGGACTGATCGGGGCCCAGGAACTGGCCTTCTACCGCGGCGCCGATCACCTCGTGGTCGTGCCGGGGATGGGCAGGGTCGAACGCATCGACCGATTCGGCGCAGGGTACAAGGCCTCGGAGAAGAAGGACCCCGTCCTCGTCCTGCTCGGCCTCGTCGTGTTCCTGGCGCTGCTGATGCCGGTCGGCGTGTTCATCGCCGCGGCCGTGCGGTTCGGCGGCGAGCGCCGTGACCGGCGACTGGCGGCGCTGCGGCTGGTGGGTTCGGACAGCGGGATGACCCGGCGGATCGCCGCCGGCGAGGCCTTCGCCGGGGCCGTGGCCGGCCTGGCCTTCGGCACGGTCTTCTTCCTGATCGTCCGGCAGCTTTCCGGGTCCCTGGACCTGTTCGACGTGAGTGTGTTCCCCGGTTATCTGATCCCCTCCCCCGGGCTCGCCCTGCTCGTCGCGGTCGCGGTCCCGGCGGCCGCGGTGATGGTCACGCTGTTCGCGCTGCGCGGCGTGGTGATCGAGCCGCTCGGCGTGGTGCGCACCGCGAAGCCCCCACGGCGCCGGCTGTGGTGGCGGATCCTGCTGCCCGTGGGCGGGCTCGGACTGCTCTATCCGATGATCGGCAAGGACCGGTTCAGTGCAGACTTCAACCAGTACCAGGTCACCGGCGGCGTCCTCCTGCTGCTCGTCGGGGTGACCGCCCTGCTGCCGTGGGTCGTGGAGACGGTCGTCGCCCGGCTCGGCTCCGGCGGGGTCGCCTGGCAACTGGCCACCCGCCGGCTCCAGCTGAGCAGCGGAACGGCCGCCCGCATGGTCAACGGCATCGCCGTCGCGGTGGCGGGCGCCATCGCCCTGCAAATGCTCTTCTCCGGGGTGCAGGGCCAGTTCACCAAGCACACCACCGACGACCCCACCCGGGCCCAGATGCGCGCGGAACTGCCGGACGGGGTCCCGCTCGCCCGGGCGGCGGCCGACTTCAAGGCGACCAGAGGCGTTGCGAACGTCTACGCCTACGACGAGGGCCGTGTCCGGCGCACGGAAGCCGGCAAAGAGGCCCCGGTCACCATCGCCGACTGCGCGTCCCTGCGCGAGGTGGCTTCCTTGCCTTCCTGCGAGGACGGTGACGTCTTCGCCGTCCGGGGCGGGGCCGAGGAGGCCGATGAGCTGGGGGCGGCCGAACTTTCCAAGGCCGGCACAAAGGTGCGGTTCAGTGCGACCGTAGGCTCCCTCCTCGGTCACAGGCCGATGCCCTGGACCGTGCCGGCGGGCGTGAAGCAGGCACGGGCGAAGGTGGACCAGTCCGGGTGGAAGCGTGGCGGGCTGCTGCTGACGCCGGGCGCCCTGCCCACGGGCCGCGCACATGGCCTGGACGGGAAGATCTACCTCGCGCTCGACCAGGGGCTGGCGGCCGCGCCGGAGTACGCGCGGAACACGGCCCGCCGTCTCGGCATGCAGACCGACCCGGCGATGCTGGTGTCCAGCAAGCGCGACGACGCGTACGCCTCCATCCGCACCTTCCTGCTCGTCGGCGCCGCCGGCGTACTGGCGCTGATCGGCGCGAGTCTGCTGGTCGCGCAGCTGGAGCAGCTGCGCGAGCGCCGCAAACTGCTGTCGTCGCTCATCGCCGTCGGGACCCGGCGCCGCACCCTGTGCCTGTCCGTGCTGTGGCAGACCGCGATCCCGATCGGCCTCGGCCTGGCGCTGGCCACAGCACTCGGGATGACACTGGGCACGGCACTGCTGAAGATGACGGACAAACCGGTAAGCGTGGACTGGGCGAGCGTACTGTCGATGACCGGCACCGCCACCGCCGTCGTCCTGCTGGTGACCGTGCTCAGCCTGCCGGCACTGCTACGGCTGATGCGCCCGGACGGCCTGCGCACCGAGTGAGCCATGCACCCCCGAAGGCCCTCTCCACCAGAACCGCCGGCCAGCGTGCTGGATCGTTCAGGTGGAGGGGGCCTCGGATTGCGCCGCCGCCTGCGCCTACGCTCGGGTGCTCGTCGTACACGTAGCTGTGCCGGGCTGCGCATCCTGGGTGTCGTATGCGGGCCAGGGGGTGTTCGACCAGTCCTCCGCTGGGGCGGAGGGCGTGCCGTCCGGGGGTTGGCGGGAGATGGTGACGGCCGGCCGAGGGGCGGATTCGGTTCGCGAAGTGGCGCAGGGGCAGATGGTGTCCTGGGGCGGGCTGTCACGGTCTGGTACGGGTCGCTCGTCTGTCCGCGGTGCGCGGGCGGGGGAGGAGGGCAGTAGCCCTCTCAGTCCTGGGCGGTGGTGTCAGCCGAGGCGCCACTGCTGGTTGGTGCCGCCGTTGCAGTCCCAGATCTGCGTCTGGGTGCCGTTGGTCTGCGAAAGGCCGGGCACGTCCAGGCACTTGCCGGAACCGGTGGCGTGGGCCGGACCTGTGGTGGTCCCGCCGGAGCCGTCGAGTCCGAAGAAGGCGATGGCCCCGGGCCGCCATACCGCTGGCGGGCAGGACATGCTTGGCACTCTGGATGCTGATCGCCTGGACCGGTGCCTGCGTGGTGGCGCAGCCGTAGCGGGTGCGGGTCCAGCCGGACTGCGGGGAGTCGGTGAAGACCGGAGTCCGCAAGGTCAGCAGCCATGACGCCCTCCAAGCGCCATCGCTTCCCAAGCTGAGAGCGCGAGTTCGATTCTCGTCACGTGCCGGTTGGTGACTGGGGCAGCCCAGGACGTCCGGCTCGGGGTCCTTTCGGGCCATGGCCGTCGACGCCAAGGGGAACCGCGGCACCCAGCCGCTGACCAACTCCTGCCGCACCACGAGGCGCCTGAAAAAAGTTCCCGGCTCGCGGCAACCCTGTGCGGGGCCTGTGGCGACAAGGGAGCGGATCCGGTCAGTTCCGGTGGCCGGGATCCGGATTTCCTCCGGTGAACAGCATGCAAGGAGAACCTCACCCCCATGGACAACCCCACGAACGGCGGGCGCCGCGGGCGTCATCGCCGTCGCTGGACCGCCACTGGTCTGCTGGTCGGCGTGCCCGCCATCGTCGTGCCGTACTTCCTGTTCGCACAGGAGGACTCGCAGGCCGCGACGGTCGACGGCGATGCCTACTACCGGCTGGTTTCCGTGCGCAGTGGCAAGGTGCTGGACGTCAACGGCTTCTCCACGGCCGACGGCACCCGTATCCAGCAGTGGACCGACCAGAACACCACCAACCAGCAGTGGAAGCTGAAGCCCGCCGGGGACGGCTATTACGAGCTCGTGAACCGCAACAGCGGCAAGGTGCTGGGCATAGCGGGCAGTTCGACCGCTCAGGCGGCCGCCGCCGAGCAGCAGACCGACAGCTCCTCCACCTCCCAGGAGTGGCGCATCGACGAGGTGAGCGGTGCCGACGCCGTTACCCTCACCTCCCGCAGGAGCGGCCAGGTGCTGGACGTCTCCGGAGGCTCCGCGGCCGACGGCGCGGCAGTCGTCCAGTATCCGGGCCGGGGCAGCACCAACCAGCAGTGGAAGCTGGTGAAGACGGCCGAGACCCGGACGGACGGGGCCGGCACGGCCCAGACCACGGCCGCCGCCGGACCGTATGCGTGGAAGAACGCCCAGGTGGTGGGCGGCGGTTACGTCACCGGGCTGGTGTTCAACCCCAGCGAGAAGGGCCTGCTGTACGCGCGTACCGACATGGGCGGCGCCTACCGCTGGGACACCGGGGCCGAGCAGTGGATCCCGCTGACCGACTGGATCGGCGAGAAGGACTGGAACCTGCTGGGCATCGACTCGGTGGCCACCGACCCCGTCGACCCCAAGCGGCTCTACCTTGGGGCGGGCACCTACACCAACGAGTGGGCCGGCAACGGCGCGATCCTGCGCTCCACTGACCGGGGCCGCACCTTCAAGCGCACCGATCTGCCCTTCAAGCTGGGCGGCAACGAGGACGGCCGCGGGGCGGGCGAACGGCTCGTGATCGACCCGGCCAACCACGGCACCCTGCTGCTGGGCACCCGCAAGAACGGCCTGTGGCGCAGCACCGACTACGGTGTGACATGGAGTCAGGTCTCCTCGTTCCCCGTCAAGGACGGGGCGAGTAGCGGCGCGGGCATCTCCTTCGTGACGTACGGCCCGGCCGGAAGCAAGACGATCTACGTCGGTGTCGCCGACAGGTCCACCTCCCTGTACCGCTCCACCGACGGCGGCAGCACCTGGCAGGCCGTCTCCGGGCAGCCCACCGGCCAGATGCCGCAGCACGGCGTGCTCTCCGGTGACGGATCGCTGTACCTGACGTACACCAACAACCTCGGACCCAACGGCGTGACGGGGGGTTCGGTGTGGAAGTACACGCCGGCCGGCGGGGCGTGGAAGAACGTCTCCCCGTCGCAGGGCAGCTACGGCTTCTCCGGCCTGGCCGTCGACCCGCGCAAGCCGTCCACGGTGATGGTCACCACCCTCGCCGCTGGTGGCCCGAGGACGAGATCTACCGCAGCACCGACGGCGGCGCGAACTGGAAGGCCCTGGCCGACAAGTCGTCGCGCAGCGCCTCCGCCGCTCCCTATGTCGGCACCCACACCGGGCACTGGATGACCGCCCTGGCCATCGATCCCTTCAACTCCGGGCACGTGCTGTACGGCACCGGCAACGGCATCCTGCGCAGCAAGGACGCCAACGCCTCCGACAGCGGCGGCACCAGCCACTGGAGCATGGGCGCCCGAGGGCTGGAGGAGACCGCGCTGATCGACGCGATCGCCCCTCCCGGCGGCGCCACCGTCATCACCGCCATGGGCGACCAGGGCGGGTTCCGGCACGACTCCCTGACCAAGGTGCCCTCAGGGCGGCTGGCGAACCCGATGATGAGCAACAGCACCGACATCGACTTCGCCCAGTCCAAGGCCTCGATGATGGTCCGTGTCGGCACTGGCGGCGCGCAGGACGGCGCCTACTCCACCGATGGCGGCCTCAGCTGGAACGGCTTCAAGGCGGAGCCCGTGGGCAGCGCCCACAGCGGCCGCATCGCGCTCGCCGCGGACGGCTCCAGCATCGTCTGGACCCAGTCCGGACAGGCCCCGTACCGCTCTACCGACAACGGCGCGAGCTGGTCGAGGGTCGGCGGCCTGGGCACCGACGCCGTGGTCGTCGCCGACCGCTCCTCGGCCAAGACCTTCTACTCCCTGTCCGGCGGCACGCTCTACGCCAGCACCGACGGCGGCGCGACCTTCACCGCCCGCGCCGGCAACCTGCCCTCCGGCAAGCTCACGGCCGTCCCCGGCGTCGCCGGTGACCTGTGGATCGCCGGTTCCAAGGGGCTGCTGCACTCCACCGACGGCGGCCGCACCTTCACCACGCTCAGCACGGTGCAGTCCGCCTCCGCCCTCGGCTTCGGCAAGGCAAAGCCGGGCACCGGCTACCAGGCGCTGTACCTGATCGGCACCGTCAAGGACGTCACCGGAGTCTTCCGCTCCACCGACAAGGGCGCCACCTGGCTCCGCGTCAACGACAAGGCACACCAGTGGGGCGCCATCGGCGGCGTCGGCGTCATCACCGGCGACCCCGACACCTACGGCCGTGTCTACGTCGGCACCAACGGACGCGGACTCCAGTACGGCGACCCGTCCTGACCTCAACGCCTGAACGGGGCTGCAGGCCTTTGCGCCTGCAGCCCCGCCACAGTTGAGGGACATCATGACTGCGGCGATGGGCTCGAAGTCCCGGTCCCGGTGGCGGAGGGCAGTCCCCGCAGCTTGGCCTGCAGTCGTGGGACTGCCCTCAATCGATCGGACGTCTCCCTGCGCGGTGGCAGGGGTGGCGGGTTACGGGAGTGTGGTCCCCTTCTGGTTGTTCTGGCCGTTGCAGGTCCACAGGACCAGCGGGGTGCCGTTGGCGGTGGCGGCCCCGTTGACGTCGAGGCACAGCCCGGCGTGGACGTTGCGGATCGTCCCGTCGGAGCCGATCGTCCACTTCTGGTTGTTCTGGCCGTTGCAGGGCCAGGTGATGACCCGGGTGCCGTTGGTGGTGCCCTGGTTGTAGGCGTCCAGGCATTTGTCGCCGTAGACGCGGATCTCGCCGCCGGCCCATGTGGTCCACAGTTGGTTGGCGGCCGTGTGGCAGTCCCAGATCAGTGCCGTGGCCCCGGCCGCGGTGGAGGCGTTGTCGACGTCCAGGCAGCGGCCGGAGGCGTTGCCGCGCAGCCGGGAGGTGGTGGCGGCGAGCGGGCTGCCGCCGCTCACCCGGAACACGGCCACGCCGTGCGCGGGGACGCTCGCCGAGATCTGCCCGGACGTGCTCGACGTGCCGCCGGTCCACAGGTCGGTGAGGGTGAACGACCCGCCGGACAGGCCGACTTGAGCGGCCGTGGTGCTGACCGTCGCCGTGCCGCCTCCCCGGTTGAACAGGCCCACCGCGACCGAGCCGTCGGACAGGGGCTTGGCGAATATCTCGGTGCCGCCGTCGTCGCGCACCCGGCGCCCGCCCGCGCCCAGCTGGTCCTGGTTCACCGCCAGCAGACGCGGGTTGCGCAGGATCGCGCTCACGTCGGCGGACATGGTGCGGATGTCGTTGCCGGCCATGAGCGGTGCGCCCAGCAGTGCCCACAGGGCGAAGTGGGAGCGGGACTCGGTCAGGGACAGGCCGGGGCGGCCGACGACCAGCATGTCGGGGTCGTTCCAGTGCCCCGGGCCCGACTGCGCGGCCAGCGGCGCGGTGACGTCCAGGACGTTGCCGACGCCCATCGGGTAGCTGTTGGTGTTGTTGTTCTGCCAGATGTCGAGCAGGTCCTCGGTCGTCCGCCACAGGTCGGCGACCTCGCCCCAGTTGTACTTGTCGCCGGTGGGGGCGTGGAAGCTGTTGGGGTTGATGCTGTAGACGATGGGCCGGCCGGTGGCGCGCAGGGCGTCGCGCATGATGGTGAACTGTGCGATCTGCTCGCTCAGGGTGCCGCTGCCGGAGCACCAGTCGTACTTGAGGTAGTCGACGCCCCATGAGGCGAACGCGTTGGCGTCCTGGGCCTCGTGGCCCTTGCTGCCCGTGGCGCCCGGGTAGGTGCCCACGCCCTGCGCGCACGTCTTCTCGTTGGGTGCCTGGTAGATGCCGAACTTCAGGCCCTTGCCGTGGATGTAGTCCCCGAGGGCCTTCATGCCGCTGGGGAACTTGGTCGGGTTGGCCCGCAGGTTGCCCGCGCTGTCACGCTGAGGGTCGAACCAGCAGTCGTCGACCACCACGTACCGGTAACCGGCCTCCCGCATACCCGACGACACCATCGCGTCGGCGGCCTGGCGCACCTGCGCCTCGGTGACCCCGCAGCCGAAACTGTTCCAACTGTTCCAGCCCAGCGGCGGGGTGAGCGCGGGGCTGCCCGGTGCGGCCTCGGCGGTCGTGCCGGCGGAGGCGGTGACGCAGGCGCTGAGCGTCAGTGCGGTGGCCGCAAGGAGACGCAGCAGCCGTCTGTGCGGGGGAACCATGGAGGGGTTCCTTCCCGGCCCGCAAAGCGCAAGCTGCTTTGCGGGCCTGGTCGGCGGGGTCATGAGCTTGTGATCATGTGCGCGCGGGTCAGCGCTGCAGGGTGAGCACGCCCGGCCGGTACGGCAGTTTCGGGTAGTCCATGCCGTCCGAGCTGGGGTCCCTGCCCTGGTAGAGGAACTGCAGGTTGCAGGGGTCGATGGTCATGGTCTGGTCGGGGTTGTTGCGGACCAGGTCACCGTGGCTGATGTCGTTGGTCCACGTGGCACCGCTGTTGGCCTTGCCCGCGAAGGGGGCGCTCTCACTGCCGGCCTGCTCGGTCCACGAACCGTTCAGACTGGAGGCCGTGAACGAGCGGAAGTAGCGGCCGTTCCCGCCGATCGCCTCAACGATCATGAGGTACTGGTTCTGGCCCTGGACCTTGTAGACCTCCGGCGCCTCGAACAGCCTCTCCTTCGTGTCGCTCATGATCTTGGTGTACGACGAGCCGAAGCTGGCCGGGAAGTTCCCGAGCGCCATGGTCGACCTGTAGATGCCGCCGTTGTCATCCGCGAAGAACAGGTACATGTTCTGGTCGTCGGCGATCACGGTCGGGTCGATCGGGCCGCCTGTGGGGAGGCTGCCGGTGAACAGCTCCTGCGGCGCGGACCAGCCGTTGGGGTTGGTGGGGTCGCTGGACGTGCGGTAGGTGAAGGGCCAGGCGGTACCCCACCCGTTTGAGACCAGCACCCAGATGTTCTTGGGCGCGAAGTAGAACAGTTTGGGCGCCACCGCGGACCCGCTGATCGCGGTCTGGCCGGCCGACGCCATGTCCGACCAGTTCGTGAAGGGACTGAACGTCATGGCGCCCCACGACGATCCGTTCGAGGTGGTCGCGTAGACGAGGTGCTTGCCGTTGTACGTCACGGTGGTGAAGTCCTTCAGCGCGACCGAGCCGTTCGCCGGCTGCGCCAGCGGACCTGTCGAGGACCACCGGTACGTCGACGGAAGAGCACACGCGCTGTCCGTCCCGGACAGACCGGTCCACTTCTGGTTGTTGCCGCCGTTGCAGTTCCAGAGCTGCACCGCCGTGCCGTTGGCCGTGGCGCCGCCGCTGACGTCCAGGCACAGCCCGGACTCCACGGCGACGACCGTGCCGTCGGAGTTCACCCGCCACTGCTGGTTCGTACCGCCGTTGCAGGACCAGATCACCGGCCGCGTACCGGCCGTGGTGGCGTGGCCCGGGACATCCAGGCACTTGTTGCCGTACACGGTCAGCTGGTTGTTGTCCGTCAGCGTCCACTGCTGGTTGGTCCCGCCGTGGCAGTCCCAGATCTGCGGGTTCGTGCCGTCGGTCTGGCTGGCGCCGGGCACATCGAGACACCGGCCGGAACCAACGCCGCGTATGGCGCCGCTGGTGGCCGCCTGAGCCGGGTTGGCGACGAGAGTCGCCGCCGAAGCGACCAGGGCCGCGAGCACCGCGGTCAGATGCCTGCGGCCGAAACTACGTTGTTTCTGCATGGGGTCTCGTTTCTTGAGTGAGCATTTCCGGTTGGCTCTGCAAGGGGCTGTCCGGACTGTTGATGCGCTCTGACCTCGACCTCGGCGTTCGTAATATCGAACGAGGGTCGAAGTGTCGAGCAAGCGGAAGGGTGGAGAGCACCCACGATCCGCTTCCGGAGTGGATCTCAGTTCCTCACGATGCGCCACCGGTTGTCGGTGGTGCCGTCGTCCGAGTCCTGAACCGCGAACGCACCTGCAGCGGTGGAGTTGTTCGCGATGGCGAGCAACTTGCCGCTGTTCTCGTTGCGGATCTTGTAGGTCCCGTCTCCCTGGTCGAGCAGCGTCCATCTGTGGTCGGTGGTGCCGTTGTCCGACCACTGCAGGACGGTCGCGTTGTCTGCCGTCGACATGTTCAGGACGCCGAGCACCTTGCCACTGTGGGCGTTGCGGAAGCGGACCGCGGTTCCGTCGGTGATCATGTACCAGTCGTGGTCGGCGGTGCCGTTGTCCGACCACTGCAGAGCGCGGCCACCGTCTGCCGTGGACATGTCCTGGATGCCCAGCAGGAGGCCGCTGCCCACGTTGACCAGACGGACGCTGCCGGTGGTGTTCCAGTAGACGGTGTAGTTGTGGCCGTGCGCGTCGTGGAAGGGGCCCAGGTTGACGGTGGAGCCGTTGGCGGTGGCGGTGAAGGAGAGCGAGCTGCTGCTGGTCCGTGTGATCGAGGACGTGTTCAGTGACGGGAGGGAACTGAGAGAGGAGTCACCGTAGTTGCCGGACAGGACCACCGGGCCGTAGGTGATCGCGGCGACGTTCGCGTTGTCGTTGGCGGCTCGCATGACGACCCGCATGGGCAGGCGGACGGTGACCGTGTCGCCGGAGGTCCAGGAGCGAGTCAGGGTGGCGTAACTGCCGGGCGTGGTGGTGATGTTCTGCGCCGTGCCGTTGACGCTGATGGTGGCCCCGGTGGTCCAGCTCGGGATGCGGATGCGCATCGCCCAGGTTCCGCTGACGTTGCCGGTGACTTGCAAGGTCGTGGTGTCGCCGGCGGGGTATGTCGTGGTCTGGGTGACTGTGATTCCGCGCTCCGACCAGTTGAGCGCCGAGGGCACGAACAGGTTCACGATCAGGGTGTTGTCACTGCGGAAGTAGATGGAGTCCATCAGCCTGGTGTGCATCTCCAGGCCCGTGCCCTGGCAGCACCAGAAGGTGCCGTAGTCGGTGCTCCAGGTGCCGCCGCCCCACGCCGGGCCGACGCCGCGTCGGCCTCCCGGGTTGAGCGGGGTGAAGTAGGTGACGTGGCCGTGGCTGTCGGCCGGGTTCTGCTGGCCGATCATCTGGTTCAGCCATGCCCGCTCGTAGTAGTCGAACAGCGCGGCTCGGTTCGGGTCGAGCGCGAACAGTTCCCGGGTGAGGGTGAGCATGTTGAAGGTGTTGCAGCTTTCGCAGGTGTCCTTGTTCAGGAAGCCGGCGATGGCGTTCGGGGCGCGGAAATGCTCCGCCTGGCTGTTGCCGCCGATGGCATAGGTGTGCGAGTTGACGGTGATGTTCCAGGCGTTGGTGGCGATGTCCCGGTAGCGGGTGGTGCCGGTGGCCTTGTACTCCCGGGCGGCTCCGATCCACTTGGGTACCTGGGTGTTGGCGTGAATTCCGTTGAGCTGGTCCTGGTTGGCCGCCAGCGGGTCGAACACCGCGGCATGGTCGAACCGTTGGGCGGCGGTGAGCCACCGCGCGTCGCCTGTCTGCTGGTAGAGATCGGTCAGCACGGTGTTCATGCCGCCGAACTCGGTTCCCAGCATGGCCTGCATCTGCTGGCGGCTCAGCCCGCCGGTGCGCCGGTCGACCCATCCCGCCAGGGCGAGCAGCACGTCCCGGGCCTGTGTGCTGCCGATGTGTCGCCATACGTCCAGCAGCCCGGCAAGGGTCTTGTGGATGGTGTAGTACGGCACGTTGCCGTTGTTCAGGGTCCGCTGCTCGAGAGCGGTGAAGTCGGACTCGGGATAGCCGGAGAGGTACCCGGCGCTGAAGCCTGCGGCGCTGTTGTTGGCCTGGCATTTGGCCAGCTCCGCAACCATGTAGGTGGCCTTGTCCCGGCAGGTGGTGTCCCCGGTCACGGCGTACAGCTGTGCCCATGCCGTGAGGAAGTGCCCTTGGACGTGGGTGCGGAAGGGGAACGTCGGCGCGTCCCAGCCGCCCGTGGCCGCCGCGCCGTTGGTGGACAGCCGATGGTTGGCGCGGAAGTTGTACAGCAGCCGGTCGACATCGACGAACCGCAGGTAGTTCCGTGTGCGGTTCTGGTTGTCCAGCCACCGGCTCGCGGTGAGCCGGACCTGGCCGAGTTCGAAGGGACGCGCCAAGACCCCGATATCGGCCCTTGCGGGAGGAACGGCCGCCGCGTGGGCGGGAGATGCCCCGACGAAGGATCCGGTGGCAGAGGCGGCTGCGGTGGCCCCGGCTATTTGCAGCAGGCGCCGTCTGCTGACGGAGGAAGACATCTTGAACCTTTCGGTGAGGGGAGAGCGACTGCTTGGTCGGTGCCTTCGCTCGCATGTCCCGGAGTCGGGTGCGGCACGTCACGGGCTTGTCTGCTGCCGGGCTGGCGCCATGCGTGGCAGGCCGACGACATCACAGCGGGAGCCGTTGGTGGCGCTCACCGTCCCGGCCGCCATGCCGGCGAGAGCCGACGCGCGTGAGACTCCACCGGCACTGCGGTTGGTCCTGTTCGCTCGTCGGAACTCCGTCCGGAGCCGGCGGCTGGGAGCCAGGCGGCAGCCCTGCTGGGCAACGAGGTCCCGGATTCATAGGCTTCTCGGTCCGATCAGCCCTCTCCACTGATACATGGGATGGATTAACGGACATGAACGTTGCTCTGTCTAGTCTTGCGGCACGAGAGACTTGGTTACCTGCGGGTATGGGTCCGGCTCGCATCCTGACGATGAGTCAAACATTGGAGTTCGGGAAGAAGTGTGAGGAGCGCGAGAGTTAAATAACGTCAGCTCGTACTGTCGACGGGGCTCCCGCCCCACCTGCGCCGCATCAGATGAAGCGCGCGGATACCGACACCACCCGGTGGACCGCCGACGCCGGCGGGCGCGTCGACTACTGGGTCACCGCCGGCGACACCCCGGCCCAGACCCTCCACGCCCACACCCGGGCCACCGGACGCCCGCCCCTCCTCCCCGAGTGGGCGTCCGGTTTCAGGCAGTTGAAGCTGTGCTATCGCACCCAGGACGAACTCCTCGTGGTGGCACGGGAGTACAGGGAGCGCGGACTGCCGCCGGCCGTCGTCGTCTGCGACTTCTTCCGCTGGCCGAAGATGGGTGACTGGCGCTGCGAGGAGAGCGAGTGGCCCGACCCCGCCGCCATGGTCAAGGAGTTGACCGGCCTAGGGGTGAAGCTCGCCGTCTCGGCGTGGCCGACCGTCGAACCCGGCAGTGACACCTACGACGAGCTGCGCACGTCCGGGCACCTGGTCCGGGACGCGAACGGCGGTCTGCTCACCTTCGCGTGGCCGTCCCGGGAGGCCAGTTGAGGCGCTGACGCTCCCGATGGCGTACTACGACGCCACGCACCCCGGCGCACGCGCCGTGCCCGACGGGCTGCGCGCGGCCGGCGAGGACGAGATCGCACTTACCAAGTCGAAGGCATCATGGCCATCCCGTACCAGCCAGGCCTCTCCCTCAAGGCCGAAAGGGCCCTACGGGAGGCCATGGAACGCCTCTTCCGGTCGGGCCCATTCGCACTGACGGCAAGCTGGCCAAGCAGAACCTCTGGCGAGAGGCAGGCGTGAGCCGAGCCACCATGAACCGCGCAACCGCGGTACTCGCTGACTGGGACAACCGGGTTGATCAAAGCACTGCCCGCCAGCACGACCAGAAGCTGACCGAGGAGGTCACCCGCCTCCGGCGTCGACTGAAGGAGAACCGCCTTGATCGGCAACGGCTCCAAGACGAGGTCGACGCCGCAGCCACTCTCATCGCAGCCGAACTCCAGCAGTGTCAGTGTCAGGTTGTTCGTGCCGCGGCGGTGTCGCGGAGGAGTGTGGCGAAGGTCAGGGCGGCGGGGGTGAGTGAGTGATCGGCCATGCGAACCAGGAGGATGCGGCGGACGGGGGCCGGCGTCTGGAGGGGCAGGACGTTGACGCCGGGTCGGATGCCCTCCAGGGCCAGGGCGGGAGCAAGGGCGACGCCGATGCCGGCGGCGACCATGGCCTGGGCTTCCTGGTAGTCGTGGGCCTCGTAGACGATGTGGGGCTCGAAGCCGACGGCGCGGCAGCCGCGGACAAGGGCTTCGGCCACCGGGTGATGGTCGGCGCGGGTGATCCAGGGGTCGTGTGCGAAGTCGGCGAGTGAGGCGGCGTCGCGGCCGGCGAGTGGATGGCGGTCGCTGACGAGCAGGGCTGGTGGGTCATCGAGGAGGGGGGTGACGACGATGTCCTCCCGGTCGATGCGGCTCCAGTCGTAGTCCCACATCAGCGACATCTCGATCTCCCGGTTCTCCAGCATGGTCCAGAGTCCGGCGATGCGGGCGCTGCGGACGGTCAGCCGTACGTCGGGGTGGGCGTCCCGGAAGGCGATCACGGCCTGCGGGAGGAGCGAGGCGCCGACGGTGGGGAACGTGCCGATACGCAGCGTGCCCGCGCGCAGGCCGGCGAAGTCGGCGAGTTCGTTTTCCGCTGCCCGGAGTTCGCGTTCGATCCGTGCCCCTCGTTCGGCCAGCGCCCGTCCGGCGTCGGTAACGGTGACACCCCGGGCGTGGCGCTCCAGCAGGGGCTGTCCTGCCTCCGTTTCCAGGCGGCTGATCTGCTGCGACACCGCTGACGGGGTGTAGTTGAGGGCGCGGGCGGGCGCCGTCACCGAGCCGCGCCGGGCGACCTCGGTGAACAGCAGGATGCGCCGGACGTCGAGCATGCCGCTACCTCCAGCGTTCACTTCACCTTAATAGCCATGCAGATTTCCGAGATTGTACTTCACGCTGCTGTAACTCACCGTGGAGGACACCACGCACGGCGAGACCGTCGGTGGGCTTCCCCTTTCCATGTTTGTGAGGAGTCAGTTGTGCTGCGTGTGCAGGGCGAGATGATCCGCGGAGGAACCAGCAAGTGCTGGATCTTCGACCACCGCGACGTGGCCGCCACGGGCGTGGACGTCGATGCCCTGCTGCTCGCCGCCTTCAACGCCGCCGACCCCCGTCAGATCGACGGCGTGGGCGGCGCCTCTTCCACCACCTCCAAGGCCGCCGTCGTACAGGCGTGGGCCGAACCCGGCGTGGATGTCGAGTACGCCTTCGCGCAGGTCGGTATCGGCGAGGAGCGCGTGGAGTGGGCCAGCAACTGCGGCAACTGCGCCACCGCCGTGGCCCTGTACGCCGTCCATCACCAGCTCGTGCCGATCGCGTCGGACACCACCACCGTCCGCCTGCTCAACGTCAACACCGGGGCCCGCCTCACCGGCACGATCCCCACCCCCGCGGGCGTGGCCCCGGAGGAGGGCACGGCCGTGGTGCCGGGCACCTCGGCGCCGGGCGTGCCGGTCCTGCTCGGGTTTCAGGACCCGGCGGGCTCGACGACCGGCCGCGCTCTGCCGACCGGCCGGGCACTGGACGAACTGACCGGCCCGGACGGCCCCGTCGAGGCATCCCTGGTGGACGCCGGCGCTCCGGCCGCACTCTTCGAGGCCAAGGCGTTCGGCCTCGACGGCACGGAATCCCTCACCGCGTTCGCCACCGCGGTGCCCGCGCTGACACTGCTGCGCCGCCAGGCAGCGCTGGCCATGGGCCTGGCCCGCGAGGGCGATCCGGTCAGCCACGCGGTGCCGAAGGTGGGCATCGTCGCCCGGCCCGCCCCCTATCGCACCACCCAGGGCATACTCGTCAACCAGGACGAGTACGACCTGGCCGTGCGCATGGTCTCCATGCACGCCCCGCACCCCGCGATCGGCCTCACCTCCGCCGTGGCCCTCGCCACGGCCGCCGCCACCCCTGGCACCCTCGCCCACCGCGTCGCCCGGCAGACCGCCGACGGCACGCTGCGCCTGGGCACCCCCGCCGGCGTGATCACCACCCAAGCCGTCCCCGCACCGGACGGCGCGTCCCCCACGGTGCTCCTGCACCGCGCCGCCCGGCGTATCGCCCGAGCCGAACTCCTCGTTCCCGTCCTGGAAGGACGCCCCGCATGAGCCGCAACGACGCCGCCCCGGGTACCGTCACCGCACCACCGGCCCGCATCCGCCGGATGCTGTCCCACCTGTACATCCAGTGCCTGATCGCCGTCTTCCTCGGCGCCGCCGTGGGCTGGCTGTGGCCCTCCGTCGGCGCTGACCTCAAGCCGCTCGGCGACGGCTTCATCGCGCTGGTGAAGATGCTCATCGCGCCGATCATCTTCTGCACGGTCGTCCACGGCATCGCCTCCATGGGCAACGCCCGTGCGGTCGGCCGCGTGAGCCTGAAGGCCCTGGTCTACTTCGAGGTGCTGACCACCGTGGCCATGGTGCTCGGCCTGGTCGTCGTCAACGTCGTCAAGCCGGGCAGCGGTCTGCACGTCGACCTCTCGACCCTGACCACCAAGGGCCTGCCGCCGGAGGCGACCACGACCCACGAGGGCTTCGCCGAGTTCGTCCTCGCCATCGTCCCGGCCACCCTGGTCAGCGCCCTGACCGGCAACGAGATCCTGCCGGTGCTGCTGGTGTCCGTGCTGTTCGGCTTCGGCCTGCACGCCAGTGGGGAGGCCGGCCTGGGGATCGCCCGGGGCATCGAGAAGTTCTCCACGGTCCTGTTCACGCTCATCCGCTGGATCATGCGGCTCGCCCCCATCGGCGCGTTCGGCTCGATGGCCTTCACCATCGGCAACTACGGCCTGGGCACCCTGCGCCATCTGGCCCTGCTGGTCGGCTCGTTCTGGCTGACCGCCCTCTTCTTCGTCCTGGTCGTCCTCGGGACCGTGATGCGCCTCAACGGACTGCGGCTGATGCCCTTCCTGCGCTACATCAAGGAAGAACTGCTGATCGTCCTGGGCACCTCCTCCACCGAGCCCGTCCTGCCGCGCATGATGGCCAAGCTCCAGCACGCGGGAGCCTCGAAACCCGTCGTCGGCATCACGCTGCCCGCCGGGTACTCCTTCAACCTCGACGGCACCGCCATCTACCTGACCATGGGCTCGGTCTTCCTCGCCCAGGCCCTCGGCATCGACCTCAGCCTCACCCAGCAACTGGCCATGCTCGCCGTCATGCTGCTCACCTCCAAGGGCGCCGCAGGCGTCACCGGCTCCGGCTTCATCGCCCTGGCCGCCACCCTCAGCGCCGTCCCGCACGTCCCCGTCGCCGCCCTCGCGCTGATCTTCGGCATCGACCGGTTCATGTCCGAAGCCCGCGCCCTGACCAGCCTGGTCGGCAACGGCGTCGCCACCCTGGCCGTCGCCCGCTGGGAGGGAGAGCTCGACGAGGACCGCGCCAAGGCCGTCCTGCGCGGAGAGATCCCCTACGCCCCCACCCCCGCTCCCTCCGCGGTGACAGCCGAGCCCGAGCCGAAGGAGACGCCCGCACCTGAGGCGATGCCCGAACCAACCCGCGACCCGGTGGCCACCGCAAGCTGATAGTGCGCGGGCGGGGCGGCCCTGAGCAGATACTCAGGGCCGGCCCGCCCACGTCTCAACAGGACGTCGTACTCGCCGTCCACGTCCCGTTGTCGGCGGAGCCGGTGACGAGCGTTCCGTCGGGGCGGGCCCACCGGGTTCCGCCGTTGTCGGTCGCCCCACGGGCAGGACGGTTGTTGCGGGTACGGCGGGACAGCACCGCGTTCGGCCACACGGGGGTCGTCTCCGTCTCCGCGGCGCAGTTCAACCCGGCCGGTGACACCGCGCTCTTCTCGGCGGTCCCGTCCACCGGCCCGAACGACGAGCACACCAAGGACCTCGTCCGCACAGCGCTCTGATCGGCACGGGCTGCGTAGGGGTCAGCGGCCTGGTCTTCCCCTCCTTCCTCGACTCCGTTGTCTTCGCCGTCGTCAACCCCACGGCGTGGATCCTGCTCTGCGCGGCCCCCGGCGGGTACCGGCGGGTGCGCCGCGAGTACGCCGAGGCCCGCGCCGAACACGCCGACCGGCAGCGCGAGGAGGAGGCACGCCACCGGGTCGTCCAGGAGCGCATGCGCATCGCACGCGAACTGCACGACGTGGTCGCCCACCACCTGACCCTGGCCGACGCCCAGGCCGGAGCCGTGAAGCACCTCCTGCGGACCCGGCCCGACAAGGCCCAGGAGATCATCGACAGGCTCCCGGAGACGGCGGCGGCGGCCCTGCGTGAACTCAAGGCCACTGTGGGGCTGCTACGACAGGACACCGACCCCGCGGGCGGCCTGGCCCCCGCGCCGGGACTGGACCAGCTGCCCGACCTGGTCGGTTCCTGTGCGGCGGCCGGCCTCCAGGTCAACGTCACTGTCGAGGGGGAGTGGCGCCCGCTCACCCCCGTACTCGATCTGACGGCCTACCGGATCCTCCAGGAAGCGCTCACCAACGTCACCAAGCACGGCGCCGGCCGCACCGCCGAAGTACGGCTCACCTTCACGCCCCGTCGTCTGACCCTGACTGTCACCAACGACACCGCTCCCGACCGCCCCGGCGTGCCGCCCGGCCCGGGAGGCGGGTTCGGCCTGATCAGCATGCGCGAGCGAGCCACATCGGCGGGCGGCACCTTTCACTCGGGCCACCGTGCCCAGGGCGGCTTCGAGGTCGTGTGCACCCTGTCGCTCGACACCCTGCCCAGCAGTGCCATCGACCACCACCACGAAAGCCCCGCGCCATGACCATCCGCGTCCTGCTCGCCGACGACCAGGCCCTGCTCCGGGCCACCTTCCGCATCCTCATCGACTCGACCGACGACCTGACGGTGATCGCGGAGGCCGCCGACGGGAGGGAAGCCGTCGAGCTGACCGAGGCGCACCGGCCCGACGTGGTAGTCATGGACATCCGGATGCCGCACCTCGACGGAGTGGCGGCCACCGCCGAGATCTGCTCCCGGCCCGAGCTGACGGACACCCACATCCTCGTCCTCACCACCTTCGAGAACGACGAGAACGTTGCCAAGGCCGTGCGCGCCGGCGCGAGCGGATTCCTCGGCAAGGGCGTCAGCCCCGACGTTCTGCTGTCGGGCATCCGCACCGTCGCGGCCGGCGAAGCCCTCCTGTCACCCACCGCCACTCGGACCCTCATCAGCCGCTTTCTGGCCACCCCGGACACCGACGACCTCCTCGTCCTCCCCGACGCCGTCAAGACCCTCACCGACCGTGAACGGGAGGTCGTGACCCTGGCCGCGCGCGGCAGGTCCAACGCACAGATCGCCGACCGGCTCGTCCTGAGCCCGCTCACCGTACGCAGCCACATCCAACGGGCCATGACCAAGCTGGATGCCCGCGACCGCGCCCAACTCGTGGTCATCGCCTACCAGAGCGGACTGGTGAAGCCACAGCCGCCGGCGCCGGGTCCGGCAGGCGCCCTCTGACCCAGCCCGGCGAGGAGGGCGACCGCTCGGTGGGGACCTTGGTGCCCAGCAGGTCCTCCAACCCGGCCGTCATCCGGCCGTCATCCGGGCGACCAGGTCGCGACGCGGGTCTATGAGCCACTGGAGCCGGAGCCCGGCCCACAGGGCGGCCAGGGCATCCGCGATCTCGTGGTGATCCCTGCCCATGCTTGGTGTCGGTGCGCCCGCGGACTCGAGCAGGGCGACATACGCGACCTGGACGAGCAGCAGGGCCGGCGCTATGAGGGCGAGGAAGAGCACGCACACCAGCGCCTCGTTCCCGTGTTCACCGAGCCGAGGTTGTCGAGCGAGGTGTAACCGTAGTAACCGAGCCCCATGTTGACCTCGAAGGCGGCAATGGTGACGATGCCGACGGTCAGCTGCGCCGAGACCCGCAGGCCGGCGAGTATGACTGGCCAGGCCATTGGCAACTCGATCTGCCAGAGCCTGTGGAATCGGTTCATTCCCATTCCTCGGGCGTCGTCGAGCACGTCCTGATCGACTCTCTGCAGGCGTCCAAGGGTGTATGTCAGTGGCTGATGACTCGGGGGTGATCGGTCGTGCCGGGGCACTGTGGTCGGCGGATCGTGCCGATACCACTTGGCTGACCGCCGTGTACTCCACCGCTCCCAAGCCGCGGCGGCCTCGCTCGATCGGACATGACCGGGACGGATCGCCACCGATCTGGCGGTGATGCTCGCCGACGAGGGCGAGGCCATTGCGGACCTGACCGCGCTGCGGGGCCAGGGAGGGCTGTTCGGCTACGTTGCCTCAAGATTCACCATGAGTGCGTGTTTCTCGGCTGCCCTACGAGCCCGACTCGAGTTGAAGGCCCCCCCGACAGATCTGACGCCGTCTCGGCGGGGTAGGGCAAATGGCCGCGTCGAGGCGGCAGGGACTGGTTCAGGGCTGGATGCTGGGCATCATGGATATCCGTCCTCATGCTGTCGTCGAGGCGGCTTCGCGGTGCGGAGGCCGCCGAGTCACGATCAGTGCCGATGTCATCGGTTGTGCCTTCAGCCTGTGCGAGAGCGCCGCGGCGTTGCCCCAGACGGGCGGGGCGCCGACGGGGAGACTCGCTGGGCGCGAGGTAGTGCGACGCTGCGCTGGGGACGCATCCCGCCTGTCAAGGTTGGCGACAGCAGACCGTCAAAGCCTGGCCATTGCTGCTGGATGTGGTCAAGGGGCATGCCGTGGCTGAGATCGCGATGAACGTGCAGCCTGCCGCCCGTACGTCATCGGCTGTGTCAGCACAGCAGCACCGGATGCTCTCTCCCGGGGTACGCCCGCTCACCATCGATGCGGATGGCATCACACTCTCGGGCTTAGTGAGCGAGCCGGCACAGGATCCGCGCGCTGTGATCGTGGCCTTGCACGGCTGCGGCATGAATGCCGGGTATTTCGACGGCCAGGCACACCCCGATGTGTCCCTGCTGGTTTTGGGAGCGCGCCTGGGCTACACGGTGCTGGCCCTGGACCGCCCGGGTTACGGAACGTCCGCCGACCGGCTTCCCGCCGGGCAGAAACTCAGCCTGCAGGCCACCACCGTGCGCGCGGCGATAGCCGCCTTCACAGCTGCCCACACTCCGGGCGTCGGCACACTGCTGCTGGGCCACTCCTTCGGCGCCAAGGTCGCCTTCGCTGTGGCCGCCGACTGGCAGGGGCCGGCCCCGCTGGGTGTGGAAGTCTCCGGGTGCGGCCGCCGACCGGCCGTGCACGCCGGTCAGCTCAGCCCCGACCGCGGCGAGGGGCTGCGGCAGCGGAACTGGGGCCCGCTGAGCTTGTATCCGCCCGACACGTTCCGGATGTGCCAGACGGTCGTGGCGACCATGCCGGCTCAGGAGGTCAGCGCAGTGGCCGGCTGGATGCGGCTGTCGGCCTGGGTCCTGCCACGAGTCCGCGTCCCCGTCCGACTCACCTTCGCGCAGCATGAGGCTTGGTGGAGCCGGGACGACGAGGACCTCGCCGATCTGGTCGGACGGCTGTCCGCGGCCCCACGGGTCGTCGTCGATCATCTCCCGCATGCCGGCCACAACATCAGCCTCGGCTGGGCAGCCCGCGCGTACCACCTCAAAGCATTGGCGTTCGCGGAGGAGTGCCTTGCCGCTCGGACTCAGCAGGCCCGGCGAGGCGGCTGACCTGCGTACGCATGAGATGAGCGCGGTCGGGCGTCGAATATGCCCAACCGAGGAAACGGTTCCCGGTTGTCCCATAAACGATCTCTGACGTGCTGGATGAACGCCTCTCTTCCCGCTACCCAGCGAGGTCGTGCACGCGAGCGATGCCGAGCATGGCGTACGCAGTGAAGATGGCCCGTCCGGAGACGTGATTCCTCAGCGAGCCCGAGGGGGAAGCGATGGGGCCACGCGGCCGGCCGAGCCTCCTGAACAAGCCACGTCCCTTGGCCCGCTGCCAGGCCGGAGCAGGCCAAGGGACGCCTGGATGGGGAACCGTCGTTGCGCCTGGTGGCCGCCACGACCTGGGCCGAACATGTCGGGCGCGGACAGCGCCGACAGCCCGGGCCGACATGCCGCGCATGGCGTAATGAGCCGCTCCGGCAGCTGACCGGGGCACGTTGTGCGTCGGCAGTCAGCGGCGTGGATGGCGGGATGGAGGTGGCGAGCCGGGCCATGGGCGAGGACAGCGTGGACCGGGCGGAGGGTTTCGGCGAGCGGCTTCTCGGCGTGCTGCTGGACAGGGCGCGGCTGTTGCCGCCGCAGCTGATCGCCCCGCTGATCGCGGGGGAGGTGGCCAGGATCGGCGGCCGTGACGTCTCCATCCTGCTCCAGGACTACGCCCAAGAGCTGCTGGTGCCGCTTCAGGGCGACAAGCTGCACGTGGGCCAGCCCGAGCCGGTGACCGACTCGCCTGCCGGACGCTCCTTCCTGCGGGCGGAGGTCGTCGAAGTGGCGCAGGCCCGCGGCGGCGTCCGGATGTACCTGCCGCTGCTGGACGGCAGCGACCAGGTGGGGGTGTTGGCCCTGACCGTGGACGCCGTCGGTGACGACGACCGGCGTCTGTTGGGCAGGCTCGCCAGCCTGGTCGCGGACATGCTGGTCACGAAGAACGCCTACACCGACCAGTTCTTCCTGGCCCGGCGCCGGGAGCCGATGAGCGTGTCCGCGGAGATCCAGTGGAGCCTGCTGCCACCGCTGACGATGACCGTGCCCCAGGTTCAGGTGGCAGGCATTCTGGAGCCCGCCTACCGCGCAGCCGGCGACAGCTTCGACTACGCCCTCAACGACAACATCCTGCATCTGGCCGTGATCGACGCGATGGGCCATGATCTGGACGCCGCCTCGATGGCGACCATCGCCATCGGTGCCTACCGCCATGCCAGGCGCGTGTTCGTCAGCCTGGCCGAAAAGTACACGTTCATGGACCTTGCCATCTCCCGGCAGTTCGGCGACGACCACTTCGTCACCGCGCAGCTGATGCACCTGAACATCGCCACCGGAGAGCTGGAGTTGGTCAACGCGGGCCACCCCGCGCCGCTGCTGATCCGCGACGGCCAGGTCGTGCAGCAGCTGGAGAGCGCGACGACGCTGCCCGTCGGCTTCGGAGGCGAGATGCCCCGCATCAAAGAGCACACACTCCAGCGGGGCGACCGGGTGCTCTGTTACACCGACGGCATCATCGAGGAACGCGTCGACGGCGGGCAGCCCTTCGGCGAGGAACGTCTCATCCACTGCGTCAACCGCCTGGGCCAGGAACCGTCGGACGGCATGCGGGCGGACCTGCGTCGGCTCTCCCACACGCTGAAGGAAGAACGCGCCGGGCGTACCAGCGACGACGCCACCCTCTTCATGATTGAGTGGCACGGAGGCGCCGCCGACCACCTCGCGGTCTTTGACTGAAAAGCTCGACGTCGACCTGATCAGGCCGGGCGGCCGGCCACGTCCCCGATCGCGTCGTCGGTAAGTATCACCGCCGCCACAACGCGCTTGCCCACCGGCTCGCGGTGCACCTCAAAAGTGCGGGCAGACGGCCATGACGAGCTCCAACCCGTGCGGACCCACCCGGCTCGGATCCGCCGCACCGACCAGAGGCATCCTCGGCTCGGTGTCCCACGCGCTCACCGTGGCGGTTGGCGAGGCGGACGCGAATGCGCCTTCCTGGCCTGGGACTTTGGACCTTGCTGAGGAGTTCTGTCGGTCCAGGCGGAGGACATCTTTTACGTGCAGGGTATTTGAACAGGCCGAAGTGTTCGGCTCGGTCGCCTCGACCCCGAGAGCCTGGCGACTGCTTGCCGACGTTGACGAGCGGGCACTGGCTCTTCTGAGCCCGGCCCCGCTTCGGCTCGAGAGGGCGCGGCTGCAGGCCGCCGAAACGGTGAGAGAAGACCCGCCACCGGGCCGCGGGACGCATGTGCCCGGCCTGGTCCTGGAACACCGGCGAGGCGTTTGCGTGGCTGGAAGCGGCTGGACGACCCGAGGCCGTCAACGGGCTCGTGTGAAAGTCCGGGCCGGGGTGGCCTGGCCGGCAAGATTCGTACCTTCGGTTGCCGGCTCGCGCTGCTACGCCGTTGGGGCGAACCCTCAAACCGTTGGGATTCCTGACCCGGCCCGGAGGGGGAGACCCGACGTTGTGACAGGTCACGCAGCAGGACACGTAATTCCGTACGAGGTACAGGGCAGCGGTCCGGAGCGGGTCCTCGCACTTCACCATTGGCTCAGTGACAGGTCGAGTTTCGGCCAGCTGCGGCAGCGTCTGGATGGTGGCGCGTTCAGTTACGCGTTCGTGGACTGCCGTGGGTATGGCGAGGCGGTGGAGACCCCTGGCACGTACACGATGGAGGAGATCGCGGCGGACGCCCTCGCCGTGGCCGACGACCTCGGCTGGGACACCTTCTCGGTCATCGGTCACTCCATGGGCGGCAAGGCGGCCCAGCAGATGTTGCTGGACGCCCCCTCGCGGATCCGCTCGATCGTCGGCATCTCACCGGTGCCCGCCTCCGGCTTCCCGCTCGAAGGGGAGATGTGGGAGCTGTTCGCCGGGGCCGTGGAGGAGTCCGGCAACCGCAGGACGATCTTCGACGCCCTCACCGGCAGTCGGCACGACGACGCGTGGCTGGACGCCAGAGTGAACGGCTCGGAACGCTCCTCGCAGGCGGCCCTGCGCTCGTACCTCGAATCCTGGACGCGCGGCCCCGACATTCACGAGCTGGTCAAGGGAAACCCGACGCCAGTGCTCGTGGTGGCTGGTGCGAACGACCCCGGGATGGGCCCCGACACCATGCGGTCCACCTGGCTGCAGTGGTATCCGAACGCTGAGCTCGAGGTCTTCGACGACGCCGGTCACTTCGCCCCGGACGAAAGTCCGGAGGCCCTGGCGACGGTGGTCGAAAGATTCCTCGGCCGCTAGCCCACGTTTCATTTGCGGTAGTGTTTGGATCTTGACGAGGAAGAAGAAATTGCCCTTTGAGCTGGGATGATGAGGCTTGTCAAAGGTCTCTGTCATCACAGCAGGAAGGCGATCTGCGTGCACACTTCCGGGTCGCGTCCCAAGTTCGTTGTGTCGGCTGACGGCCGTGGAGTGGTCAGCCATGCCGGGCCCCGGCTGCTGACGGACCTCGCCGATGCCACCGGCTTGACCGCGGCCTTGACCGATGCGCCGCTGCGGCTGCGGCCGCGCGGCAACTGACACGACCCCGGACGGATCGCGGTCGATCTGGCGGTGATGCTCGCCGACGGTGGCGCGACGATCACGGATCTGGCCCTTCTGCGTGACCAGGCCGAGGTGTTCGGACCGGTGGCCTCCCCCCCGGACTGCTTTGCGGCTGCTGGCCGGCATCGGCCCCACCTCGCTTGCCGCACTACGGGCGGTCAGGGCCACCGCCCGGGAGGTGGCGTGGCTCCAGGCCGCCGAGACCAAGCACGGAATGCCGGCAGCCCGCGCTGGTGGGCGCGACCTGCCCGGCTTGGTCGTGGACATTGACGCCACACTCATCACCTGCCACTCGGAGAAGGAGCAGGCAGCCGCCACCTACAAGCGCGGCTTCGGCTACCACCCGCTGCTGTGCTTCCTGGACAACACAGGGGAAGCCCTGGCAGGAGTGCCGCGGCCTGGCAACGCCGGTGCGAACACCGCCAGTGACCACATCACCGTCGTCGACGCGGCCTTGGCCCAGATCCCCGACGCCCACCGCCACGGCACCGACATCCTCATTCGCACCGACAGTGCCGGAGGGGCGATGGCATTCCTGCACCATGTACGGGCCCTACGCTCTCGGGGGAGCCGGACCCGTTTCTCGGCCGGACATCCCGTCACTGAGACGGTCCGCCGAGCGATCCGGGTTCTGCCCGCGCACGTGTGGCACCCCGCGCTGGAACAGGACGGCTCCGTGCGGACCGGCGCTCAGGTCGCCGAACTGACGGGGCTGGTCAACCTTGCGGGCTACCCAGGCGGCACCCGGATCATCGTCCGCCGGGAACGCCCACACCCTGGGGCACAGCTGTCGTTGTTCGACCTGGACGAGGGCATGCGTCACCAGGTCTTCCACACCGACACCCCCTACGGCCAGGGCTCCGGGCAATTGCTGGAGGTCCGTCATCGCGCACACGCCCGCGTCGAGGACTGCATGCGCTCGGGCAGGACCACCGGCTTCGGGCACTTCCCCTCTCGCCACTTCACCATCAACCAAACCTGGCTTGGCTGGAGCTGTCCCTGGCGGCTGCCGACCTGCTCGCCTGGACTCGGATGCTGCTACTTGAAGGCGAACTCGCCGCCGCCCAGCCGAAGAAGCTCCGATATCGGTTTCTGCACGCCGCCGCCCGCATCACCCGCGGCGGACGCCGTCTACACCTACGCATCGCCGCGACGTGGCCCTGGCGACATGCGCTAGCGAGTGCCTTCGCCCGCCTGGCGGCCCTGCTACGGCCGCCACCTGATCTGCCGAATCGCCCCTGCCCGCCCACGAGTGAGGTACCGATGCTTACAAACAGCGCAACGCCGTCGAGCGGTGCATCAACCACCTCAAGCAGCGGCGCGGCCTGGCCGCACGATGCGACAGACTCGCCCTCGCCGACCAGACCGCACGCCACCTCGCCGCAATCCTCACCTGGGCACGGCGCTGAGCGAAGAGACAGAACCTAGTAGCTGTCGTAGCTGGGCTTGCCGGTCGGCCGGTAGACGCCGACGACGGTGCCGCTCTTCGTCGTCGAGACACTGACCGGTTCCAAAGCGGTGGGGACCGCTCCGTCGGCGAACAGCCGCTTGCCGGTGCCGATGATCACCGGATGGATGGTCAGCCGGTACTCGTCGACCAAGTCGTGTCGCATGAGCGTCTGGGCGAGGTCGCCGCTGCCGACGACGTTGATGTCACCGCCGTCGGACGCCTTCAGCTCGCGCACGGCGTCGGCGACGTCGCCCTCCAGCAGCGTGGAGTTCTCCCACTCCAGGGACGTCAGGGTCCGGGACGCCACGTACTTGCGCATGCTGTTCATCCGCTCGGTGAACGGGTTGCCGGGATCGGCGGTCGGCCAGTACGCCGCGAAGATGTCGTACGTCTTGCGGCCGAGCAGCATTGCGTCAGAGGGCTCGTACCAGCCGGCGATGGCCGCGCCGACCTCGTCGTCGGACACCGGCTTCTGCCAGCCGCCGTGCTCGAAGCCGCTCTCGGCGTCCTCGTCCGGACCGCCCGGTGCCTGCATGACGCCGTCCAGCGACAGGAACGTGCAAACGATGATCTTACGCATGATGCGCTCCCTTCGTGTCGGATGGTGGACTGCGCGACCACCGGAAACTCATCGGCGGGGCCTTGGCGACGTGGCAGGGATCACCGTCCGATCCTCAGCCTGCCCCCAAACCCCATGTTCTGGCAGGCGTGCAGGAGTCAGTTCCCCTTTCCCTGCTTGGCCATGACCTGGAGCGCGGGGCACCCTCGGTGTCGCCGTCCGCCGAGCGGTAGATCCCCGGACCTTGGCCGCCGCGACGTCGGGCGACTGCGGCTACACAGCGATGGTCTCCACCACGCCGTCCAGGCCGTCGCCCGCATGCACGACCTCGCCTTCGCCGCATACGGCGTGCTCCGATGCCTCGTTCCTTGGGCGGCCGGGACGAATGAGTGAAACCTTTGCCGAGGGTGGCCGCGCGGCGGCGCGCGCGGCGGCGGGCCCTTTGGCAGTTGTTCGCACTCCACGCCGGACAGTGGCACCGAGCAATCGCCTGCACGTTAAAGCTCACACGTGGCTGTGCAGGGTGACCACCCGTCGGCCCTGGCCGCAGAGCGGTGGCTGCCCGCTCTGAGCTGTGACGGTCCCAACCGGCACAGGTCGTAACGGCCGTCCATCGGCGTCCAGTGATTCCATCTCGGGCGCGAAGCCGCAGGTCATGGCCAGGTCCGGGAGGGTCCGCCCAGTTGGTGACAGCTATGGGATAGCGAGTGATACGGCGGAGCCCACCTGTCGGCCTGCGCGGACGCCGGTCACCCGGGCTGCCGAGGCCGACGCCCTCGCCCATCACGGGAGCGGTGCAGGAGCGGCTGCGCGAGCAGCCGACCCGCCGCACGAAGGCACTCCCCGGTGAGAAATACTCTCTCGATGAGTTCACGCACTTCCCCGATCAGCCAGCCGATCACGATACGGAGGGCAGTCGCGCGGGATGCCAAGCGGCTCACGCGGCTCGTGCGTGGCTCACGCGCCTACGAGGGTAAGTACGCAGCCGCAGTGGCGGGCTACCGGGTCGGTCCTGATTACATCGAGGCCCACCGCGTCTTCGTGGCCGTCGGCGCCGACGAGCACGGAGTCCGGGTCCTCGGGTTCTACTCGCTCGTCCTCGCTCCACCGGAGCTCGACCTGCTGTTCGTCGCCGACGAAGCGCAAGGACGGGGTATTGGACGGCTACTCGTCGCGCACATGCAGTCCGAGGCCCGTGCCGCAGGGATCGACCGTCTCAAGGTCGTGTCGCACCTTCCCGCCGAGGACTTCTATCACCGCGTCGGTGCGGTGCGGACCGGGACCGCGTTCGCGAACCCGCCCGCCGTGCCGTGGGACCGTCCCGAATTCGAGTTTCGCATTCCTTCGGGATGACGCGGTGTGCCGGTTGGTGGGGCTCCGGCTTCGCCTGCATGGCGTGCTTGGAGGTTTGCGGCGATTGGGGTCGGGCCCAGTTGGCCGCGGTGCTCCATGAGGTGCTGGAAGAGGTCGTGGTTCGACCGAGCTGAAGGCCGGCACGTACGACGCGGGTGGCACGCTGGCCCGCATCGTCAGCGCACAGGGGGGCGAACTCACCATGCAACTTGGGCCCAAGAAGCAACGGTTCTCGATCTTGTTCAACGCCGCGAAACGATGACGCGGTTCCGGAATCGGCCCTAGCTTGCTGTCATATCCACCTTCCATATGGCGCAGATCGCCCCAGCTGACTGCGCGTGATGGTCCCGGCGGGAACAGTCACCACTAGGAGTGATCGTGTCAGCGGTGTTCGAAAATCAGAGAACCAAGGTGGGGCGTCGGCGGCGTTCAAGCGCCGTTTCATGAGGCGGTTGATGCCGGTGGGCACAGTGAACTCTGTGCCCACCTTGCCGTGCTGCTGGAAGCCTCGTCCGTTGCGGCTCGTGCCGTTGATCAGACCGACGGAACATCACCCTGACCAATTCCGGCCGACCCCCGGAATTCATTACCGCTGGTGGCGGGGATGCTGAAAAACGTCGCGGGTTGCCAGTGTCGGTGAGGCAAGGCCGGTATCCGGCACACCCCGCAGCACCAGGAGTGCAGCGCGATGTCCCGATTCCACGCCCTGATCAGGATCCGCCCCAGAGTCGTCGTCCCGGCCGTGCTCGTCGGCGCACTCGCGTCACGAGCGTCGGCGGTGTCCCCGAGGCGCCCCGCACATCGCTTGGCCAGGAGATCCAGCCGGTCGCCGCGACCTTCAACGACCACGCGATGGAGGATGCTGGAACTGCTCGCCTGGGCCACCGCCGAGGGCGGGTGCCATGAGCGGGCCGCCCGGCTGCTGGGTGCCGCCGATGCCCTGTGGCGCGACGCCGGCAGCTCGATCTCCGCGTTCGGGCCACAGATGGCCGCGGAGCACGCGCGCTGTGAGGCGGGCGCCGTCGCCGCCCTGGGCCGGGCTTCGTACAGGAAGGTGTTCGAGGAGAGTCGGCTGCTCCACTACGCTCTGGAGCCCGACCAGGAGCCGATCGTCCCGTCCGCCCCGCATCCGCTGACCGCCCGGAAACAGGAGGTTGCCGAACTGGTCGCCCAAGGCATGACCAATCGTCAGATCGCCGCCGTACTCGTGGTCTCGTCCCGCACGGTCGAGGGCCACGTCGAGAACATCCGGGGCAAACTCGGCCTCGCCCGCCGCACGCAGGTCGCGATCTGGTGGGCGGCGAAGGAACATCAGTCCCCGTAGGACGGGGTGCAAAACGCCTGCACCGTAGTCACGTTCAGCGTTCCCGCCATCGGCCGGGAGGGCGGGCCGGGCCGGGACGAGCCATGGTCCCGGCCCGCCCCGCCCCGCGGTGTTCAGTCGATGGAGCCCAGGGCATTGTCCTTCGTGGGGTTCCAACCGTCGCTGCCGGCCAGGTACTTCGCGGCCGTGAAGTCGGCGGCTTCGGCGTCGGTCAGTTTCGGCGCGTTCGCTCCGAAGCCGGCTCCGCCGCCGGTGTTCTTGTACTCCTTGAACCGGGCCCACGACCTGGGATAGTCGGGGGTCATGTTCGTCCAGGGCTGCGAAGCGTCCACCGCCCCGGACACGAGGGTCTCGCGGATCACCGCCTGCGGGTGGGCCTCGGGGGAGTTGTGCCACGGACGGCCGAAGTACATCGTCCTCGACAACGCGGTGGAGTTGATCGAGCTGTGGGTGATGAGGATCCCGTACTTCTTCCGGTAGTCGGTGTTCGGTGCGAGGATCGTGCCGCCGGGCCAGGGAAGCATGTGCAGGGTGGACTTGTCGATCACCGCGGTGGCGTTGCCGAAGACGAAGTCGACACTGCCTCTGATGAAGCACTCGACGAAGTACTGCCGGGCTTCGGTGGTGCGCGTCTCCCCTTCACGAGCAGGGTGTCCTGGCGGCCGAGGATCCGGACGTTGCGGTAGATCTGACGGTCGCCCTTGGCGGCCACCGCGACGGCCTGGGTCTCGAACGCGTTGATCTCCGGGTGCGCCGCCGGGTCGAACGTGTTGGAGATCGTCAGGTCCTGCACGATCAGATCGTGAGGCTTGAACGTGGCGACGGCACTGCCCTCGGTACCCCACTGCGTACCGTCCGGCTTGAGCATGCCGTGTGCCCGGCTGTTGTGGATGACGACATCCTCGGCAACACCCGTGACGCCCTTGATCGTCAGCCAGGCCTTGTTGCCGGGGACGGTGATGGCCTCGTGGTAGTCGCCCTTGTCGACGAAGATCGTGTTGGCCCCGGAAGTGGGAATGTGGTCGATGGCGTCCTGCACCGTCCAGTGGTCACCGGCGCGGTCGGCCGCGACGAGCAGGTTGGTGCCCTCAAGCGTGCCTCTGCCTCTGCTCTTCGAAGAGTGGTGGGCCATCATGAGTGCTGTGGATCTCGCCTGCGCTGCCGGGCCGCACCCATGACCTGACCGCGGCCCGCGGCCACCGGATCATCCGGATCTGCGAGCGACAGGGCGTCCCCATCCTGGCCGACCGTGCCTACCAGGGCGCCGGCCCCACCGCCAGCCTCAAACGACCACCCGGCGGCGAACTCACCCCCACACAGCGCTGCCGTCGACCTTGCGGCACAAGGCGTCAAGCCCACGACGCAGGGCATCAGGCTCCTCCAACTCACTGAGCCCTTTCAGCGTTGCCTCTCCAGGGCGAGGACGGCCTTGGTGATGACGGTCATGCGGTTGGGGGCTGATGCGGGCCCTGCGGAAGATCTGCCAGGACTTCAGCCGTGCCATGCCGCGTTCGACGGGGGCTCGGACCTTGGCGAGGGCGCGGTTGACGGTTCCGGGCCAAGTCCGGGCTAACGCACCTTGCGATGCCCGCATGGTGGAGGTCATAGGGGCACTGCGCACTTCGTCGGCGACCTCCGGAGCGGTCCAGCGCAGTCCTGCAAGGGGGTTCTGGCTGAAGTAGCCCCGCTCGACTGCGAGACCGAACCCCTCGTTGATGGCCGCCTTCTTGCGCTTCACCGTCTTGGCGGCTGCAGCTGGCCAGAGGTGGGATACGAGTGGGAGAAATGGGCGTTAAAGGAAGATTTCGCCTCGCGGCCTAGAAGCAGCCGAGCAAGGGCGCCTGTTGGGTATCTTATCTGGTCAGGCGCCCTTGCTCGTGCTGCTAGAAGAAGCCCAGCTTCTTGGGCGAGTAGGACACCAGCAGGTTCTTCGTCTGCTGGTGGTACACGCCTGACCTCACTCCTGACCTGCGACAAAGAGTGGAAACGTCGAGTGCCAGGCTGATTCGGTCCGCACCTGGTCCGGATCTTGATGAGTGGTACGTAATGCTAGCGAGTGGGCCGCGGTCCCACATGGCACATGTCGTAGAAGCCGTCTTCAGGCGTCCACGTGGTCTACATCCCTGCTGTTCATGCAGGTGGGGCCTTTGTGGTCCAGGTGCATCGATGGTGTTGGTGACAGCAACGTGACACGTGATGGGTCACTGAGGCCCCTGCCGGGCAGATGATGGCGGGGGCTTCAGCCTTCCTGAGCAGCGAGGTCCGCTCCTCGATCCTGCTGTGGCGTCAGCGAACGGCTCCTTGAGGGCCCACAACGTGCGCCGCCGCGCGGCCACTCACTCGACCCGGACGCCAGCTAGTTGGTGCCCTGTCCTGCAGCCGTCGAGAGGCGCTGCACTGGGGGTGAAGCAACCTGAACCAGGATGTCGGTCTCTGTGCCGCGGAATGATCGGCCGGTGTCAGGTTCAGGGTGGTCCGGGAGTTGGCACTGAGCATGCTCTGTGTTTCTGGGTGGGGTTGCTGTGGCGGGCGGGAGTATGGGTGGGTGCTGTCCCGGGTCCGGGCCTGACTCCTGACATCTCTGACCATTGTGTCCCGGTCTCACAGTGTCGGCCGTTGGCTGGGGATGGTGCGTTGTCGGTGCCCGGACGCTGATGACAAGTGCTGGTGGGCGACGGCGATCGATCCACCGTTCGTGGCCGGCGGTGGGTCGCTTGCTCGTTACTCACCCGTGTTCCTAGCGGTGGATCTCCTCGGGGGGCTGTGCGCCGGAGGCGCCTCCCGGTTGTCGGCGCCGGCTGACAGCGCCCATGATGATCTTGATCGCAAGTCCGAGGATGACGAGATCAGCGATCATCTGCCCGGTGACCACGAGCCGAGCCGCCTCGCTCTTGGCCGTAATGTCGCCGAATCCGACCGTCGCGAAGACGGTGACGGCGAAGTACAACCCGTCGGTGTGCGTCAGCGGCCCGCCGAAGTTACTGGCCGACATCGCGGCCATGACGACATAGGTGCTGGCGAACAGCAGCAGGAACAACGGAACGCTGGTGGTCAGGGCTTCGACGGCCCGCAGTCCCGGGAACGGTGACCGGAAGATCGAGCGCACCTGAAACGCGACCAAGGCGATGAACACCAGCAACCCGATCACCAGCATCGTGACGGCGGACCAGGCCGAGGAGTGGTCCAGGGGCAGCAGAAAGTACAAGGTCACCAGCGCGATGGCGGATCCCACGATCCGCAGCACAACCCGCACGATCATGCGGCGCCGGAATCGGGCCTCACGCCGGGTGTCCGGCCCGGGGCCGGCTCTGTCAGTCACTGGCCGCGGTGTGTGCGGGAGGGCTCACCGACAGCCGCGCGCACCCAATCGTGAGCGCTGCCGGGGTCGAGGGCGGCGAGAAACTCCGTGAGCGTGCCTTCCCAGCTCTCTTTCGCACGTTCGCCCACCGCAGCGGCGACCATCTGCCGCGTGTCCGTGTCCTTGCAGCGAACCAGCGTGACGGCGGCATCGGGGCCGACTTCCGCGAGGATCCTGTGGGCTTGCTGCGCTTTGGATCCGACATGGCCTTTGCGCGCTCCAGCGGCGTGGGCCCCGACCCTTGCCCCTTTCAGCGTGGCGAACAGACCCATGAATCCGGCCGTCCATGCGAGGGAGATGCGGAACAGGGCGTTCACGAAACCGTTGGCCGTCAGCACGCGGGACTGGGTCACCCTCAGCGAGCCGTCATCGTTACCTCGAATCACCACAGCAGTCATGCCGCCTTTGCGGGCCTTGCTGTGGAAGCCTCGCCCGAGCGACACCAGCATGCGTTCGGCGCGATGGCGGTTGTCGAAGCTGGCGATGACTACCGATTCCCGCCCGGATTGCGCGACCGAGGTGGTCTCCGACGTCATGGGAAGCGTCCTTCGCAGCCGAGGGACCGAGATCAAGACCTGGCTGAGGGCACAGCCACGCCTGCCCGATGGGCTTAATGTCCCATTTTAGCTACTCGGAAGCCTGCCGCGCTATCGATCATGATGAGCGCGGGTTCGAGCGTGGCGGCTCGGCCGGGTGTTTCTCGCGCTGATCGACGCCGTGCTCATCTCCGGGACCGCCGGGCTGGGCGCCCTTGCCGATGGCAGCACGAAAACGGCGCTGTGGGCGCTCGGTGGTCGTGGCCGTACAGGCGGTCGCAGGGACTTCCTGCAACCGTCCATCCAGAGCCGCACGTTGTCTCTGCACCCGGCCACGGTGAGGCTTCCACACCCGAGGGCTTCGGTCAGCGGACACGCGTGTCCAGGTGCCGCCGTTGCCTCCAGAGCTTTCGTCAGCTGCGTCACCCGCGTGCCGCGTCCTGCTGGTACGGCCGGCCGGCTTGGCTGACGCTGGACGGGAGAGTGCCGTCGAGGTGGGAGAAGCCATGGAACGCCAGACCAACCGATGTGCTGTTGTCGGGGTGGCCGTCATGCTCGGCTGGGCTGGTCTGACCGGCTGCTCGTCGGACGACGAGTCTTCGACATCCCCCGCTTCCTCGGCGGCATCTGTTGTGAAGTCGGGTGCGTCCGAGCTTGCCTCTGCCGCCAGCAGCGCGGCAGCGTCCGCGGTGACTTCTGCGGCCGCTTCCGCGGAGGCGGCCGCCTCGTCTGCGCTGGATGAGGTGAAGGGCGGCCTGGACGCCAAGTCGGACGTCACCCTGGGCAGCGTCGCGACGGGCTCCGACGGCAAGGCAGAGGTCCCGGTGACCATCGCCAACCACGACTCGAAGTCGAGGAGCTACATCATCGTGGTTAATTTCAAGGACCAGTCCGGCAACTTGGCCGACGTGGCCGTCCTCGAGGTCCCCGAGGTCGCCGCAGGCAAGACCTCCAAGGCCACAGCTCGGAGCAACCGGGACCTGACCGGCACGGTGACCACCGAGGTCCGCGACGCATTGCGGTACTGACGCCGCACAGCCGAGGCCGAGAACGCAAGGGCCTTGAGGGACCTTGGTGGCATGGTGGCGCGGTCCCCACCCGTGAATCGGATGCGTCGGGAGGTCAGCGGACCTCGGTGGCGGCCTGCTGGACGGCCCTGTCGACGTCTTTCGTGCTCACGTCGAGTTCCTTGGCGACCTGCTTGTCCGCTTTGAGCTGGGCTCTCTGCAGCGCCTGCGAGAGCGAGCTTTCGCCGACGATGACCAGGGCGGCCTGCCCCTCGTCGATGATCTCGCCGAACTCCTTGACGTCTGCCCGGGACATGCCGCGCCACAGGTGACCGCTCACGCCGCCGACGGCGGCACCGACGGCGGCCGTACCGATGATCGCCGGAGGGAACAGCAGGCCGACGACCGCACCGGCGGCGGCGCCGCCCCAGGCCCCGTGCCGGGTGGCCGTCTCGTCCTTGTTGACGTGGACCTTGCCGGCCTCGTCCTTGGTGACGACGGATGCGTCGTACGAGCCGACCGCACCGACCGCATGAAGGTCCTTGAGGACGTCGTAGTCGGCTTGCGCCGCGGGTCCGCTCGGGTAGGTGCCGATGTAGATGAAGACTGCGTCAGGGGTAGCCACTGTGTCGCTCCTGTCATTCCTCGTGTGCAGTTGGGTGTCCGTGTCAGTTGGCGGGTTCGACCTCACCGGGCCGCCACGTCTTGTCGAAGAACGGCTGCTCGGGGCTGTAGAAGCGCAAGATGCCGAACCAGCCCTTGCCCGGGCTGGTCTGGATCCAGGTGCCCTCGGCCGCGTCGGCGGGGCGCTCGGGGGCGAGGTGGAGGGTGGTGGTGCCGTCCTGGTTCGCCGTGGCGGCGGGCCCCGGATACGTCTGGCTGCCCGCCCAGGGGAACCGCTGCGGGGTCTGCAGCATGGATCGGGTCTGGTTGTCGTAGAGGGTGAAGGACCAGAACCGTGCGGCGGGGATTCCGGCCGGCAGCGTCAGCCGGTAGTGACGGTCACCGTCGAACTGCTGACCGGCGGAGTCGGCAGCGACCATCAAGTACTGGGAGCCGACACCCGTCAGGCGCATACACATCGCCGGCGAGTCACCGGTGGCGATGTAGAAGAACGCGGTACGCGAGTCCAGCGCACGCCCCGAGGCGGGTTGGTCGAGCCGCACCCCGTCCGGAGTGATCTCCGGGGGCGGGGATGTCCAGTCGTAGCCTCCGACGAAGAGCGGGTTGAACCAGGCCGAGCCCTCGTAGTAGGTGAAGCCCTCCTGCCGGCGCGCGCGCAGGCCGAGCGTGCGGGCGCTCGCGTTGCCGATCACGACGGCCTCTTCCAGCAGGCGCAGCATCCGCTCGTCGGGCTCGAAGGCGCGGCCCTTGAAGATGCCGATCTCACGGAACGCGCCACCGTCCTCCGGGTCGACCGAGTCGGCGGGCTGCTCCTGGACGAGGGTGTCGAGCAGCTCGTAGAAGGAGTAGTCGTTCGGCGGGAGGGTGTTCATCGCCAGGCCGGTGCCCTCGGTGAAGGCCGGCGGATCGGCGGGCGTGATCGGCGCGAGCGGCGCCCCGCCCTGGAGGAAGGACCCGATGCTGGTGCCGTAACTGCCAGGCGTGTAGCGGGTGATCCGCAACGTCTCCTTGATCCGCGCGACCGTCGGCGCCGGGTCGCCACCCTCCAGGAACGCGCGCCCCAGCACGATGGCCTGCCAGGTGGAACAGCGGTAGACGAACAACCCGCCCTCGGGCACCGGGCCGTCGTAGCCGGGCGGCAGCAGCACATACGTGCCTCCGACACCGCGGTCCGGTCCCGGCAGACCGAAGTCGGTCACCCAGCGGAACCACATGTCGTCGATCGTGCCCAGACATCCCGGCGGAACCTGGAGCGTCACCGGCCCGTCCGTGAGGTCGAGGAAGCTCAGGAAGTACACGGTGTCGGCGTTGCCGGTCAGGAACAGCGACGCGCTGTCCATCAGGCCCGAGAACAGCAGCACCGTATTGTCGGCCACCCCCGCATCCAGAAAGCCCTGCCGGATCGCCCTGACCGACACCCCCGGCAGACCCGCGAGATACGCGTCCACACCGCGCGTCAGATCCAGATTGTCGAACACCGTGTCGCACGTGTCTGCGTCCGGAATCCCGTCTGCGAACCGCAGCGCGCCGATCCTCGTCTCCACCTCGTCGGGCGTCGTCACCGACGAGGGTATCTTCGCGAATCCGCTCATATCACCATGCTGCGCTCCTCATGGATCATCCGCACGGCCGTCGTGCCACCAGTTGGCGCGACGCGCGTGCTTCTGCGCGAGCCCGCCGAGCCTTCCGGTGAGCGGTAGCTGTCGCAGCTGTCTGCATGTGCCGTCAGTAGCTCGACGAGGGCGACACCTCAGCGAAATCGCTGAGCAGGGCCTCCATCCCTGGCCTTGATGTCGTGGGCGAAGTGGCTGCCTGAGGTGGCCGATCCGGTTGTGTACGCGTGTCGGTGCCCTACTCGGAATCCGGCCTCGCCACACTGATCTCCTATCGCCCGTCGCGGTGCCCGGCAGCGTGCGACCGGCGCGGGCCGTCGCGCGTCCGGCCACGGTCGGGCGCGGGCTGCCGTCCGAAGCTCCGATGCCCTGTACAGGCTTTGTGCGTTGCGACAGGAAGAGTGGGACGTCATGAGTGGTGGCAGCGCCTGGACCGGAGCAGCAGTCGCGGCCGTTACGGCCGGCTATGCGCTGTTCTCGCGCCGCCTGGCCTCGACGCCGGTGTCGGCTCCGATGGTGTTCACCGGCTTCGGTGTGCTCATCGGGCCTATCGGGCTGGACGTTCTCGACCTGGACCATGACGCAGGCCCGATCCTGACATTGATCGAGGCCGCCCTGGCCCTCTTGCTCTTCACCGACTCGATGACGGTGCGGCGACGCGACCTGCGCACGGGCGGCTTCCTGCCTCTGCGTCTGCTGGCGATCGGCCTGCCGTTGAGCATCGGATTGGGGTGGCTGCTGGCGTGGCCCTTGCTTCCGGGCTTGACCCTCTGGGAGTTCGCGCTGCTGGGTGCGGTTCTCGCCCCCACCGATGCGGCGCTCGGCAAGACCGCCAGCTCCAGCCCGCGTGTCCCGCCTCTCGTGCGCAACGGGCTCAACGTCGAGAGCGGGCTGAACGACGGCCTGGCGCTGCCGTTCTTCCTCATGTTCCTCGCCGCCCTCCCCGGCACGGTCGCCTCCGAGGAGGGCGTGGGCGGGGTGTTCTGGCGGGCACTGGTGGTCAGCACCGCGGTGGGGCTGGCCTTCGGATGGCTCGGAGGGTGGCTGTTGACCCTCGCGCGGGCCCGGGGCTGGGTGACGGGTGAGTGGCAGCAGGTGGTCGTCCTGGCGGTGGCGTTCTGTGCGTACAGCGTGGCGACGGCCCTGGACGGCAGCGGCTTCATCGCCACCTGGATGGGAGGGTTCGCGTTCGGCGTCGCACTGCGCAAGGGCGAGCCGACGGGTGCGGAGCCGGCCAAGGAGCGGCCCGCCGAGCCCGCCGACCTGGCCGAGTACGTGGGCGGACTGCTGGGGACCCTGAGCTTCCTGGTCTTCGGCGCGGTCCTGCTCGGCCCGACACTGGAGCACCTGGACTGGCGAATCATCACCTACGCGGTGCTCAGCCTGACAGTGGTCAGAATGCTCCCGGTGGCCCTCGCGATCGCCGGCACCGGCATGCGGCTTCCCACCCTGGCCTACGTCGGCTGGTTCGGACCCCGCGGCCTGGCCTCCGTGGTCTTCGGACTCCTCCTGGTCGAGGACCACGTGCCCGGGATCGAACTGCTGGGCCGAGTCATCGCGGCCACCATCGGCCTCAGCATTCTGCTGCACGGCATGTCGGCCCCGTATTTCGCCAACCTCTACGGGAACTGGTACGACGCTGCCACAGTCACCACCCCTGCCCTCCGCGAAGCCCAGGACACGCCGGAAGGCTTTGGCAAACAACACGGCGGCTCGCGACGCCTGCGCTGAGCCGGGCGGGATCCGCCGGCGCGGTACCACCGTCAGCCCGGGTGGCCGCGGGCCTGCGTCCGGCCAGATGATCACCGGCCTGCCCGCCCCCATGCGCGAGGTCCGGACGGGTTCTAGGGTTGAAGGGAACTCCCGGGCTCGCGGAAATCCGTGCCTTCCCGCCTGCCTCCCCCACTCGGGCTCGGAAACACACCAGGAGGGCATGCGACATGTCCACTGCATCTGAAACCCCTGTCCTGGACACCCTCGCCGCCATGACGGTCGACTCGATCGAGCGATGCGGGCTGGCCCCGGACATGCTCCTGCTCACGCGCATCGCGGCACTCGCCGCCTCGGACGCCCCGCCCGTCTCCTACGTGGCCCATATCGACCCCGCCCTCAAGACCGGCGTGACCGCCGAGCAGTTGCAGGACGTTCTGGTCGCCATCGCGCCCATCGTGGGCACCGCCCGCGTCATGACGGCAGCAGGCAACATCGCCAAGGCACTCGGCATCGCCATCGCTGTCGCCGATGCCGAGATCGACGCCCAGGGCTGACAGCAGACGCCCACCCGGCATCGACGATCCGCCCGCCGACCTCGGACAGAAGGTCACGGAGCCTTTCTGTCCGTCGTGCCCTGTGCCTGGCGACGTGTCCGGTGCCGGGCGTCCCCACGGCCGCAGGACCAGGCAGGAGGGCCTTCGATGCCCCAGGACGCGACTACAGCCATGCGCGCGACACCCCACACCACGCCCGAGGAACGCGCCGCTCTCGGCAAGGAGGCGCGGCACCGCTCACCGCGGTCGGGCCACGCCGTGTACAGGCCGTCTACTGACCGGCTGGACCCGCTGACGATCCTGGAGGCGCAGTCCGCGGCACGGGTGCCCGAACTCGTCCCGATCCGCTACGGCCGGATGATGGAGTCCCCGTTCCGCTTCTACCGGGGCGCCGCCGCGATCATGGCGTCCGACCTGGCCGACAGCCCGGTCTCGGGACTCACGGCCCAGTTGTGCGGGGACGCGCACCTGCTGAACTTCCGTCTGCTCGCCTCGCCCGAGAGGCGGTTGATGTTCGACATCAACGACTTCGACGAGACACTGCCGGGCCCCTGGGAGTGGGACGTCAAGCGGCTCTCGGCAAGTCTCGTGATCGCGGGCCGGGCGAACGGATTCGACGACGCCGAGCGCGCCCGCATCGTCAGCTCCACGGTCCGCTCCTACCGCGAGGCGATGATCCGCTTCGCCAAGACAGGCAACCTCGACGTCTGGTACGCGAAGATCGACGCGGACCTCCTCGAGACCCTGGCCACAGGCCGACTCCACGCAACGAAGCGGGGTCAGAAGAACCTGGCCCGGGCCATGGCGAAGGCCCGCACCCGCGACAGCCTGCAGGCTTTCGACAAGCTCACCGAGACGGTCGACGGCGAGCTGAGGATCGCGGCGGATCCCCCGCTGCTCGTCCCGGCCGGCGACCTGCTGCCGGACGTCGAACGCAGCGCCCTGGAGCGTCAGTTCCGCAGTCTCATCGAGCGGTACGGCCGCACTCTCGCCTCCGACCGGCGCACACTCCTGGAGGACTACCGACTGGCCGATGTGGCCCGCAAGGTGGTCGGCGTCGGCAGCGTCGGCACCCGATGCTGGATCTTCCTGCTCCTCGGCCGGGACGACCAGGACCCGCTCTTCCTCCAGGCCAAGGAGGCCGACACCTCCGTACTCGCCGAACACGTCGGCACGAGCCGGTACCGCAACCAGGGCGAGCGGGTGGTCTCGGGCCAGCGGCTGATGCAGGCCACGAGCGACATCTTCCTCGGCTGGGAACGAGTGGACGGCATCGACGGCAAGCAGCGCGACTTCTACGTGCGCCAGCTGCGCGACTGGAAGGGCATCGCCATGCCGGAGAGGATGCGGCCGAAGGACATGCAGGCGTTCGGCGAACTGTGCGGGGTCACCCTGGCTCGCGCGCACGCCCGGTCCGGCGACCGCATCGCGATCGCCGCGTATCTGGGCAGCGGCGACTCCTTCGACCGAGCACTCGCCACCTTCGCCGAGGCATACGCCGACCAGAACGAACGCGACCACCAGGCCATGGTCGACGCCGTCCACGCAGGCCGGCTACCCGCGGAGGAACTGCCGGCCACCTGACCCGGGAGAGGACGCCCAGCTCGCTCGGCTGCTCGTCAGTGGATCCTGGAAATCCTGACGCCGTGCAGCCTGCGGCCGGGACGGATTCAGCACACATCAGAACGGGAAACCCCGCGAGGCCCGCCATAAACCGTTCCGACGGGGACCTCCGCGCGGAGCCGTGAGAACTCTGGCGATGAGTTCACGCACTTCCCCGATCAGCCAGCCGATCACGATACGGAGGGCAGTCGCGCGGGATGCCAAACGGCTCACGCGGCTCGTGCGTGGCTCCGGCGCCTACGCGGGTAAGTACGCAGCCGCAGTCGCGGGCTACCGGGTCGGTCCTGATTACATCGAGGCCCACCGCGCCTTTGTGGCCGTCGCCGCCGACGAGCATGGAGGCCGGGTCCTCGGGTTCTACTCGCTCGTCCTCGCTCCACCGGAGCTCGACCTGCTGTTCGTCGCCGACGAAGCGCAAGGACGGGGTATTGGACGGCTGCTCGTGGCGTACATGCAGTCCGAGGCCCGTGCCGCCGGGCTCGACCGTCTCAGGGTTGTGTCGCATCTTCCCGCCGAGGACTTCTACCACCGCGTTGGTGCGGTGCGGATCGGGACCGTGTTCGCGAACCCGCCCGCCGTGCCGTGGGACCGTCCCGAATTCGAGTTTCGCGTTTCTTCGGAATGACGCGGTGCCGGTCGCGGGCGCCGGCTTCGCCTGCATGGTGGCCGGCATGCAGGAACCGCTGGACGCCGCGCGCTCCGTGTATGCCGTCGCCTCTGCCTGGCGGGGTGATCGCCTGCGCCGGCGGCCTCACCCGGCGACTCCCTCGCCTCAGGCACTCCCAGGGCCATCGAAGTCGCGTACACCTCGGCTCGCTCCACACGATCGAGTTCGGCCGCGTAAATACGTAGTTCACACAACCCTGATCTGCGAGACGAAGTCGCCACGGTCCACCGTCGGCGCTGCAAGGGGTGATGCCTTGCCAGTGCAGCCATCAGCGCAAGTGGAAGTAGTCACAGCCCTTGCCCCGTGGAACTTGGCCAGCCGGGGTCGGTGCGGCCCGCGGTGAAGCGGATCGGCGGGAGGCTCCGGACAGGGGCATCAGAGCCTGACTGTCGTGGGTGTTGGCCAGGCCCGACTCGGCGTTCGGGGTGTCGTAGGCGTCGACGATGGCGATGGTCCTGCCGCAGCCGCAGCCGCAGCCGCAGCCGCAGCCGCAGCCGCAGCCGCAGCCGCAGCCGCTGGCGGAGGCGGCGGAGGTCAGGCCGTAGGCCGACTGCAGGTCGCTGGGGCCGTAGCCGGTGGGCGAGTCCGCGTCTGCGAACGCCTCGATTGCCCGCAGCGGGCGGCGCTGCCGCTGGCCACCCACTGCGTATCGGCCCGAATGCCCGCACGTTGGTGCCCTGCCTCGTGGCGCACGCAGCCGTGGAGAAGCCGCACCGGTCGTGGAGCAACCTGAACGAAGGTGTCGGCCTGTGTGCCGTATGACGATCGGCCGGAGTCGGATCCGGGATGTCCCTAGGACTGGGACTGAACATGCTCAGTGTTTGTGGGTGGGGATGCCGTGACGGGCGGGGGGATGGGTGGCCGCTGTCCCGGGTCCGCGGTCTGACTCATGATTCGCCTGACCAGAGTGTCTGAGTCACACAGTGTCGGCCGTTGGTCGGGGATGGTGCGTTGTCGGTGCCGGGCCGGGGGGGCGTGTCCCGATAGGGGCCTGCCGATCAGTTGTGGCGTCCTCACGATTCTGACCGCCCGACGCGGCCCGGTGCCGGCAACGCGACGCGCTATCGGACCGGAAGTGGACGGGCGTGTCCAGTTCGACTCTGTCCAGTACGCCGCCTGCTCCGCAGACCCGTAGCGTCGTCGCCCTGTGGGGGAGGTGGTGCTGGGAGTGGATACGCAATCGGGCCGGTAGGTGGCGAGCCGTGAGGCTGCCCGGGAGGTCTTCCACCTGGTCAAACGGCTACAGTCAGGACCCCGCTCATAGGGGCTGTCGTGACGGCGCTGGCGAGGGCCGCCACCGGCACGAAGACCGGCCGACCCGACGACCCGGACGTTCTGTACGGACCGCTCAACAACGCCAACCAGCTCACGCAGGTCTCCGGCTTCATCGAGCGTCTGCCCGCCCACGCCAAGATCGAGGCAGGCGGCCATCGCGTCGGCAACAAGGGCTATTTCTACGCCCCCACCGTCGTCTCCGGCCTCAAGCAGGACGACGAGATCATCCAGAACGAGGTGTTCGGCCCGGTCATCACCGTCCAGCCCTTCCGCGACGAGGCACAGGCCCTGGAATACGCCAACGGCGTCGACTACGCCCTGGCCTCGTCGGTGTGGACCAAGGACCACGCACGCGCGATGCGCATGTCCAAGACGCTGGACTTCGGCTGCGTGTGGATCAACACCCACATCCCACTGGTCGCCGAGATGCCCCATGGCGGCTTCAAACAATCCGGCTACGGCAAGGATCTGTCCGCGTACGGCTTCGAGGACTACACCCGTATCAAGCACGTGATGACGTCTCTGGACGCGTGACGCCCGCGCCGACGCCGCCAGTGCCAAGCCGGATCGCCCAGCCGGGATCCCGACATCCGCCCGAAGTGAGGAAGGGATCCGCTGCGGAGGAGTTCGAGAACCCCTCTGAACTGGAGCAACGTCCGGGGAGCCGGGTTCTCCTTGGTGCCGCCGACGGAGTCGGTGCGGATCAGGGTACGGCGCCCGCGACGGTAGGTCTTGGGGAGCTGGGCCAGGGCAAGTTCGGTGGCGGTGATGCGGTCGGCGGGGGTGTTGCTGCCCGCCTTCCCCGCCCTGAGCGCAGACGACCGGCTCACCGGCACCGCCCGCCTCGTGGTCGACGAAACCCCATGATCGGATGGTGGCCGAATGTCCGCTTCTAGGTCGCGGTGACATCCTGCTTGTCGGAGTGCGCGATCACCAGCACCCGTCCAGGTCCACGATCACCTGTCCGCTCGCGGACCTGGGAGCGGGCCCGGCGGATCGCGGTCAGCGCCCGCTTCCCGCCCGTGTCGATGAGGCGGGAGCCCGTCGGGTCGGAGGCCACCGGCCCGAACACCGCCGGCTCGGCCCGCAGCATGGCAGCGTCGGCCAGGCAGTCCCCACCCAGCGCGACCGCGAGCGCCACATCGAGCAGGATCTTGTCCGGATCATGCACCGCTCGCTGCTTGCGGCACGGCGTCAACGCCGCCGATATCGCCGTATCCAGGCCGCTTTTGCGGACCGTCTCCACCAACAACTCGGCCCCGGCCTGCGAGACCGCTCCGCGGCCACCGTCCTCGACGCGGACGCGCGGGTAGGACCCGAGACTCTTCTTCACCTGAGGAGTGCAGCTTTCCTGACGACGGCATGACCCTAGACAAGTCGCATCGTCCCAGGTCAGAGGTACTCCTCGTCTATTCGAACACTCACGGTCGCGAAAGCGCGAGGCTAGGGCCACCACCACAGTCACGTCCCCGACGGTCGCGGTTGTTCCGGTGGTACCGAGCTCTCGGCGACCGCCATCCACTGGTCCAGGTCGGCCTGGGTGAACTCTGCCCACGGGGGGATCTCGGGGAGCTGGCGGAGGAGGTCGTAGGCCTCGGAGATCTTGGGGCCGCGGAGGACCGGGGAATGGCAGCCAGCGATGACCTCGGCGTTCAGGCGTTGGAAGTCGTCCACGACCGTCCGGAACTTCTGGGTGTCCAGCAACGCAACCCAGGGAGAGACCAGCCGTCCGCCGAAGAATTGGCCGTCGTGGAATTCGTCCGCGGACATCGCCGCTACGTCCGGCATCGGGGTGGGTACGTTCGTGGCGAAGGTGTCGACGGCCCACAGGACGTTGGTCTTCGGGTCGAAGAGGGCGCGGGTTGTGGGGTTGTCGTACAGGGGCGGTCGTTTGGCGACCAGGGTGCGGTCGCCCGCGTCGATCGTGTCGCCGTTTGTCATGAAGCGGCACCGGTTGATGGGGGTCTCCCATTCCTCGGCCATGCGGCCGATGGAGAACCATGTCGTCAGCAGGGTCGCGTTCGGGCATTCGGCGAGGACCGCCAGGAGGTTGCCGGCGTGGTCGCGGTCGTCGTGGGTGAGGAAGATCCACCGTACGTCCAGGGGATCCACGACGGACCAGGCTGCCTCCAGCCACTGGGAGCGCACTGCGGGCGCCCCGGTGTCCACGAGGACCGGTTCGGCTCCCCGGATCACCATCGAGTTCATCGGAAAGTGGCCGACCGGCGGGGCCTCGAGGGCCCACGGGATGACGAACGTCTCCTCGGCGATCTTGTACGGCTGCAGAAGGTTGAACGTTTCCATGATTGGCATCGCTGCTCTCCCTGGGACGGAGTCGCCGCAGCATCCATGAATCCAGTGCAGCCCCGTGGCGGACCATCGTCAAACGCAGAACGTTCATGAGTCCTCGTTGGTGTGCTGACGGGCACTCTGTGTTTGCGAGGTGCGGTCTTTTCGGGGCTGGGGCAGGTTGACGGCCCGGTTGTCGCGTCGGGTGGGCGCCGGGTTCCACTTTCCCGGTGTGGTGGTGCGGGTCGTTGGGGCGGTCGGTGGGGCTGGTCAGCCGGGGCTCGGCAAAGCGTTGAGCCGGTCGATTGCCCGGGTGATCTCGTCGGTCCAGGGCCATCGGGTCGTGAAGCGGAGCCGGTGGCGGCGGCCGGTGGTGACGAGCTGGGCGGCGGCGGAGAACAGCCGCAGGCGGAGCTTCTTGGGTTCCCAGCGGCGGGCCTTGCCGGTCAGGGCGAGCATTGGCATCCAGGCTAGGAGCTCGAGTGCGAGTGAGACGATCTCCAGCCAGATCCGGTTCTGTGCGGTGTCATGCAGGGGCAGGTTGCGCAGGCCGGTGTCGCGGGCGCCTCGGATGCGGTCCTCGCAGCGGGCCCGCCTGCGGTGACGCAGTTCAAGATCGGCGAGCTGGCCACCCTTCGTGTTGGTCGCGAAGCAAGTCAGCCGCAGCCCGTCGACGTCGGTGAAGCGCAACTGGCCGCCGGGGTGCGGCCGTTCCTTGCGGACGATCATCCTGATGCCCTTCGGCCACGTGCTCAGGTCGGGGATGTCGGTGATCTCCGCGACCCAGGCGCCGGGCCGCTCGGTGCCGCCGGTGTCGTAGGCCGGTGTCCACGCCTTCTTCGGGATCTGCAGGACGGCCTGGTGGACGGTGTCGGTGATGGTCATCCCGACGGAATACGACAGCCACCGGCCCCGGCGGGAGAGCCAGTCGAGGAAGGCGTGGGTGCCGCCGGCGGAGTCAGTGCGGATCAGTGTCTGCCGTCCCCGCCGCAGGTGTCCGGGGAGTTGGGCCAGGGCAAGTTGGGTGGTGGTGATGTGATCGCTCGCGGTGTTGGAGCCTGCGTTGCCGGGCCGCAGCAGGGCGGCCACCGGTTCCCCGGACCCTGTCTGGCCGTGGTCGACGAACGCGACGAGCGGATGGTGGCCGAAGGTCTTCTTCCAGGTCGCGGTGGCGTCCTGCTTCTCGGAGTGTGCAAGGACGAGCACACCGTCGATATCCACGATCACGCTGCCACCGGCGGCCGGACTGTCTTCACCGGCCAACTCCCAGACCCGCGTGCGTACTTCGGCTCGCGCTGTGCGGATCGCGGTGAGCGCCTTCGGCCCGGCTGCGGCGAGGGTGTCGATGAGCCGGGAGACCGTGGGGTCTGATGCCACCGGGCCGAACACGTCGGCCTCGGCCCGCAGCATAGCGACATCGGCGAGGCAGTCCCCGCCATGAGCCGTCGCGAGTGCGACATTCAGCAGGGCCTTGCCCGGGTCGTGCACCGTCCGCGGCTTGCGCCACGGCGCCATTGCCGCCGATACCGCGGTGTCCAGGCCGGATTTGCGGACCGTCTCGACCAACAGCACTGTAGAGGGCACGGCAGGCTGTCGGCGAGGTCGGGCCGTGCTGGAGCACGCCGCCCACCGGCGCCGAATCGGTTTCGCGACCGGACTCTTCACCTCAGCAGTCTCCGGCTGGTACCCGACGCACGGGAACGGGATGCCAGCGCGCGGGCCGATGCCTGCTGGCTCCCGAGCGCCAAGGGCCTCGCACCTCATGGCCTTCGCTATACGCACCGATCGCGATGGAGGAGCATGGGCACCGAGAAGGTGCTCATGGACGAACGCATGGGCCACGTCGACGGCTCGGTTCCGGCACGCTATGCCTACGTCCCCGGCATGCGGATGCAGCTGAGGGTGGGGTTGGCCGAGCAGTGGGAGTCGGCACTTCGCGCTCGGGCGGTGATGTGCCCGACTTCCCCCGTGTGAGTTCTCGACGACCTGTTGCGAGCACGTCTAACCATGCGCTGACCGAATCGGACTAGCGGTCATCGTTGCGGTGTCCACGGAGGCGGTAGCCCATCTCGTCCGGATGCCGCATGACCCGGGCAAGGCGCCAGGCGGCGTCATAGGACAGACGACCACGCCCTCGTAAATGCAGCCGCAGAGCCAACGTGCTGGTGACAGGGTCAAGCACCCAGCGCAGTAAAGCGCTCCTCATCGCGCCTCGCCCGATAGGAGGGTGAGGCGGTGGGCGGTGTGCTCGTCACCGAACGCGCGGACAGCATCAGCGAGGAGGGTGAGCAGCTCTTTGCGCCGTTCCTCCGTCAGGTCGGCCACGAAGTCGTGGAGCAACTGTGCGACTGTCACCCACTGCTGTCCTGGCTGCCACTGCTGGATCTCGCGCACCAGGTTGTTGAGGTTGGTGCCCGTCGGCGGGCCCCCGAGCCGGGACCAGTGCTTCGATGTGCCCTCCAGCAGTCCGTAGAAGCGGGCGGCGGCCGGGTTGGCGAGGATCTCCTCCCGGAGGAATGCTTCGCGGGCTCGGACCTGCCGCCGTGCCAGCTCGTCCAGCTCGTGGTCGCGGAGGATGCGTTCCTCCTGCCGCTGGTACTCCTGCCGCAGGCGTTCCGAGTGGAGAGCGGCCGTCAGCGTGGTGTCGTCCACGCTGACGCGTACTTGCACATCGGTGACCACCACACCGTCGGCGACGAGGGGCAGCTGTTCCTGGACGGTGACTGTGATGTCCTGCTCGGCGGCGCCTGGACGGAGGACGTCGCAGAGCTCGGCCGCCTTCTCGATCTCCCTTCTCGCCAGGCACGGTGCTGCGTGCCGACTCGCTGGCGCGCTGGTGTTGGCGCGGCGCCAGGTCACTGAGCACCGTCCTTCCTACCGTCGACACGATCATTTAATCGCGGGGACACAGGGGGTACAGGGGACGGAGGGGGCGCAGGGGTGCACACCCCAGAGGACGAGCCGAACGGCTCCCCGCTGCCACCGCCCCTTCTCTTGACTCTGCTGGTGATGTTGGGTAGGTCATGCGGCGGCTGAGCGCAGGGGGCGGAAGCGCGTGGCCCGTCGTCGTGTTCTGGGTGCGGTGCCGGTCTCGGCGACGTGGGCAACGTTGCAGGCCATCGCGGTGAGGACGTGTGGGACGTGGGTGCGGGCACCGAGTACGTGCCCAGCCAGGTAGACCAGACAGCGGGCAGTTGTGCCGGGTGCCTTACTCGTGCTGGCCGGTGGCGTTGTTCCCCTGCCCGTCGGCGCGGGTGTTGGCGTTGTTGTTCTCGCTCAGCTGTGAGTCGCTGTTAATCCTCGTGTTCAGCAACGAGATGTCGGCGAGGACGTGGGCATTGTTTACGACGCCGTCGGCGATTCCCGCGTGTGCTGGTACAGCGCCAATGAGGGCCGCGCCAACGGCGAGAACTGCAGTAGTGAGGATGCTGATCTTCTTCATGATCTGATCAACGGCCGTCACTGCCGAAGGTCACCGCGTGGCCGTGATGGGAAGCGGGCTTCGGCCGTGGAGTTGGCCCCGGCCGTCCAGGAGCAAGTGGAAGCGGTGCGCCACTTGCCGGGTCGCAATGAGGCATGTGGAGTGCTCGGTTCAGGGCGTAGGAGGGCTTCGGTTTCTTCTTCCGCCACCCACGGCTCGTCCGCCCGCAGCAGGCAGCAGTCCGCGCTCACTTGCACTTCGCGGTTATGAGAAAGGAGTGGACCAGACGTCCGCCCTCCGGAGAAATGGCCCCTGTCACAGATACGCGCACATGCGTGCGGTGTGATCACTCGTTGGTGAGTTCCCCGTTTCTCCGGCCCGGTGCGGCGCGAGCCTGTGAAGGATGGAGGGCGACCTGAGCCGTCCGGAGGTCCTGTGGGGGAGATGGCATGACGGGAGAAGGCGGTCGCCGCGGGGGCCCGCACGAGCAGGCTGTGTTACTGGCGGCAGGGTTTGCCGATCTGGCGGTGAGCACGGTGGGGTCGGCCGTGGGGACGGTGCGGGGGCTGCTGCGCCGCTCGGACGCGGCGCAGCTGGCGGCGGATGCAGAGCAGGAGTTGACGGCGCGCGGACGCTTGGTGCTGGACCGGTACGCGGCCGTGCCGCCGGCCCATCTTGAGGTTCTCGCCCGGCACGTGGTGGCGCGGCAGGCCCGTGGCGGTGCCTGACCCGTACGAGCCGGCCGCGTTCAAAGAGCGTATCGACGAGGTGGTGCGCGGCTTCGTGGCGCAGGAGGCCGAGCAGCTCGTCGCGGTGGATGCGGATCTGGGGCCGGTGGCTGATCAGGTCGAGGTGGCGGTAGCCGGGGGCAAGCGGCTGCGGGCGGCGTTCTGCTACTGGGGCTGGCGGGCGGTCGGGCAACCGGACAGTGACGCCATGGTGCGCGCTGCGGCCTCCATGGAGCTGGTGCACGCCGCGGCGGTGGTGCATGACGATCTCATCGATGACAGTCCGCTGCGGCACGGCCGTCCTACCGCGCACGTCGCCCTGCGTAGCGCTGTGCGTCGCCGTCCGCGGGCTGCGACCGCCGCCCGGTCCCTGGCGATGCTGGTCGGGGATCTGCTGATGGCGATGGCCGGGCAGCTGTTCGCCGCCAGTGGTCTGCCGGCCGGCTACCTGGCGCGGGCCCGCCCGCTGTGGGCGGCGCTGGCCAGGGAACTGATCGCGGGTGAGTGCCTGGAGATCCTGCGCACCGGGGCCACCCCGGACACCTCGGCGTCCTTGCAGGTGATCCGGTACAAGACCGCCAAGTACACCGTCGAGCAGCCCCTGCTGATCGGCGGTGCCCTGGCTGGCGCCGGCGAACGGCTGCGCGAGGGCTACACCTGCTACGGGCTGGCGCTGGGCGAGGCATTCCAGCTACGGGATGACCTGCTGGGCCTCTTCGGTGACCCGGACCGCACAGGGAAGGCCAACCTGGACGATCTGGTCGCACACCGGCCCACCGCCCTGCTGGCCGAGACCTGGCGGGTGGCCAGTGACACCGACCGGAAACACCTGCGCGCCCTCCTGGGGCGGCGCGACCTGGACACGGACGGACTGGAGGCGGTGCGTGAGGTGATGCGCCGGCTGAAGGCGCCCGACCGGATCGAAGAAATGATCACAGTACGGGTCAGGGAAGCTCTCGGTGCACTCGACGCCCTCGACCTGCCCGCACCTGCTGCCGCGGCCCTGACAGCCCTTGCACACTCCGCGGTGGCCCGCCGTCACTGACGCCTCGGCGAGCACGCAGCCCTGCGCCCCGCCGGTGATCACTTCCCGCTTGTCGCGAAAGGACGAGGAGCCCTGTCATGACCTACACCGAGGCGTCGATGGACACGCTACGACAGGTGGGGGACGAACTCGCCGACGCCACCGTGGCCACGCTGTTCGAGCGCGGGGAGGTGGGGAAGTTCAACGCCCTGATGAGGTATGTCTCCACCGCCGGTGCGCCACTGCCTAACGGGTTGCCGGAGGTGGCGCGGGAGTACCTGGAGGCCACGAGCGCGCCGCCGTCGTGGGTCGACTGGGGGGAGATGGAGAAGGCGAGGCTGTTCTTCATCGACAACAACGTGCACATCTCCACCGCGCTGTCCTTCGCCTCGATGCCCGCCTGCTACGTCGTCCCGCACGTGGCCAGACTCCTGTCGGCCACGCACTCGCTGAAGTACCCCTCCAAACGCATGGCGGAGACCGGGCAGTTCACCGTCTATCTCATGCAGCCCGGCGCCTTCGAAGCGGGTAGCCGCTTCATCCCCGCCGCGCAGAAGGTCCGCCTCCTGCACGCCTCCATCCGCCACCATCTGGGGCGCGAGAACCAATGGGACACCGAGGCGCTGGGGGTGCCGATCTGCCAGGAGGACATGATCGGCGGGCAGATGTTCTTCTCGCTGCTCGTCCTGGACTCCCTGCACCGCCTCGGCATCCACATGAGTACGGAAGGCGCCCAGGCGTACTTCTACGCCTGGCGGGTCGTCGGGGCGATGCTGGGCGTCGACCAGGACGCAGTCCCCCAGGACCTCCAGCAGGCCCGCCAGTTCCTGGACCTGTACATGATCCGGCACATGGGGCCCTCCGAGGAGGGCGCGCACCTGATGCGGCAGCTGATCGACCTGTACGAGGAGGTCGTGCCCGGCACGTTCTTCGACCCGATCGTCTCCGCTCTCAGCCGCTACCTCATCGGCGACACCTGTGGCGACTGGCTCCAGGTCCCCCGCACCTCCTGGGACACCCTCGTCAAGGCCGTCCCGCACCTCCTCGGCGTCCTGGAGACCGTCGAGGACCGCTCTCCACTCGGTGCGTGGGCCCTGGACCGCGTCGGCCACCTCGCCACCGTCTTCGAGCTGTCCTCCCTCACCCGTGGCCGCGTCATGCACTACGCCATCCCCGAGCAACTCAAGAAGGACTACGGCGTCTCCCGAACGGTGTGCCGAAAGCACCGCTGGATTCCGCCCGCCCCCACCACCCTCTGACACGGCATCGCACGGACCTCACCTGCGCCGCGACCAACCTCGACATCTGCCCCGAGGCCGCGAAAGGGCGCGCCATCAGGTCCACGCCGGTCATGGTGGTCTTCAACGGGGGCGACAAGGCCGGGCGGGCGTGGTGCCCACCCGGCCGCAGCCGAACTCTGGGACAGGGCCCTTGGACAAGGCTCTGGGACAGGCCATCAGGCGATGGTGACACCGCCCGGCCGATTGGCGTCGGTCCGTACGGCGAGACCAGGACGGGCTCGAGAGCGAAGTGATGGTGCGATCCGGTCTGGACCGGACGGTCCGAGGGGTGCTCGCGAGCATGTCCAAAGGCTCCTGGCCCTCGTTGAACTCCACGTCCTCCGGGTGAAGCTCCAGCTTGCCCGGATGCGCTCGCGAGAGCAGTAGCGGGGCGGGCGCCAGGCGGTGAGTCCTTGCTGATGCTCGTGGGCTGCCCAGTCGTCAGGTGATTCCGGAGGTGAGTTCCTCCGTGGATCCCTCCGTGGCCGGGGGAAGATTGCGCCGGTAGAAACGCCGATAAGCGCGGAGAGTGGGCCCGTCCGCGACCGACCACAGGTCCTTGGCCACCGGGCGCATCCAGCGCAGGATCTCGAAGTCGGCATGGTGGTTGCGCCTGACCAGGCGCCATAGGAAGGCCGCCCAGAGGCGGTTGGCCGGCCAGAGCAGCCAGTCGGGTCCGAGTTTGCGGACGATCAGCGTGTGTTCGGCGAGTAACATCGGATGTATTAACGGGCACCAGTCAGTGGATTGTCTAGGGGGGTCGACAGAAATTGCCAGATCAACCGAGCGGTTGCGGACGGCGAATACGCTCAACCCTCAGGATGGGTTCCCAATACATAGGATGTGTTCGGCCAGGTAGGCCGAGTGCAGATGCGACTCCAGGTCGTCGGCGCGAGCGACTTCAGGACCGCTGGCGCGCGCCGCCAGTCCGTGTACGCGGTAGCCGCCGGTACCGGGCGGCAGTGGCCCGGGCGGGGTGATGACGCGTCTTGGCCGCCAACTCATTGGCGGAACACCTCGACGTCGGCCGGCGGCGCGATGTGACGACGGCGGATCGGTCGTCGTCGAGCAGGACCGGGCAGGCCGTGTTGAACCAGCCGTCGGTCAACCCGGCTTCCACCTGGCACCCGACGCCTACGGAACTCCGCAACAACGCGTCCAGTCGGCCGGGGACATCCGGCGCTTGGCCAGACGCTGCATAGTGCCGTACTGGAAAGGGCCTGTGCCCTCGCAGGCTTCGACGCAGAACGCGCCGAACCACATGAAGTCCGCGTGGCTGACCGGCTCGCCGAGAACGGAGTTCAGCTCTCCGCACGGTGTCGGTCGAGCAGCTGGTGAAGGCCGCGGGTCGCCCAGTGACAACTGGATCTGTGAGCCGTCCGTGCCGGGGTGGGACGTGGAGGTCGAGCCGCAGTCGCGGCAGACGGTCCATCGCCACCGTCGCGCGCACGATCACGAGGATCGCGACTCCCACGCTGCCGATGATGTCGAACGTGGTGTCGCTGTGCGGCCCGGCCGTCAAGTGCGACGGGGCCGACAAATGGGCTCGAACGACCCGCTGCCGAGGGACACCGACCCGGAGCCGACGGGCGACGACGGCCCGTCTTCCGCCATGCTCCTCAACGCGTCCTTGCCGGCGAGCAGCAAGGACATGCCGTCCTTGGGGACGCCGGAACAGCCGTTCGGGGTAAGGCGGGCCGGTGGCGTCGACCGTGATGCCCGCCGGTGGTACGGGGGCCGCGGCATCAGGGCAGGGTCTGGGTGACGCGCCACAGCCGGCGGGGCAGGTCCCCCTCCTCGAAAGCGTGGATTTCGTTCAGGGTCCAGCCGTTGGCCAGGGCGTCGACCAGGTCACGGTCGAAGAAGTGGACGGCGAAGCCGCCGTGCTCGTAGATGTCGTCTCCGTGCTCGGTGCCGGCGCCGTAGTGGGCGTCGCCGGTGTGCCGCACGGTGTAGATGAAGGTCCCGCCGTGGCGCAGGACGCGCCGGATCTCGCCGAGCGCCGCGTGGATCTCCTTGGTGGACAGGGCCATGCACAGCAGCATGTGGGCGAAGGCCGCGTCCACGCAGGAATCCTGCAGTGGCAACGGGTCACGTACGTCGTGCACGGCGGTGGTCACCCGCTCGCCGAGGTCCTGGGCGCGGGCGCTGTCCTGGAGCTGTTGCAAGCCGGTGGCGGAGAAGTCGGTGGCCTGGACGGTGAAGCCTTCGCGGGCGAAGTGCAGGGCGTCGCGGCCGTGCCCGGCGCCGAGCTCCAGCACGTCCCTGGCCCCAGCCGTACGGAAGACGGAGGCTGCGTGGACGGCCGGATCGGAGGGCTGCTCGCCGTACATGCCGGGGTGGGCGGCGTAGGTGTTCTGCCAGTGCCGCCGCTGCGAGTCCGCCAGGTCCGCTTCTCTGTCCGCCATGGTGCTCCGCTTTCCTGCTTCGCCGGGCCGCGCCGATCTCCCGGCCAGCCTAGAGGGCGCTGGCCAGGCCCGACTCGGTTGATCGGCGTCGGGCGGAGTGGCCCCCGTTGAGCAGGCCGGGGACTGACGGGCGCGACCCCGTCACCCCCCTCGTCATCGCCGCTATTGCCGTCAAGGAAGGCCGCGACACCTGGCGAGGCAAGGGCTGCTGCGCGGCCCCCGCCTCCGCCCTGGTCCCGTCCGCCGGCACTGAGACGGATGCCTGTGATTGCCGACCCGGCTGCGACTGCTGCGACTGACCGCCCGGCAGTACGAAGCGGAGGGCGATTCTGCGGCCCGGCCGTGGGCCGGCCAGGGTCCGTTCGCCGACCATGACCTGCCGGCCAACATGATCACGCTCCAGACGTTCAACGCCGCTGCGGCACTCACCTCGCTGGCGCCCGCCGCGCGGCGACCCGGGACGGCGGTTGGAGGACGACTGAACACCGGATACCCCGTCGCTACGGCCGCGACGCCGCCCGGGTCTCCTCGTGGGCATGCGGGTATTCCGGGGTGCGGTGCTGGAAGGCGAGCACCTTGAGGTTCTGGACTACGCCCCGGCGGATCTCGATGGCGTGCCGGATCGTGTCGTCGGCGTCCCAGCCGTCGGGGCCCTGGAGCACGACGTCCAGATACGGCAGGAGGGCCTCGCTGTTCTCCCAGGTCGCGGAGTCCCACAGGTAGGAGGGGCTGTGGTCCACCCCGTAGTACCTGACGTGGTCGCCGACGGTGAACATCGGGTCGGTGAAGGTGGTGGGCCGGGCCCAGTCGAAGCCCATGCCCTCGTCGCAGGAGACGTCGATGACCAGGGTGCCGGGAGCCAGCTTGGGCAGGTCCTCGTCTATCAGGAACAGCAGCGGCGCGTCGGTGTCCTGCAGCACGCAGTTGACGATGATGTCGTGCCCGGCGAGGAACTCGGCCAGCGGCAGCGGACCGTCCTCGGTGAGGGCGACACTGCGTCGCGGGGCGAGGGTGTCGTCGGCCTTGTCGTGGTCGAAGTGGACGATCCGCGCGGAGTGGATGGGGGAGCTGACGGCGGTGACGCCACGCGCGGTGAGCACGTCGACGTCGTGCACGCCCAGGGCGCTGAGCGCGGTCACTGCGCCGCGGGCGGTCGCGCCGAAGCCGATGACGACCGCGCGCTGCCGCCGCCCGTAGTCGCCTGTCACGCCGGTCAGCTGCATGGCGTGCAGGACCGAGGAGTACCCGGCCAGCTCGTTGTTCTTGTGGAAGACGTGCAGGTTGAAGGCGCCGCTGCGGGTCCAGTGGTTCATCGCTTCGAAGGCGATCAGAGTCAGCCGCCGGTCGATGGCGGTCTGGGTGACCTTCTCGTCCTGGACACAGTGCGGCCAGCCCCACAGAACCTGACCTTCGCGCAGTTCCGCCAGGTCTTGGTGGACCGGTTTGGCCAGCAGGATGACATCGCAGTCGGCGATGAGTTCCTCGCGGGTGCGGAAGCCCGCGACGAGCGGGGCGAGCTGGCTGTCTGGGACGCCGAAATACTCTCCGTAGTTTTCCTGGAGGTAGATGCGCTTGCGGAGACCGGCGTCGATACGGTCGAAATGAGCGGGGTGAACGGGCAGGCGATGCTCGTTTTCCTTGCGGGTCTGCGACATGATTCCGAGCGTGAGCTGCTGCAAAATGCCCCTTTGGTTGCTCCCTGTTTAGCACACCGGGGCAATCCGGCAGCCGGTCGCGACGGGCGGGGCCAGGGACGGGCGCACGGGCGCGAGCCGGGCCGGGCGACTCCGGTGGCCCTGGACGCTTCCGGGCGGCGGCATCGGCCAGATCGCGGTGGACAACGCGAGGATGCACCTGCGGGCGCTGATCGCGCCGCTGCTGCCGCTCTGGCCCGGGAAGGCTCCTGGCCCGCGGCCGGTGCCGGACCGGCTGTGCCTGCAGGGCATCCTGTACGTGCTGCACGACATCGCCTGGCAACTGCTGCCCCCGGAGCTGGGGTTCGGCTCGGGCCAGACCTGCTGGCCGCGGCTGGAGCGGTGGCCGCCGCGGCCGTGCGAGCCATCATCGGGGCCCCGGTCACGGAAACGCCGTGACCGGGGCCCCAGGATCAGCTACCGCGGAAGGTGCCGACCGCCGCTAGTTCCGGTACCGGAACACGATCCGGCCGCGCGTCAGGTCGTACGGCGGGAGCTCCACCAGCACCCGGTCTTCCAGCACGATCTTGATGTAGTTCTTGCGGATCTTCCCGCTGATGTGCGCGAGCACCTGGTGGCCGTTCTCGAGCTCCACGGTGAACATGGCGCTGCGTAGGCACTCGACGACCTTGCCCTCGACTTCGATGACGTTCTTGTTCTTCGTCATCGCACCAGCTCCAGGTTGCTGCTCATCGGCTGGGCGCCGATGCCCTCGAACAGCGCCGAGGCTGCTTGGTTGGACTCGTGGACTTCGGTCCAGGCCGCGGCGAACCCGGAGCGGCGCAGCGTCCCCAATGCGTGGGCCAGCAGCGCCCGCGCGATGCCGCGGCGCTGCTCGCCGGCCCGGACCGCGACCAGCCCGATGCGCGGCCGGTTCACCGTCACCACCCGGATCAGACCCAGGTAGCGGTCCGGCGCCGCGGCCACCGCGTACTTCGACGGGTCGACGATGGTGTCGCCTTCGGGGCGGGGAATTACCTCCGCGGGCATCGACTGCCACCCGACGGTCGCCTCGACTTCGTCACGGATCGCGCGGTCCACCGCCCGCAGCAGACTCTCGTCCGCCTGACCGGCGGGCACGATCGTCACGCCCGAAGGCGGCAGGACTGCTTCGAGCCCGGTGACCCGCGGGTCGGTCGGCACGACGTACTCCCACTCGCGGCGCCGGATCGTGAAACCGGCTCGCCGCCAGCCGGCCGTCAGCTCGACGTCGGCTTCGTCGACCACCGTGTGCAGCGGCGCCGGCAGTTCCGCCAGCATCGCCTCGGCGAGCCGGTCGAAGGTGGCGTCGTGCCAGGCGTCGATGCTGACGAACAAGCGTCCGTCGGGCCGGAGCTGCGCATGCCCGCGGCCGACCACCAGGTCGTCATCCAGTGCATGCCATTGCCTGTCCGCGACGCGCGTGATCATCACCGCGTTCTCACTCAGGCCAGATGTGAAAGGCTTCGTGTTCATCGGAGTCTCCTCCAGGAGTGCCTCGATCTCAGGCGCTCCGGGCGACACCGAACGTCAGCCGCCGGACCGTGACGGGTTGAGGGAGCACCCATGGGTAACTGTGTTCACGGGGCTCACCTCCATACGACGACTTCACGGTCCACCACGAAAGTAGCGGCGGGGCGCCGCCTCGCTCAAATACTTTTCCTCGACTTGATCGCGTACGTGCCGTCGCCACGACACGGGGCTGGTGAACCCGTCTGATCAAAGGGCTCCGAACCCGGTGGTGCTTCAGGCTTCACCAGCCCCGTGACTCACCATCAGGTGGTGCTTGCTGCCCGTCTTCCGCCGGTCGACCGGCGACGGGCCGGTCGCGGCTCCCCTTTTTTGCGCGCACGTGGGAGCGTCCACGTACGCGCGGGTCCAGTCGAGCTCGCCCGCCGCGTTGAACATCGTCCGACTCGGCGGGTGCTTCTCGCCAGGCAGAACACCACCGCGCCAGAGCAGAGATTCCGTTCATGGCGGTGGGCGTCGGCAGCGCGACGCCCACCGCTCGGTACTCGGACTCAGCTGCACTTACGTCCGGTGTTGATGCACTGGACCGCCTTGTTCATCAGCTTCGCGTCGAAGACATTGATGAAGTCACCGTGGTCGGTGACCGGCTTGTGCTGCTGTTCGGGGAAGCTGTCCAGCGAGAAGAACGGACGGGTCTTGCCGTTGTCCTTGATACTGGGCGCGTCCACGTCGTACACCAGACGCTGAACCAACTGCGGAATGGCCTTGAAGCCGGTCGGGCAGTTGCCGGCCGCGTCGGCGAAGGCCACGTGTGTACGGTGGTTGGCGCTGTCGATGTTCGTGCCGTCCCAGCAGCTCTGGAACTTGAAGGTGCGCACCACGTCGCTGCCTGACGGGCAGAGGGGGTACTTGTCCTTCAACTGCACCTTGTTCTCGAAGCCGGTGCAGCTCCAGGAGGCGTTGGCGTTGGCCGTGCCGTTGACGAACGCCTTGGCGTCACCGGTGATGATGCGCAGGAACTTGGGCATCGCCACCACCTTGCCGCGGGGGCTGCCCACAAAGTTCAAGGTGGCCTGCTTGGCCGTCAGAATCCGGCCCGTGTTGCCCTCGGCGCCGCCGCCCTGCTTGTCGGCGTCGAACTCCTTGGTGCCGTTCTGCAGGCGCAGCACCGGCCAGTAGTAGGACGACTTGTCGCCCTTGTTCTGGCAGCTGGTCCCGGCCTTGACGAAGTCCTGGTCGCTGGAGAAGGCGTCGTTGTCCTGGTTGCCGACGTAATCGTGCACGTGGTGTGCGCCGTTGGTGACGCCGGGCGCGACGATGACGTTGTCGCTGTTGTACAGCTTGTTGGCGTTCACCCCGCACTTGCTGACGAAGACACCCCTTGAAGCCTTCGCCGACTTGGCCGGCGTGCGCACATTGGACTTCACCTTGGTGATGTCCACGAAGTCGGCGGCGACGGGGCCGGTGCCGGTTGCTCCGGCATTGGTGTTGTTGCCACCTTGGTTGTTGTTGCCACCCTGACCGGGGGTGGGCTGGTTGCCGGTGGCACGCAGCGTGCAGGCCGCCAGTGCGTCAAGGCCCTGCGGCTTGGCTGCCACGCGGCCGATGGCGGTGGCGATCCGGTCGATCGTCGCCTTCCGCTTGTCCTTCAGCGGACCCACGATCGCGTTCTGGGCGAAGTTGGGGTCCTGCGCAATCGCCTTCTGGGAGGTGGAAAGGCGCTGGTATGCCTCGGATATCTGCTTGTCGAGGAGTGCCAGTTCCTTGTCGACCTGGGCCTTCGCCTGGGCGGGCACTGATGTCAACTGCTGGCCGACGTCGGGGCAGTCGATGGTGGAGGTGCCGGCCGCGAGCACCTGGTTCTGGGCAGAGCCCTTCGACGCGCCGGTCTCGTCGGCCGAGGCGTAGATGTTGACCGCCACCAGTCCACCGGCCCCGATGGCCAGTGCGGCCGCCGCGCCTACCGCCCGGCGGGCAGTCTTCGATCTCTTTCGCGTGTTGCGTCTCATCGGGCCTCTCAAGGACATCTCCGGAGCCGGCAGGGCTTCCGGCACGGGTGAAGCGCGTCCTCAGATACGAATGTGGGCGCCGAATGCTCAGCGAACTCTCAGATTCATAGGTTCCTCCATCAGCAAACAGTGCATGACCGCCCAATTCGGGCCGGGTCAGCTTCCAGTAATTGTGGTGACCAGTTGACTGGATGTATTTGACACGCCCATGGCCGGAAGTTCGGGGTGGTCTCGGGGAGGCCGAGGATGGGCAGCAGATCGCCCAGGACGGTGGCAGTGAGTTCGACGCACCGGCCGGTCTCCTGCGCGTACGTTGCCGGGTCGGGCGCCGCGCGCGGGCGGAGGTGCCAGGTCCGTGCGCACACGTCGGTCATCCGGTCGACGCGAAGCTGCGCCAACCATCACGATCCAAGCCGAAGGCGACGCGGCAGCAGCGCCGGTCGGAGGCCACCAGGCGGTAGAGCTCGACCCGCCGACGCCGCACCCTCCCCCCCCGCACAGGTGGTCGAAGCCTGCCGCGGCCTCGTCGCGGCAGGCTCTGGCCAACGGCATGGGCACTTCGGTAGGTCCTGTCCCGTCGGGATCTCGTTCTGGCTGTACTCCGGTGTGGACCCGGCCGAATACGCTTGCCGCGCGGGCCAGAGCATGGAGGCCTGCACGGGGGCGCGGAGGATCGGCAGGCGTGAGCTACGCGGTCTACGAGCCCTGCCACTTGCCGAGCCGTAGGGCCAGCAAGAGGGCGGTGGACCTGGAACCAACTGCACCCGGAAGTGCCCATCCGGCTACGGCCAAGCCTCCTACCAGAGGGAAGAAAGATCTTGTTCACCGCGTGTGGTGTTTGGGTGGGATTCCAGGAGGTCGCCAGGTGAGCCACGCCGGGACTCATCCGTGCCGCCACACTTGGTGCTGACAGCCGTGGGGTGCCGTCTTGAGAGAGCCAAGTCCCGCCACCTCTACCCCGGGGATGTGACATCTCGTGACAGATGAGAGGGTCAGGCGGGTGAGTGAGACACCGATTAACACCCTCCAATACCGCTTTGACGGGCCAGAAGACGCTCCGGTCCTGATCTTGGGTCCCTCACTGGGTACCACATGGCACATGTCGTAGAAACCGTCCATGGGCGTCCAGTTGATTCAGGGCGAGCGCGTAAGTCCAGGTCAGAGTCTTGTGACGTGAGTGAGTCCGCGGGGTTGGTGACCCGCTTGTGATCGCTTGTGATCGATCGTGACAGGTGAGGACCCCCGTCAGCTTGCTCCGACGGGGGTCCTGCGTAGACGGGGACCTGATGCGACGACGCCCCGCCGGCTTGCTGCGGCGGGGCGTCGTCGGGCAGTTGGTCATGACGGATTGGGGCTTGCACTGGAGGGTCCGTTGTACTCCGGCTCGCCGCTTTCGAGTACGCGGAGGAGCGAGGCGGTGACGACGCGGGCGGTGCGGCCTATCGGTAGCACGCGGCATGGGAATTCTCCGCGGCGAACGAGGTCGTAGCTCTTCGATCTCGACAAGCCGAATGCCTGGGCGGCGTCCTCGACGCTCGCCGTCCCACTCCAGGTGGCGCGGATGTGCTCGGGGCTGAACTGGCCGTGAGGCGTTTCGCCGCTCTGATTGGGCATTCCTGTCAACAGTGCCTTTCGGGTTTAGTTGCTTCCGTGGCAGTGGGGAAGCGGGGAGACGCGGTGGACTGCCAATGGTCCGCGGAATCACCGGTTTCGGTAACCGGCCAATGACGGATATCCTGCTCCGCTCAGCGTTGGAGATGAGTTGCATAGGGCCCAATCGGCGCCAGCACCGCTGGTCGGTGCCGTCGGCATTGTCTCCACGTGTTTCCGATGACTCATCATGTGGAGTGTGTGGCGATTCTTGAGCCGATGGCTGAGGGCTCCTGAACTGCGGTTTTGTGTGTGCGTCCCCGTGTTCATCCGTTCGTCCCCGGCGGCCTGATAGGCCACGGGGAGTGGGATCTGAATTGATCAACCTGATGGAACGGGTTTCTGATCAACTTCCCCGTCCCACAAGATCAGTTCTGTGTGAACCGGCGAGGCGGAAACGAGCGGGGGCATGTCCCGTTCTCGGTCGACCGGACCGCCAATCCGCCCGGAGGATCTCGCCTCTGTCCCCTTGGGGGACGAGAACGAAAAGTCACTGAACAGACATGGAAAAGGTGCACCAACGATGAAGCTCACGCTGCGCCGGAACGGGCGCAAGCTCGGGCCAGGCTGGGCTGCGTCGTGAACTGCACAGCGACGACAACCAGAACGCCGCCCCGACCACACGGTTCTCCTCCCTCCAGGTCCGGCTGCCCGTCACGCAGGCGGCTGTCACGGGGTGAAGGGGACCCCCGCGCGGAGGAGCACGTTGGCGTAGAAGGTGTCCTCGCCCGTCCGTACGGCGAACTTGACGTCCCGGACCCTGGCCTTGAACTCGTCGTGGTCGATGGGTTCGGGGTCGAGCCCGAAGGAGCGCAGGCCGGTGTGGACGGTGAGGTTGACCTCGCGGATCTTGTCGGTCACCCAGCTGTGCTCGACGACGATCTCGTTGAGCACGGTCTGGACGACGTCCAGGAACGGGGATTGGCCGTACCGGTAGCCGAGATCCACGACGGGGGTGTCGGGTGCCAGGGGGAGCCCGGCGTCGCTGATCACGAAGGTGTCGGTGTGGCGGAGACCGGCGATCAGCCCGGCCAGTTCGCGGTGGATGATGCCCTTGCGCTGCACGGGTTCAGTCCTTTTCGGTAGGGGGAGTGGTGGGGGCGAGGGCGCGCAGCGTGGCCAGGCCGGCGTACTGCTGGGGCGCACCCGAGACCCGTACGGCCAGGGAGCCCGCGGCGATGCCGAGGCGTGCGGCGTCCAGGAGCGAGTCACCGGCGGCGAGCCGGGCGGCGAGCACTCCGGCGAAGGCGTCACCGGCGCCCGTGGTGTCCACGACGGTCGCGGGGACGGCCGGGAGCGCCGTGGAGACGCCGTCGGCGTCGGTGACGATGGCGCCCGCCTCGCCCAGGGTGGTGACCACGGCCTTGGCACCCCGGGCGCGCAGCGCGTCGTGCGCCTTCCGTACGGACGCTTCGTCCGGCGTGACCTCAGCATCTTTGTCCGTCGCCAACTGGCCTGACACCACCGCCTGTTCGTGCTCGTTCACGATGAGCACGTCACAGCGGGCGATCAGGTCGTCGGGGAGTTCGGCGGCGGGGGCGGCGTTGAGGAGGAACCGTCCCCGGCAGGCGTCCGCCGCGCGGCGGACGACATCCAGCGGGATCTCCAACTGGGCCAGTACGACGGCTGCTTGAGCCCCGAGGCCCTCGGTGGGGTCGCCCTCGGAGGGCCACTGGTGGTTGGCGCCGGCGACCACCACGATGGTGTTGTCGCCGGCCGCCGTGGTGATCCACGCGGTACCGGTCTCGGCGCCGGGCACCGTGGTCACCGCCTCGACGTCCACTCCGCCGGCGACCAGCCGGGCACGGGCCCGGTCCGCCTCGGCGTCCTCGCCCACCCGGGCGATCATCGCCGTACGAACGCCTCCGGAGGCCGCCGCGGCCGCCTGGTTGGCGCCCTTGCCACCGAGGGTGACGTACGCGGTACGGCCGAGGAGGGTTTCGCCGGGGGAGGGGAAGGCGTCGGCGACGACGACGTGGTCGATGTTCACCGAGCCGATCACCACGACCTGGGGTGACGTACCCGGCACGGCCTCAGGCATGCGCGTCCCCTTGCACGGCCCCGGTGATCAGCCCGACCAGCTCGTCACCCGTGGTGGCGGAGACGGTCCGCCGCGCGGCGGTCCGGCCTCGGCGCAGTACGTACGCGGTGTCGGCGACCCGGAGCACCTGCGCCATGTCGTGGCTGATCAGCAGCACGGTCACCGACGCCTCGCGGAGCCGGGCGATGAGCTCCTCCACGGCCGCCGTCTCCCGGACGCCCAGCGCTGCGGTCGGCTCGTCCATGATGACCAGGGTGCGGCCCCAGTTGGCCGCGCGGGCGATGGCGATGCACTGCCGCTGACCGCCCGACATCCGCCGCACGGTGGCCCGTACGTTCGGCACGTTCACGTCCAGCCGGGACAGGATGTCGCTGCTCTGGGCGATCATGGACTTCTTGTCCAGCACCCGGAACGGGCCGAAGCCGCTGGTCAGCTCGTGGTTGAGGTAGAGGTTCTGCCAGACCGGGAGGTCCTCGATGAGGCCGAGGGTCTGGTACACCGTCTCGATGCCCAACTGCCGGGCGTCGTCGGGGGAGTGGAACCGGACCTGCTCGCCCCGGAAGCGGATCTCGCCCGCGTCCTGCGGGTGCACACCGGTCAGACAGCGCACCAGCGTGGACTTGCCCGCGCCGTTGTCGCCGAGGAGCGCGGTGACCTCGCCGGGGGCCAGCTTCAGGTCCACGCCCTGGAGCGCCTGGACCGCGCCGAAGGACTTGCGCAGCCCGGTGATCTCCACGAGCGGCGAGACGACCTGACTGGCCGAGGCGGCGCTCTGGGTGGCGGCCGGGGCGGCGGAGGATGTGCCCGTCACACGGGCCGGAGTGTCCGTCATGGCTGGCTTCTCCTACTTCTGGAACCGGGAGATGAAGGCCGCGCCGAGTACGACGGTGCCGACCGCGATGGGCTGGTAGTACTGCGAGATGCCGAGCAGGGTGAACCCGTTGATGAGGCTCTGGAGCAGCAACGCGCCGGTCACCGTGCCGAACACGGAGGCCTTCCCGCCGAACAGGCTGGACCCGCCGAGGACCACCGCCGCGATGGAGCTGAGCAGCAGGTCGGTCTGGAGGCTGGGGTCGGCGCCGCCCGTGCGGGCCACGAACAGCACGGCCGCGACCCCGCAGGCCAGCCCGGAACTCGCGTACGCGATCAGCCGGATACGGTTGACGTGGATGCCCACACCCCGTGCGGCCTCGATGTTGCCGCCGGTCGACAGCAGATAGGTGCCGGTACGGGTGCGGTAGAGAAGGAAGCCCACCAGCACGGCCACCACGAAGGCCAGTACCCAGAACCAGCGCACCGGGCCGATGCCGTTGATCGCCAGAGCGCGCAGGAAGTCCGAGTTCACGGGGACGGTGTTGCCGCTGGTCAGCAGCAGGGTGAGACCGCTGACCACGGAGAGCGAGCCGAGGGTGACGATGAAGTCGGTCATGTTCAGCCGGGCCACCAGCAGACCGTTGACCACGCCCACCGCCAGCCCGGCCAGCAGGGCCAGGCCGACGGAGACGGTCAGTCCCCAGCCACTGGTGTAGGCGTACCCGAGGACCGCCGCCGACCAGGGCAGGTTGGAGCCCACCGAGAGGTCGATACCGGCGACGGTGACCACCAGCTGCTGGCCCATGGCGAGGACCAGCAGGATCGAGGCCGACACCAGCAGGTCGCTGATGTTGGACGTGGTGAGGAAGTCGGGCGTGGCGATGAAGAAGATGAGGAACACCACGCCCAGCCCGATCGGGGCGGCGTAGCGTGCCGTCGCCTCGACCGAGAAGTCCAGGCCGAGCCGGCCCGGCGCCTGAGTGTCAGCCATGATCAGATCACTTCCCGGCCGAGGAGAGCGGGTTCTCGAACGGGACGAACGGCTGCGGGGCGGAACTCATCGCCTTGTCCACGTTGGTGGAGTCGATCAGGGCGATCGGGGCGACGATCCGGCTGGGCACCTTCTTCTTGGCGACCAGGTCGATGCAGGCCTGCACGGCCAACTGGCCCTCGGCGTACGGGTACTGGGAGATCGTGCCGCTGAGGGTGCCCGCCTTGACCGCCTCCAGCGCGGCGCTGATGCCGTCCACCGAGATGATGGAGACCTTGCCGGTCAGGCCGGCGTTGCGGACCGCCTGCGCGGCGCCCAGACCCATGGTGTCGTTGGCGGCGAAGATACCGGTGATCTTCGGGTGGGCCTTGAGGATGGCCTCGGTGACCGTCTGCCCCTTGGCCTGGTCGTAGTCGGCGGGCTGGGTGGCGACGATGTCCAGCTTGCCCGCGACCTTCTCCGTGAAGCCCTTCTGGCGGTTGATGCCGTTCTGCTCACCGGCGATGCCCTGGAGAATGGCCACCTCGCCCTTGCCGCCCATGAGCTTCAGCAGGCCCTCGCCCGCCTGCTCACCCGCCGACAGGTTGTCCGAGCCGATGAACGAGGCGTACGACACCCCGGCCTGCTTCGAGGCGTTCGCGTCGATCTGGGTGTCCAGGTTGAGGATCGGGATCTTCTTCTGGGCGACCGGGACGAGCGGGGTGATCACGTTGGTGGCGTTGACCGGTACGACGCCGAAGCAGTTGTAGCCCTGGCCCGCGAGGGTGGAGATCTTGGCGTTCTCACCCGTGCTGTCGGTCTCCGACGCGCCCGCCTGGACCTCCACCTTGACGCCCTGCTTCTTGCCCTCGGCTATCGCGCCGTCGCGCAGCGCCGCCCAGTAGGGGTTGGTGAAGTTCCGGGTGACGATGGCGATCTTCGCCTCGCCCGACTTGCTGCCGCTGTCGGAGCTGTCCCCGCCCCGGCCGCAACCGGCCACCACCAGCAGCATCGTCGCGGCGGCGGCGATAGCGGTGGCGGAACGGACTCTGCGTGCGGTGCGGTTGGCGGTGGCGCCGGAGTCGGCGGTGACGTTGGTGTTCATGGGAGTGCCTTTCGTCGCGTCATTGCGTCAAAACGGGGTGGCGTGGGGTCCGCGCGGGGCGCGGGGGGCGGCCCGGACTCCGAGGCCGGGGGAGGCTGGGTCGGAGACCGGGAGTCTGGGAGTCCGTAAGTCCGGGACCGGGGGCCGAGTTTGAGGTCGGGGCCAGGTGAGCCGGGGCGCACGGTGAGGCCGTAGTCCGTCGTACGGATCAGGTGGGTCGTACGAGTCGTACGGGATGTACGCGGCGTACGGTCGGGCATTTCGGTGCGAGCCGGGAGCCGTGACCGGTCACCCGCTCTGCCCGCTCGCCCGCCGTCGCTATAAGCGCTCGCCGATCATCGAGTCGCCCCCGGCGAGGTCCGGGCAGCCGCAGGAGCCGCGGGCGATCAGGGTGGTGGGGTGGGTGATGCGCCGTACCGGGAGGGTGGGGTCGGCGATCTTGGCCAGGAGCCACTCGACGGCCGAGCGGCCCAGCTCGTCGAAGGGCTGCTGCATGGTGGTGAGCGCGGGCACCGTGTACTCGCTGCCGTCGATACCGTCGAAGGCGCAGACCGCCACGTCGTCGGGGACGCGCAGTCCCAGTTCGGCGGCGGCGCGCAGGACGCCGATGGCCTGCTCGTCACTCGCCACGAAGAGCGCGTCCGGATGCCCCGCCTCCGCGAGCATCCGCCGGCCGGCCCGGTACCCGTCGGCCCGTCCGAACGGCACATGCGTCAGCGACGCGCTCTCCGGATCCCGCCCCGCCTCGACGAGGGCCCGGCGCCAGCCCGCGACCCGGTCGACCGTCGGATGCACGCCCTCCAGCCCGGCAATGCACCCGATCCGCTGCCGGCCGTGAGCGAGTAGATGGGAGGTGGCCTGGTACGCGCCGCCCTCGTTGTCGGTGAGCACCTGCGTCGCCCCCGGCAGCTCCAGCTCGCGGTCGAGCACCAGCCGGGGCACGGTCGTCTGCTCGGACAGCTCCGCGACCCAACTGTGCGGGCCGTGGATCGGGACCACGATGAGCCCGTCCACCTGCCGGTCGAGCAGGGTCCGGATGTACGTCGCCTCGCGGGCGTCGTCACCCATCGCGTTGCCCAGCAGCATCGTGTAGCCGGAGGCGAAGCCGACATCCTCGATGACGCGGGCCAGCTCGGCGAAGAAGGGGTTGGAGTTGTCGGGCACGACCAGCCCGAAGGTCATGGTCCGCGAGGTCTTCAGGGACCGGGCCACCACGTTGGGGCGGTAGCCGAGCTCGTCTATCGCCGCGAGGATCCGCTCGCGGGTGGCGGGGGCGACCTTGCGGGGGCCGTTGTTGAGGACGTAGCTGACCAGGGCCTCGGAGGTGCCCGCCAGGCGTGCCACGTCGCGGCGAGTTGCCATCAGACCCTCCTTCGGCTCGGGGCTGCGTTCTGGAAGTATCAACTCGTGTTGTCAACACGAGTTGATTCAGTTGCGTTGGATGAATATCGACTGCTGATCCGCCGATGCGCAAGAGGTTGCTTGAAATCCTTTGGTAAAGAGTTCGAAACCTTGCTTTGCAGGTGAGACTCGGGCGGGACCTTGATCACCACCTCGGTGATCACCTGATCACCACCCTGATCATCGCGGCGGGATGAATCCGCCGCCCTCCTGCGTTGGTGTTCGCCGAGGGCGCCCCGGCCTGGACGCACGCTCTATCACCGCGACGAAACAGCCGAGGCCAGTGTTGCGTCGCCTGGCAGGCGTCCGCGCGGACCGGGCCGAAGCCAGTGCCTTCGTCGAGGCGACCGGTGTGCACGTGGCCCCGCTGCTTGCCGCTGGATACTGGGCCCTCGATGATGAGTTCAAGGGCGACCCGTTCAATCTGGAGGGCGCGGTGACCGCTGTGGCGCTCAAGATCGAGGACGAGGGCGAGGCGCGGTGGATCGTCAACTGCCTAGACGCTCTTCAGGTATTCGACCGTGAAGACGTCCAACTGCGCCTGGAACCGCTGTTGCGCCAGTGCGTGACGCTCCGCGTGTGAGCGTGTGACACCCGGTCCGGCCGCCGGCATGTCCGGGCGGCCGGACACCTTGCCGGTAGCCGACCAGACACGGTTGGTCCATCTCCGGGAGGCTCCTTGAGGACGTCGACTTCGCATACCCGCCCGGTGGCCGGGTCGGTCACGGTGAAGCGGGCCGACAGCGGGGCGGTCTCCAGCGCGTGCACCTTGGTGGTTTCACGACCCCTTGGGTCGGGCCGTGCAGCTGGTCCAGCGATTCCGGCAGACGGCGCCGGAACTTCTCCGGTACAGCGCGAGGTCCTCGGCGACCACGCCCGACAGGTCGCTCGGCGTGGGGGCGGGGTGCTGTGGGCTGGAGGGAATGGCTCCATTCTGGCGGCCGGAGCAGTGGCGCGGGTCATGATGTCCGAGCCTGCGTCCGGAGTGAGCGATAGCGAGCTCGTGCGGGCGAGCTGGTCGGGCCGGCCTGTTCCGCCCGAAGACGAGGGATGGACTGTTGGTCATGACGCTCGTTTGGCGCTCTGGTCGCCCGGGCGCGGCACCGTGAGCCGATAAATCGGCTCTGACCTGGTCTTTTCCGTGACTCGCCCAGGCCGACAGCTTTCCGATGACTCATCATGTGGAGTGTGTGGCCATCCTGGAACCGGCCGCGAAGGGCTCCTGAGCTGCGGCTTTGCCAGCGCGCGTTATGTGTGGTGTGGGCGTTACGGGCGATATCTTGACGCTGAAATGACGCTCGTGACGCTCGTTCTGACGGTACGTCACCTGACTGATCGTGCAGGTCACGTTGGCTGGGAGGCGCGCTCCCGAGGGCTGGTTTTGCGGGAACTTGAAGACAATTCCGCCGGGTTCCGGCGCTGTTGATTGCGGCGGCGGGCGCGCTGCCGCCGTACTTCGGCGGGCCGGACGTTTGGTGGAGCGGGCGTCAGTAGGTGGGGCCGTAGGGGCTCCAGTGCCCGAGGAAGGGCTTCAGGTCGTCGGGGCGTGGCTCGGGAATGTCGGGCAGCCGGGGCGGTGTGTTCAGTGAGCTCTTTCAGTGCTGCCGCTCCAGAGTGAGGACGGCCGCGGCGATTGACGACATCCGATTCGGACTGCACCAGGACCTGCGGAAGATCCGTCAGGACTTCAGCCGTGTGACGCCGCGTTCGACCGGTGCCCGTGCTGTGGACAGCCCCGGTTGACAGTCCGTCGGGTCTGGGTGAGGCCACGGTTTGGTGGGTCTGAGGGGGTAAGTGATCTTCAGTCCGGTTCAGGCGCACATCACTGTTGGGGCAATTGCCTATCCGCTGAGGGCGGGATTGTGCAGGCGGGCAATGCCAAGCATCGCGTGGTGGACGCCCTCGCCTCTGAGCCGGCAGTCGCGGCGGACCTCCCTGGTTTTCATACGGGCGAAGGCGTGCTCGACGCGAGCAGAATCCGACGGACCGTTACTCCAAGTACGAGTTCTCGGGGAGATTCCAGTGGCTTCCCACGGATGTCGATGTCAGTGAGCCTTTTCCAACCTCACGCTGATGCGTGGTGAAGGACGAGGACGGCCTTCACCACGTCGGTGATTCGGTTGGTGCTGCAGCGGAGCTTCCGCAGGAGGCGCCAGCCCTTGATGGTGGCCATGGCCCGCTCGCCGAGGCAGCGGACCTTGGCGTGGGTGGTGTTGTGGCGACGCTTCCATCGCTTGAGGCGGCGGCCCCGAAACGGAACCCGGACGGATCCGCCGGCGCCTTGATACGCCTTGTCCGCCCAGCATTTGAGCCCCGCATCGGCGAGGGCTTCGATGATCCCGTGCTGCCGCGCGGCGGTCAGGTCGTGAGTCGAGCCGGGCAGAGCCGGCGAGGCCCAGAGCAGTCGTCCGAAGGGATCGGTGAGGACCTGGACGTTCATGCCGTGGCGTTTATGTTTCCCGGAGTAGTACGGGGCGTCGGCGGCGATGCGGTCGATCGGCAGCAAGGTGCCGTCGAGGATGACGAACGCCTTCACCCGGATCGTCGTCATCGCCTCGTCCAGGGACGGCGCGAGGGCGGCCAGGGCCTCGACGGCTTCACGTATGTAGCGGTACGCGGTCGCGATCCCGATGCCGAACCCGGCGGCGAGCTGGGCGTAAGTGTCACCGCACCGCAGGTGGGCCAGGGCGAGCAGGGCCTGACGTCCGGCAGGAAGGCGCCGCCACCGCGTTCCGATCTCCTGCCGCCGGGCTGTCAGTTGCCCGGTCAGGAACCGCAAGGTGCGGCTGGACAGATCAATCGAGGACGGGTAGACAAGCACGCGAAGCTCCTGGCGGACACGGGTGATCTTGGTCGAGAACCCGTCTACCAGGAGCTTTGTCGTTGTGCAGGGCAGTCCAACTCGCGGTCAGCCCCGCCAGCTTGAAAAGGGCTCATTGTTCGGACTGAACACCCCGGATGAAATAACTCCACACACCATGTGAAGAGTTGGCGAAAGTCTTCTTCGCTTACGGGGTGAGGGTCAGGATGAACTGGTTGGCGAGTTGCGCGGCGCATCTCGGCGTGGTAAAAATTCTTCGGCGTTGATCATCTTGGGATAATCTCACCGAGGATGACCTCTGCGGTGAATCTGATCAGCGTCTCGACGAAATAGCACCGAAACGGTCGGGGGTATACGAACTTGAAGCGTGCTTTGAAGAACCTCGTCATTGGGACGGGAGTTGTCGCGGTGATGACCCTCTCACTGGGTGGCGTGGCAAGCGCGAAGGAGGCCGGCGACTACTACGGCCCGTTCGCAACCGAAGGGGAGTGCGAGAGCGCCAGGGTTCTGTTCAACTACAGTGACCCTTGCTACTGGTCGCTCCAGGACGGCGGCAGTTGGTGGTTCTACGGCGGTTTCTAAAACGCCTCTAGGTACATGAAGACCCCCTTCCCTCGGATGAGCCGAGGGAAGGGGGTCTTTGTAGCTACGCAGGTCTTGAAGGGGCGCGCGCAGCGCTGCCGATCCCTCTGGGATGTTGCGGGGCTTCGCGCCGAGGCCGGCCAGTGGGGCCCCGCGGCGTTCCTCCCGCGCCGCGGGGCGAGCTCACCGCCGCGCGGGGGGTCCGCAGGAGGTCGACGGTGGTCACGCCCGGCTGCGGGCTCCTGGGAACTGGCCATCGCACAGTTGCAACCCGGCGACCGCTCCGAGAGGGCAGGTGCTCCACCCACCCCTATCGGGACCGTCGCCCAGGCGTCCGTCCACACCCCGCTGACCTGAACGGGTGCACGGGTGAAGAGGGTCAGTGCTCGCAGAGCGAGAACTCCCTTTCATAGAGATGCTCGTTGTGTTCGTCGACGAAGAACTTGCGTTCCTGCATGAGTTGTTCACGGTAGTTCTTGGCCTGTTCAAGCGTCATGGTCGAGGTGTCGGACCATGGTTGCTGGGGTGGCACATCGGATGTCGAGACGATCTTTTCCGACGGATCGACCAGGAAGAACGCGAGGATCTTGCGATGGCCCGGGCGGGTGGGGTCCGCGAGGCGGAATGAGCCGACGCGGTGTTGCAGGATGTTCGGGAACGCCAGGCAGCGGCCCGCCGGCGTCGATGCCGATCCCAGCACCTGGTTCAACGCGTCTTCGTCCTCCAGGCCGTAGACCTCACGCACGCCGTTGTCGTCGTTCTGTTCGTAGCACGGGTCGTCGAGTGCCGCCCGGAAACTCAGCCGGCTCTCGGTGATGTTCTCGCTGTCCCAGTAGTAGATGCAGGTCGAGACGGTCCGCTCGTTCATCATCCCCTCGACATGCCAGGAACCGCCGGGGTACTCGGGCTTGTCCGGGGTGAGATGAATGGTGGCGAGCTTGACGATGACCTGGAGTCGGCGGCCGCGCAGGTCGACTCGGGCGGATTCGTCGGGCAACTCGGGCGGGGTGAAGGCCGGGGCGTCCGGGACGACCGGGCGGCAGTTCTCCCACCAGTCGTCCTGGGCCTCTCCCCATGCACGGACGGCTTCCGCGTAGGCCCCGTCATCGCTGTAGGCGGATCTGGCCGGATACTCGGGCTTCGAGTCGTATCACCCGTAAGCATCGGCCTGGATCCGCAGGGGCCGCGGGTGCCGCAGATCGGTGAGTATGTTCTCCAGCAGCGGGCGCATGCACGCGAACAGGTCGGGCAGGACACGGGCCAGTGCGCGATGCGTCTCGGGGTGGACGTTGTTGACGTACGAACGGAAGGCCACCTTTCCGTCGTCACTGAGCCTCTTTCATCTTGTGTATTCGCAGATGAGGAGAGTGTGAACGGCTGCGACGGTTCTACCGATGCGGTTCGTTGAACACCGGGCTTGTCGTAGCAGTCGCCAGGACTTGAGGCGGGCAAAGGCGCGTTCGCCCGGAGCTCGGAGACGTGCGTGGTCGCGGTTGTACTGCTGGTAGTGGTCAGGGAGTTCGCGGTGGCCGTAGTGGGGGGTGCGGACGGTGGCGCCGGCGCCCTGGTAGGCACGGTCGGCCAGGATGAGGATCTGCCGGGTCAGGCATGCCTGGACGATGCCGTTGGACCGGGCTGCGGTCAGGTCGTGGGTCCGTCCCGGGGCTGCCCGTGAAAACCACAGGGGTGTGCCGTCAGGACGTGCGATGACCTGGACGTTCATGCCGTGCTTCTTGTGCTTCTGCGAGTAGTACGGCTCGTCCGCCCGGATGCGGTCGGTGGGGATCAACGTCCCGTCGACGATGACGAAGTCGCCCTCGCCCAGGCCTACCAGGGCCTCGTGCAGGCCCGGCGCCCAGGCAGCCAGGATCTCGACGGTCTCGTCCACGTATCGCCACGCCGTCGCCTCCGACACCCCGAACCCGGCCCCCACCTGAGCGAACGTCTCGTTCTTCCGTAAGTGGGCCAGGACCAGCAAGGCCTGCTTGAAGCAACCCAGCTTCCGCCACGGCGAGTTCAGTTCACGCCTTCGGGCGTAGATCAGCCAGGAGACATGCTCGACCAGCTCATACGGGACGTCGAGCGTGGAAGGATACGGAACCAACAGAGCCCCTCGGCCGCCGGTGTGATGAGTGAGATCACCACGCCAACGACGAGGGGCTCTGCCACGTCACCGCCGCCGCTGACCAGCCCATTTCACCCCTGCAGCACAGGATGAAAGAGGCTCACTGTCTTTTCCCAAGGTGACGTCTGATCCATGCCGCGCCCGTCTAGCCAACCAGTCTCTGGTTGCGGCTGGTCGGCCACTGGGCGACCGTTGGTCGTGAGATTCGGCCACGGAATCTGAGATCCCACACGATGTGTAGGGTCTCGCGGTTCGTGTCCTACGGCGGCACTGTGACCTGCGGAAACCATGCGCTGTCTCACGCCGTGTCGTAGTCGGTCTGTCTCACGGTCGTGTCCGAATCCTCGAACTGGCTACGGGGGACAAGCAGTTGATCTGCGGATGGGTACCGAAGGGCCTCCGGGTGCGTGGCCGCGTGACTGAAACTGTCACCCGAACTGGCAGCTGACCCTCCCGCAGGGTGGAGCTATCCGTTGGGTGGCGGGTGAGACAGACTGGGCCGGCCCGGGCACACGACTACTACTTGGAGCACGTCGGATGAGCAGCAACGTACTGACCATGTACGGCGGGCCGAGACGAGTCGACGGCCAGGGGCAGGCGAAGGTGGCGGGCATGGTCAGCTTCTCCGACGCGTCGGGGCCGGCGCCGTCGGCTGTGTACGTGGAGCGCGAACTGCCGCCGGGAGGCACGTCCGCGTACCTTGCGGCCCGTAGGGGCGGGGCCCGTTCCTTCGCCCTGTGGGCCGACGATCAACGCCGGGAGCGGGTGGCCACCGTGGTGACCCTGTCGGTCGGCGGCGGCGTCGCGAGGTTTCAGGTGCTCGGCGCGCACGGCGAGGTCATCGGCACGCTCATGCGCGAGAAGGCGCTCCGCGGCAGGGGCCTGCGCACTCGCTGGACCGTGCACCAGCCCGGCGGCCCTGAAGCGGTCGGCTTCAAGGGGAGGATCGTGTGGTGGTGGATGTGGTGGCTCCTGCTGCCCCTGATGACGGTGGTCCTGGTGATCAGCGTCTTCGACAGCGTCCCTGGCAACGAGGGCGGCTTCGCACGCGCACCCCGGCGCATCCGGTGGCGCGCGAACGGGCAGGTCCCGCTGGAGTTCAGGTCCAAGGGCGACAAACTGCACGTACACGCACCCGGTGTGGACTGGCGGCTCGGGGCCGCGCTGATCGCCCTCCTGCGCAGCTTCCACGCCGGCGCATGGGACTCGGTGAAGAAGTGACCCGGCGGACGACGCTCCGGCGCGGTGCGTGCTGTGGCGGCGGACGCTGGTGTTCCGGGGCCGCGCACAGCAGAACGGGGCCTCATGTCTGATCAGCGGCCGGCCCAACGCCCGGCGCCAAGTCCCTTGCCCGGTCCGCCCGGCGTGTACGGACCACCACAGATCCAGGAGGTCAGTACCAGGTACCGGCGTTGGGCCGGCGTCCTGCTCTGGCTCTCGATCGCCGTCGCGAGTCTCATGGCGGTCGCGTTCGTGGCCAGCATCGTCCTCCTGGTGAAGGCAGACGCGGACGTGGACAACGCCGCCTACGGCTATCTCGCGATCTTCCTCTGGTTCGGGATCGCCGCCGCGATCCCGGTGCTGCTGGCGCTCGGTATCCCCGCAGTCGTCATGACGCGGCGTGTACGGCAGCAGAAGCGGCTGGGCCACGATGCTGTGTACCGAGGGCTCAAAGTCGGCGAACAGTAGCCGCGTGAGCTCCAGGCGCGACTCGTAGATCACGTGTTCCTGTGTCGTCGCCGACCAGCACGTGCCGGAAAAGTGCTTCTGCCCCTTGTACCAATGAAACGTCCGCCACGGAGCAACCGACTCCAAAAGCCCCACCGACACAGTGATCCACGAGAGGTCCTCGGCCACCGGGCCGTCGCGCCGACGGACGCTGACCGTGACAGCCAACGTCCATGACGTAATCCCAACCCGGGCGATACCCCGCATCACCAAGATGCCCGCCTCCCGATGGGAGGACGTTGAGCCGTACATGGGGCGGGTTACGTGGAGTTGGATTGTTCCCGACGGGCTATGGGAGATCGCGAAGCCGCTGATCCCGCCGTCGAAGGTGCGGCCGCAGGGCGGCGGAACGCAGGACACGCCTGATGAGACGCTCTTCGCGGCCGTCATCTACATCCTTGTCAGCGGATGCGCCTGGCGCCAACTGCCACCCTGCTTCGGGATATCGAAGTCGACCGCCCACCGCCGGTTCCTGATCTGGTCGAGAGCCGGCGTCTGGGGCCGCCTGCACGAAGCGGTCCTGCACCAGCTCGATGACGCCGGCCTCATCGACGTCACCCGCGTCGTCCTCGACACCGCCCATGTCAGGGCTAAAAAGGGGGCGAACACACAGGTCCGAGCCCCGTGGACCGGGGCAAGCCGGGCTCCAAAATGCACATCCTGTCGGATGCGAACGGACTGCCCCTTCTCGTCGGCATCTCGGCCGGCAACACCCACGACAGCGAAGGGCTGAAGCCCATGATCGAGGGTCACCAAACGAGACACGACCCCCACCGCGGCCGGTACTCCAAGCCCCAGCGCCTCCACGCAGACAAAGCCTACGACCGCGCCGACCTGCGCAGATGGCTCCGATGGAAGCGAATCGGAGTACGCATCGCCCGCAAAGGCGTCGAATCCAGCGAACGATTAGGATGCCGCCGCTGGGTCATCGAGCGGACCATGTCCTGGCTCTCCGGCTACCGACGCCTGAGCCCTCGCTACGAACGCGATCCCCGCAACCACCTGGCCTTCCTCGGACTCGCAGCCGCTCTCTGCTGCTACAAGCGACTCGTCCGCCTCACCACATAGGACACGGTCCAAGTCGGTCAGTGAGATTGCCCGCCCTCCCGGTACGGGCAAGTCAACACACCTGCTTACTGACCTTGAATGCGTGATGTCGCGACTGTTCCGGCGGCGGTGCCGCAAGATCCACGTCGGTGCGGTGCTCTCGGGGCGGACATGGTCGGCGCGGTCGGGCATCACATCGCCTCGGTGCGAGATGAGGGCTGGATCCGCACATGCTCACCCGCGTCACGTCAGGGAACGCGACGCCACGCGCTGCTCGCAACCGGCAATGCACCCCGTGCCATGTCGACCTGGCGCAACCTTGCCATCGGCGCCCTGCGCATCGCCGGTACCCAGAACGTCGCTGCCGCACTCCGGGCCAACTCCCGCGACCAGAAACGTCCGCTCGCCCTACTCGGCCTCACGTGATCACAAACCGGGGCGGCGACAGCAGTGCGGCCACGACGGCGGCCCGGACGCGGGCATGGGCGAGTACACGGGTACGCGACAGCAGGACCTTCGGGAAGGACGGGAACGGGGTGGGTGAGTCGATCTGTAGAGCCGCAAAACACCAGGTCAGCCGCCATGGAGCTGTGTGACGGTGACTGGTGAGGAACGGTCATGGTCCGGTCACATTCGCCGGACGGAGCGGTCATGGACCGCTGTGAGTCTCCTGTGTGTCCCCGCGACCGGGCCGGGGCATCCACGTCCACATACTCATCCAGGGGGAACACCCATGTCCATGCGTATCCGAACGAGCGCTCTCACCGCACTTGCCGTCGCCGCCTTTGCGGCGGGCTCGGTCCTGACGGCACCGGCCGCGGGCGCCGCACCGAAGGCCGCCGCGCCCAAGTTCCTGTCGGCGTCCCAGCTGCCGCCGCACCCGACGTCGTCCTGGACCGCCGGGCGGGTCACCGAGGGGTTCCCGGAGGCACTCGGCCTCTGCGTGAGCACGGAGGGCGTGCTCGACTACGACTACCGGCACCGGGAGTTCCGCACCGACCTGGACACCAGCGCCGTGCAGTTGACCGTCGTGACGGGTACAGCCGCCCAGGCCAAGGCCCTGGCGAAGCACTACGACGACCTGATCCGCACCTGCGCCGACCGCATCGAGGAGTCCTCGCCCGACGTCGACGCCGAGGGCCGGGACTACGGCACGCTGCCGGTCGAGGAGGGCGCCCACGTCCGCGGCCTGAACACCGAGACGTCGGGGGGCGCCACCGACATCGCCCTGCTGTCGGTCGGAAGGGACGACAGGACCGTCACCGTCGTCAAGTGGGGCGAGATGGGCGACTTCGTGAACGCGCCCGTGACCGCCTTCAAGAAGACCACGATCACGGCCGTCAACAAGCTGTACTGACCGGGCGGCCACCGGAAAGGTACGGGGCTGTCCTCCCGCCAGAGGGCGGGAGGACAGCCCCGTACCAGTCATGCGCCCGGAGATCTTTGAGACTGCCCGGACTTACCTGAGGCAGGACAACTGTCCTGTGACATCGGAGTTTGAGCGTGTGACATCGAAGTTTGGGCGGTGGCTCGTCGGCGCTCCGAGGGTTTGATGCTGTCGGGGACCTTGAGGTCGCAGGAAAGCCATGCGATCTCCTGGCGGTTCCGGACACGTCCCCTCTCCACTCTGACGACCTCGGCGGCTATCGGCGGGACCGGGCACGCAGATTGGACATCCAGCTCGGCAGCCAATGCATGACGGCCGCCGTCGCGACCAAGCTGCCGAGTGTCACGAGGAAGGCCCCCGGATAGAGGTGGTTCACCCAGCATGGCTGCCACTCGCTGTGACAGGAGGCCGAGGAGCCCTTTCCGGGGATCGCGCGAGAAGCGGCCAACGCGCTCACCAGGGCTACTGCCGCGTACACGATGCCGGCCACGACCCACCGAGGCCGGTACGTGCTCCCGTCCGAGTAGCCCCTGCGGAAGGAGCGCTTGGCCGCCGTGAACGTGATCGGGAGCAGCACGCCGATGGTGGCGCCGAATCCGATGCCGGACGCCGGCCAGTACGCGGACAGATTCCACAGCTCATCACCGAGCCACAGCGATAGTGCAAGAAATCCGCCGAGGGCTACGAGCGCGGCGGCCGGCTTGGCGTTCTTCTTCCAGCTCGTGCGCGGCGCCGAACGCTTCATCAGCGGTCCTCTCGTCTTGTGCGTGCAGCCGGTGCCTAACGAGTTCGTGCATGGTTGGCGGTGAGGCGTCGAGTCCTTGATCGCCGCCGGTTGCTGATGACCACTGCACGAGTCGCGTTCCCCACCACACAACCGTGATCAAAGATCACGGGCCTTACGGCCGATGTGATTGCTGAACTCGTCGCCGAAGTCGGCCCGTTGTGGCATGAGCGCCACCAGGCCGGGCTTGCCTCACGGCCGCGGAAGCGTGCCGTGGGTGCCGGCGCGAAGCACCGGCTGGTGTTCGTCGACCGGCTCCTGGCCACCCTCGTCCATCTCCGTCACGGAACTACCCACGATGTGCTGGCCTGCTGGTTCGGCGTGGACCGATCCACCATCACCCGGGCCATCAACGAGGTGCGGCCCCTGCTCGCCGAGCGAGGGTGCACCATCAGCCCCGACGTGCGGCTGCGGACCCTGGCCGAAGTCGTCGACCATCTCGGCGCGACCGGGAAAACCGGCATCATCGACGGCACCGAGATCCGGGTCCGGCGTCCGGCCCAAGGGCGCAAGGACCGGGACAAGTTCATCTCCGGCAAAAACAAGCAGAACGCCGTCAAATCCATGGTGGTCACGGACGGCCGAGGACGCGTGCTGTTCTGCAGCCCCGCCCAGCCCGGAAGCTGGGCGGACATCACCCACGCCCGCCAGTTGGGGCTGGCCAAACTCCTGGCTGGCGGGCCCGCGGTCGAGATCCTCGCCGATGCCGGCTACCAGGGGCTGGGTGCTCAGACCGGCGGCCGCGTGGTGACACCACCGCACCGCAAGTTCAAGAAGAACGCCCCGGACTGGTACGAGGAAATGTACGAGCGCCAGCGCAAGGCACATTCCTCACGCCGTATCCGCGTCGAGCACGGCATCGCACATCTCAAGAACTGGCGAGCCCTGGCCCGACACCTCGGTCGCCGCGAGCACATGAGCGACACGGTGCAGGCCTGTGGGGCGTCACATACGACGTCGAATCTGTTCCCGTAGACCGCGTGGACATCTTCACGTTCCCTGACGGCCCCATCAGGTTCGCCCCCAATCAGGCGGTACAAATAGGCACGGATGCCCGGTTCAAGATGACCACTGGAGAGGCCGGTGAGAATTATCCGCAATTTATAAAATTTGAAGGAGAGCTGCAGATCGAGGGCCATTTTCCGCAGCAGCGTTTTGAGGTCCTCCCTAGCATTCACGTAATCAACGAAGACCCTCGCAAGTATCGCGTCAGATTCGGGTCCAGTGACACGGAATTTCGATGTGACTTTACAGTGCACTTTGTGCACTTTTTTTAGAGCTCGAACGCCATCTGGCGGATGACTTCGAACGTGCAGCGATCGACATCATCGACTCGATCCAAGCCGAGTGCTCTGACCGCGCCGAGCTCTCCACTACCTATGTACGGGAACTGAGCGCCGTTGCGGCCAACTGGCGCGCTCAGTCCACAGTTTGGGGGCGGCTAACAGCGGCTAACACAATGAGGTGGATCGTCGCTGAGTGCCGTGTCCGGGACGGTGGTTGAGCGTTCGGTCATATGTGGGGACATCGCCGTGGATCGTGTCGGATGAGCGTTGGGACCGCCTGGAGCCGCTGCCGCCGCGGCGTGAGCGGCGCTTCCGGTACCCGGGCCGGTAACCGCTGCCGGACCGCGAGGCGCTGTGCGGGATCCTGTACGTGCTGCACACCGGAATCCAGTGGAAGTACCTGCCGCAGGAACTCGGCTTCGGCTCGGGCATGACCTGCTGGCGACGGCTGCGGGACTGGAACGAGACCGGCGTCTGGCAGCGCCTTCACGAGGTCCTGCTCGCCGAACTGAACGCGGCCTCGCGCCTGGACTGGTCCCGCTGCGTGGTCGACTCCTCCCACGTCAGAGCCCTAAAAGGGGGAGCCGGACGGGGCCCTCGCCGGTCGACCGGGGCCGGGCCGGCTCGAAACACCACTTGATCACCGACGGACACGGCACTCCGCTCGCGGTCCTGCTGACCGGCGGCAACCGCAACGACGTCACCCAGCTGATCCCCCTGCTCGATGCGATCCCACCGGTCCGCGGCCGGGTCGGCGGTCCCCGCCGCAAGCCCGACTCACTCTTCGCCGACCGCGGCTACGACCACGACAACTACCGCGATCAGGTGCGCGACCGAGGCATCGTGCCCGCGATCGCCCGCCGCGGCACACAACACGGCACCGGCCTGGGCACCTACCGCTGGGTGATCGAGCGGAGCTTCGCGTGGCTGCACGGCTTTCGACGTCTGCGGATCCGCTGGGAACGCCGGGCCGACATCCACGAAGCGTTCCTCAAACTTGCTTGCTGCCTGATCACCTACCGGCAGCTCCGTTCTTTGTGTTGCCGTTGTTAGCCGATGAGGGCCTGGGTGATCTGCCGGGTCGTCTGCACGGCGACCCGGGGGTTGACGGCGGCGTAGGAGGCGTAGGCATTCAGGCCGGTGGCCAGGGCCCAACCGCGACCCCGCATCCAGGTGGCGTCGTCCACACCGAGCACATCGCGGAAGGCGGCTCGGCTGTTGGCCGACATCAAGGTGAAGGCGATCATCAGGTCGCAGGCCGGGTCGCCCATGCCGAGCCCGCCGAAGTCGATGACGGCGCTGAGGCGGCCGTCGGAGGTCAGGAGGTTGCCGGTGTGGAAGTCGCCGTGAAACCACACCGGAGAGCGGTCCCATCCAGGCGCGCTCAGCGCCGCGTTCCACAGTTCCGTCATCGCTGTTGTGTCGAACACGCCGTCGACCTTGGCGATGGCGACCCGCGTCGCGCGGTCCCGGTCGGACAACGGGCGGCTGGTGAGGTCTTCTCTGGTGTTTCCGGCGGGGATGTCCTCGGGTGCGAACCGCTGCAGGGCGGCCAGGAACTGGGCCAGTTCAACTGCGGCCCTGGCGGAGTCGCCCAGTGCGTCGACGGTCGCCACCTCGCCGTCCAGCCAGCGGGACACCGCCCACGGCCACGGATAACCGAAGTCGGGGTCTCCCACTCCCACTGGTACCGGGATGGCCAGGGGAAGGTGCGGGGCGAGTTGGGGCAGCCACTGGAATTCCCTCCTGGCTTGCCCGATGGCTCCGGCATGGCGGGGCAGCCGGACGGACAGCTCCTCGCCCAACCGGTAGATCACATGATCGGATCCAGCGGGGTTGAGCAGCTTCAGGGCCAGCCCTGCCCACTGCGGGAACTGAGTGTCGACCAGGCGCCTGACCAGTGCCTCATCGATCTGGGGACGAGTGTCCGCAGTTCTCTCAGCTACCAAGAGCAGCTCCCGTGGCCGGCCCGATCCGTGCGACGGGCAGTCGCAGCCATCACAGTGCTTCACGGCTGCGCCTGTCGACCGATTTTGCGGCGCACGGCAACCGCGTCGAGGCGTGGCTTGCATGGCATCACAGACACTGAGGCGTGATCCACCTCATTGTGTTAGCCGCTGCAAGCCACCCCGCCACCGGACAAGGTCCCAAGTAATCGGCCTGAACGACGTTCTTCATCGACTGTCAGGGGTCGTCCATGGGCAAGCGTTCGGCCAGGAGGGGAGCGCGGCCCGCGCCGCTGTCCGCCGACCGGCTGCGTGCGGGTGGAGGGCCCCGCCGACACCCGCACGCCTTGCACGGGCACAGGACACGGATGCGGCCGACGCCCTGCTCGGCACGCTATCGCGTCGGCTCAGGCGGAGCTCCGTGCCAGGTCCTCCAGGACGGCCACCGCCCGGTGAGCGTGCTCGTACGGGACGAACAGGTGGTCGTGGTAGAACCCGGCGACAACGTTGCAGCTCAGGCCCGCGTCGGCGAGTTCCCGCGCGACCACGGCGGTCAGCCCAACCGCCTCAAGCGCGGAGTGGATGCGCAACGTGATCCAGCCAGCCACGTAGTCGTAGGCCAGCCCCGCCGCGTCCGCCTCTTCCCGCCGTACGACCAGGGTCAGGCCCTCGTCCTCGGCGACCGTGACGACCGGGGTGACGCCGGTGGGCACACCGTCCTTGACCGTGGTGAATACGTAGCGGTCCGCATTCAGCTGCGGACGCATGCCGCTCATCAGTTTCCGCAGGTCAGTCTCGCCAGTCATGATCACCACACTACGCGCTATGCGTCACGACCAGCACTGTCGATACATGCCCTTGGAGGACCAACTGAGTTGATCGTTCCTGCGGTGAAACTTGCAGCTCACACGGGTGAGGGCGCGGTCGGTCCTGGTGAAAGTGGCAGTCCGCTCCCGCTACACCCAGTCTGTGATCAAGAACCTGCTGCGCGCCGTGCCCGTGCTCGCGACCAACTGCCCTCCTTGCGTGGAGTCAGGAACGCCAGCGGGCGCCTTCCCGCACTGGCGTTGCCGACCGGAGCCGTGCGGGTGCAGCGACGCGTGAGCGACAGCGGCCGGATCATGGTCACCAGCCAGCGCCTGAAGCTCGGCAAGAGGAACGCCGGCAAGCTGGTCACGGTCATCATCGAGGACACCCACTTCCGCATCCTCCACGAAGGCGAAGAGATCGCCGTCAAGGAGCGGAGGGATCCCGGCCCCATCAGCAAGACCCGAGTCGTCTCCTAGCGCGAGGACAGCCAGAAGGCATCAAGCATCTCCTGAGACGCACACTCGTACGTCAAGGAGGTACTGATGACGAACCGTCAAACATGTCCCGAGACCTCACACAGCCATTCCAGGCGTGTGGCATGTCCTGGCCAGCAGGATGACCCGGAACCTGCAGCCTTTCTCGTGCGCGCTCTGATTGCTCATCAATGAGTGGAACGGCGATGTCGTCCTGGGAGAGCGACGATGGTTCCGGTCGAACCGCGACGGGACGGTGACCTTTTTGTGGGCCACGGTGTCAGGAGCGTTTGCAGATGTGGTCCAGGAGGTTGGCGGTGGCGCGCTGGACTCGAGGGTCGACGTGGCCCGGTCGGTCCAGTGCCGGGGACCAGGCGAGGGTTCCGGAGGCGAATACCCAGGCGCCGGAGGGGGCGCGGTACAGGGACGTCTCCTGGTGGCGGAGGGCGCCTTCGCGGTCGGTGTACGGGGAGTGGGCGAGCAGGATGCGCTCCTCGTGGTCGGGGAGCGGGGTGCGCGGGAAGTAGCGGTCGGCCTCGCCGGCGACCAGGCCCGCGATCTCGTCGCCCTCATGGGCGCCGGTCGCCTCCCACAGCCAGTGGTCGGCGTTGCGGACGATCAGGGGGTGCGGCTCGGGGACCTGACCCGCGTACTGGATGCCGATCACCTCCTGCTCGGGGCGGTCGATCTCCCGCCAGAGCACGGGCGGGCCGGGGCCCTGGCGCTTGCGGCAGGTGAGCAGGCGGTTGGGCACGCCGGAGGGGGAAGGTGTCAGCTCGGCCTGCCAGTACATGGCGTTGGCGGAGAGGAAGACCAGCGAGGTGCCGTGGTCGCGGGCGTCTTCGACCGCTTGGCGCATCTGTATCGACCAGTACTTGTCGGGGCCGGGGAAGACCAGGCCGCGGTAGCGGGTGGGATCGACCCGGCCGGCGTGCAGGTCGCGGGCGTCTGCGTAGGCGAGGTCGTAGCCGTAGCGCTCGGCCCAGCGGATGAAGTCGTAGGCGTGGCCGACGTGCAGGGGCAGGCCCGCGCCCGCGTACGGGCGGTCGAAGGAGACCGTGGTGGCGGCGTCGTTCTCGCCGAGCAGGCGGCCGCTCTCGTCCCAGGCGTGGTAGAGGCTGGCGCCGGTGCGGCCGTCCTCGGGGTAGAGGTTGTAGGCTTGCCAGGTGACGTCGGGGAGGAGCAGGAGCAGGTCCGCCGGGTGGTTGTCGCGGACCGTGAACGGCACGTGGGAGCGGTAGCCGTCGACCGTGGTGAGCACGGCCACGTAGGCGCCGATGCTCCAGTACGAGGGGACCTGCAGGCGCCAGGACAGCCACCAGTGGTGGCAGGAGACCGTGCGGTCGGCGGTGAGCGGCGGGGGCTGCACGATGCCCGAGAGGCGGGGACTGGTGGTGATCTTCGCAGCGCCGTCACCGCCGTAGTGGCCGATGCGGTACACGTCGACGGCGAACTCCTGGGGCGGATCGACGGTGATGTGGAAGTCGATCGCCTCGCCGAGAAAGACCGCCCCGGTGGAGGTGAAGGCCTTGATCTGGCGGTGGACGTCGTCGGCGGAGCGCGGGCCGAGGGCGGCTGCGCGGGGGGCGGGGACGCCCGCGGTCGCGGTGGAGTGCGGCTGGAACGGGTCGACGTACCAGGGGACGACCTGGCCGGTGTCGTCGAGGTGGGCCTCGCTGCCACGCAGCCACGGTACGGGCACCTGCCCGAAGGGGTCCGCGTCCGCTACCGAGGGCCGCACCGTGGGAGGGTCGGGCCTGCCGGGCGTCAGCGCGCCGAGGGCCGCGAGCACGTCACGGGATGCCGTCACCAGAGGCCTGAGGGGAGCGGGCACGGCCGGGTCGCCCGCCGGGTCGTAGACGGTGGCCAGGAAGGACGTCTCGTCGCCGGTCTGCTCTACGATGCGGCTGTCCAGCGCGTCGTAGACCTTCCAGGCGTCCGATTCGCCTACCAGACTGAGGAGTTCTCGGCGGACGTCGTCGTGGAAAGCCAACGCCGCGCCGTTCGCCACGAGCAGGCCGCTCACGATGAGCTCGGTGACGTCCTCCTGCGTCGCCTCCGGTACCACCTCTTCCCTTATCAGGGTGATCAGCGGGACGGTCAGGTCCGGGATCAAGGCGCAGAGCGCGGCCAGATGAAGCGCGGCTGGGGACGTAAATTGCCGGAAGGAGGCGGTGAGATCGGCGTCGGAGGCAGGTCCGTCGTTCTCGCCGGGCCGCCCCGTCCGCGGGACGAGCAGCGCGTCGCATCCCGGCGTGTCCCTCCGCATCACGGTCGTGGCCAACTGGCGGAGTGCGTGCGGGGTGATGCTGGCGATCGGGACGGGGAGCCAGCCGCCTTGCTCGCGGTCCCGCAAGAGGTGCGGCACCGTGAAGCGGAGGTCGGCGTTGGCGGATCCGGTCGTCGAGGGGCTGACCCGGACGGTCGGGAGATCCAGTCCGGATCGGCCCCAGAGGCGGGCCGGGATCGGGGTGATCAGGGCCGTCGGGCAGGCGGTTGCCCAGGAGCGGATCAGGCGCCACACCTCGGGGCGCCGCCACCCTGTGTCGCTTCCGTCGGTCACGACGAGGACGAGCGTACGGTGGCTCGGCCCGTTCACCAGGCGCGAGCTCACCTGGTCGTTGCGCGGGTTACGTAGTACGGAACCCTCCCGGGTCAGGCAGATGCGCTGCTCGCGCAGATGCCCGAAGGCACCGAGTTGTTCGAGGACGCGGGCCAGCCGGGAGACGGTGTCCTCCCACAGCGCCATGCCAGGGGAATCGTCGATGATCAGAAGGACGTCGAACCAAGGCTCCTGGGCGGGGCGGAACTTCGGGAGCAGCCTGTTGGTGTAGGCGTAGGCCTCGACTGTGGCTTCCAGGTCGAGTTCAGTTCTCCGCCCGCGCGGCCAGCGGTGCTTGAGCGGGCGCAGGGCGCGACCGAGAGCGACCTGGTCGGGCGATGTGCGTGCCTGCCGGAGCCGGACCTGCTTGCCGGGGCCCTGGTGAAGTCCCGCCGGTGGCCCGGTGGGCGGTTCCGGGTCCGCTGCCTCGTCGAGATCGCTGCCCTCGCGCGCGGGTGGTCGCTGTCCACCGTCGCCACCACTGCGCGCGGCCCGGCCGGTGCCGGGTGGCGGCGGGAGCAGTGCCGTATTCGCCATGCCCGGAGCAATGGGTGTGGTCGCGGCGAGCCACAGCGCCTCGGCGACCGCTGTGGCGTCCAGGTCGAGACCGAGCTGCAGGACCGACTCCACGACTCCTTGAAGGCGGTCGGCCGCTGGTCCTTGAAGATGGTCAGCCACTGGCGAGGTCCTGCAGAAGCATCTGGAGGAGCTCCTGACGCGATGCCCCGTGCGGTGCGTCCTCCCCGGCGAGGACGAAGATCGCGTTGAGGAGTTGGTCCACCGCCAGGCTCTCACCGGCATCAATCCGGTTCACGAACACGTCCACGATCCCGCTCAGTGCCGTTACGCCCGTCACGTCGAGTCCGAGATGGGCCAGCACCACCTGGCGGATGGCCTTGGCGTCGGGCTTGGGCATGGTGAACCGGATGCACCGGCGCAGGAACGCGGCGGGGAAGTCACGGTCGCCGTTGCTGGTCATGACGATGAAGGGGAATTCCGTGCACTGCACCCGGCCCCGGACCACGCGATGGGTGTCCTCGCTGCCCCAGATGCGGACCTCGACTTCCTTGCGGCTGTAGCGGGCGAGTTCGGGAATCTCGAACTCGCCGCGTTCCAGTACCTGGAGCAGGTCGCTGGGCAGGTCAAGATCGCTTTTGTCCAGCTCGTCGATGAGTAGCGCCCGGGGTCGTGCGGACGGCAGGAGCGCTGTTCCGAGCGGCCCGAGCTGAAGGAAGGGAGCGATGTCGTCCGCTGAGCCGTTGCCCCGCGACAGTTGCTGCTCGTGGATGCGGCCGAGAACGTCGTACCGGTACAGGGCGTCGCCCAGTTCGCTGCGCGAGGTGATGTGCCAGCGCAGGGCGGGCCCCAGTCCGAGTTCTCCGGCGACGGACTCGATGACGGTCGATTTGCCGGAGCCGGGAGTTCCCGTGATGAGTAGCGGCCGGCGGAGGGAGAGCGCCGCGTTCACCGCTGCCGCAAGCCCCTCGGGCGGTTCGAAAGGGACACTCGCGGACCGGCGGGGGAACTGGCGCCATGGTGGCGGAGCGTCCAGCACAAGCTCGCGCCGAACCCCGTCGCCCCGGTAGTAGGAACCCCACGTCATTTGGCACTCCCTGGTGAATTGTGTGACCGAACGCCGCGGCCGATGCAGAACCGCAGCCATTCGTCGTCGTCCCAGATCGAGCGGAGATCGGCGAGGGGATCGCTACGGTCTCCTTTCCACCGGGCCCGGTAGGCGGCCAGGAAGGCGGCCGGGAGGCCGTCCCAGCGGGCCTCTACCTGGGCACAGTGTTCGGCTCGTCCGTCCGGGCCGGCGGGCCACATCAGGATCGGCGTGAACGCAAGCAGGAGGTCCATCAGTTCCGGATCCTCGCGTGGGTGTTTCATCAGTCCGATCGGGGTAGTCAGCCGGCCGTTCCGCAGGTCGTCCATCAGGCGGTCCCTCTGCCGTGTCCGGTCTTCGAGCAGCCAGGTCGTCGCGCAGTCGGTGTCCCGCGCGGCGACGGCCGACAGACGTGCTCGAGCGTGTTTGTTGATCCACCGCATTCCAGCCGGCGGATCGAGCCGGATGCTCCAGCGCGGGCGCACCTCGTACTGCTCGCCCAGGCGCGTGCCGTTGAGGACTTCCTCCGGGGCCCACCGCAGCATGATGGTGCTCGGCAGGGCGATGTCGATGTGTCGCAGGTCCAGACCCAGGTCCACGGCCTCGGCCTCGGCCCACTCAACCGCCTCCACGAGCTTCGCCTCGGCGCCGGTCTGGCTCGGTGGGCACTCGGTGAAGACCGCACGCAGATGGACGTCGCCGTCGAGCAACAGCCAGGCGCTCAGGGTCTCCGGCCAGTCGCCGGCCGGCGAGTCCAGCCTCACCACCAGTCTCAGGCGGCGCTGTCGGCTGGTCTCCCGCGTCGCGAGGACCACGTCGTTGTACGGGAGCAACGCGCCGACCTCCGAGGCCCATGCGCGGATCTCGACGGCGTCCAGGTCGTACGCGGCGTCGTGGGCCAGCGCGACCACGAACCGGGCCATCGCGGGCCGGCAGGAGCCCTCGCTTCTCGGGTGGTTGAGGGCCACGAACTCGACCGCGTCCCTTTCCTCGGCCAACGGGCCCCGCCAGTGCGTGCCGATGACCTTCAGAGCGCGTCGCAGCGCTGGGGTGCTGAGCTGCTTGGGCATGAAGGACCGCAGCAAGGCCACGGTGCGTTCCGCGACGATCAGGCTGTCCAGTGCCCGTTCCACGCGGATGCGCCGGTGCGTCACGGGCAGCGCCGCGACCTCTCGTTGCAGGTCGCGCAGCATGCTCGTCGTCCACTCCACCGGCAGTGGTCTGTCGGGGAAGAGGGCGAGCAGACCGGCCGTCAGGTCGCCGATCCCGCGCGGGCCGACTGCGGCAGTAGAGCCGTGAGCCGCCTGCCGGTTTTGGCCAAGCCACAGACCGTCGGACTTGGAGTCACCGTCGTAGGACAAGGTGACGACCCTGCGGGTGGCGTCCGCAGCGCGCAGGTGGCGTGTGAGTGTGTTCAGTCCGAGGTGCGTCTCACCGGTCGCGACGCCGGTTGTCAGCAGTCGGGTGAGTGCCTTGGAGAGGTCGAGGTCGTAGGCGTTCTGCTGCACGGGGGAGGCCATCAGCAGATGCAGGCTGGTCCGCCCGCCGCGGGCACCCGTGGTGAGGGCCTCGACCGAGGGCGGGGCGGCGGCTGCGTTGCAGGTGTCCACGATGCCAACGACCCCCCGCACGCCCAGGTGATCGACCGCTTGCCCCAGCAGGTCTTTGACGTTGACGGCGGAGGATGCCCGGCCGTCGACGGACTTCCATCCCAGGAGGTACAGCGTGGGGTGTTCGCCTGTGACCATTCCGTGGCCGAGGAAAGCCATGACCAGTGTGGCGCCTTTGTGTGCGGCGTGAGAGACCGCCGTCCGCGCCGCGGCCCAGATCTCGTCCGCTCCGAGACGGCCCAGAAGCAGCGACTGGCCGTCCGGCAGACCGGGAGAACAGGCACCGATGCCGGGGTCGGTGAGCACGGCGACGAGGGATCGCGCGGCAGTGTCCAGATCCTCCAGGTCAGGCATCGCCTCGCACTGCGTGGCGATCACCAGCACGTGCCTGCGGTCCGCCGCCGTCATGAGGATGCGGAAGCGGCTTGGAGCGCCTCGATCACCGGGCCAGCGACCTCGCCCCGCGCCAGGTACTTGGTGGCCGAGTGCACCCACAGACCGTCGGAGTCGACACGGGAGCCGCGCGGCCGTACGCCCGCGGTGTTTGCCTGGATGTCCGCCTCTCCCAGGGGACGTGCGCAGATCACGTCGTCGCGGTCCCAGCAGTCGAGCCACGACGCGACGCCCGGTGGAGTGCGGCAGGGCCGGGGCCGCAGGTGCGGCCACACCACCGCGCGCATCGCCAGCGGTGAGCCGAGGGTCACCAGCAACGGCACCGCGGAGGTGAATTCGTGCAGGACCTCGTATGCCACTACGGAGCCGAGAGAGTGGGCCACGACGACCGAGGGCCCGGCGCCCACGAAGTCGGCCACGACGCTGCGGACGAGCAGGTCGAGGCTGTCCCGGCCGCGCGCCAGGTAGCGGGCCACCTGCCCGAGGTCACGTATCAGAAGCTTGCTGCTGGCCCATTGCCCGCTCCTGCGCCAGGGGCCCGCGTCGAGGAGGGTGGTGCCGGCGTTGACGCAAGCTCGCACGACATTGCCCACCCCCTGCGCCGCGCTGCCTTCGGGACGCAGGTCGGCTAAGGCCTGACGGAGATCGGCCTGCTCTTGGCTGTCCGAGGCCAGAGCCAGTCGTCTCTCCACGATGTCAGTCAGGAGTCCCGAGAGGATCGCGGCTTCCGGGGCCTCTAACTCGGCGTCGGCGCCGCCCTGAGCTCCTGGGGAGTGGAACAGGTCGCCGTAGTAGGCGAAGGAGACCTCGGCCAGCTTGCCGTTCACGAGATCGTCGGCCGCTCTGGAGTGTCCCGCGGCCCGCGCCCCGCGCGCCAGCGCCTCGGTCCACCGTTCCTGTTCCAGCGCGACGCGCCGTGGGCCGCCGATCCCGTGAACGAAGACAAGCCGTACCGCCACGGGGCCTCCACGGGTGACGATGAGAGATGGCCTGGTGAGCGGCGAGCGTAGCCGAGTTCAGGATCCGCCATCGTCCGAATCGGGTAACTAACGACCTCGTGCACGGTTGGCCGTGGCTCGGCGCTCGGGTGGCTCGTTGAACTGGGCATGGTGGGGACTGGGGCGCGTGAGTTGATCGTGGCGGAGTACCGGGTCACTGGGCTGTCGCCGGATGTGATCGCTGAACTCGTCGCTGAGGTGGGGGCGTTGTGGCACGAGCAGCATCAGGATCGCCTGACGGCTCGGCCGCGGTGGCGGGCTGTGGGAGCCGGGGCGAAGCACAAGTTCGTCTTCGTCTACCGCCTGCTGGCCACGCTGGTGAGTCTGCGCCATGGCACCACTCATGACGTGCTGGCCTGCTGATTCGGCGTGGACCGCTCCACCATCACCCGCGCCATCGGCGAGGTGCGGCCCCTGCTCGCGCAGCGGGGCTGCACCGTTGCGCCGGGCATCCGCCTGGGCTCTCTCGCCGAGGTCATTGAGCACCTGGGCGCCGACGGTCAGACCGGGATCATTGACGGCACGGAGATCCGTGTGCGGCGCCCGGCCGCAGGCCGCAAGGACCGGGACAAGTTCGTCTCCGGCAAGACCAAGCAGAACGCCGTGAAGTCCATGGTCCTCACCGACGCCGAGGGGCGCGTGTTGTTCTGCAGCCCGGTCCGGCCGGGCAGTTGCGCCGACATCACCCAGGCCCGACAGCTCGGACTGGTCAAGCTCCTGGCCGACGGTCCGTTCATGGAGATCCTCGCGGACGCCGGCTATCAAGGCATGGGCGCACAGACCGGCGGACGAGTGGTCACACCACCGCACCGCAAGTTCAAGAAGAACGCTCCCGCCTGGTATGAGGAGCGGCACGAGCAACAGCGCAAAGCGCACTCCTCACGACGCATCCGCGTCGAGCACGGCATCGCGCACTTGAAGAACTGGCGGGCCCTGGCCCGCCACCACGGCCGTCGCGAGCACATGAGCGACATTGTCCAAGCCGTCGACTGGACTGCTCTCACATCAGCAGACCGCCAGCCTCTCCCACGGCCCGCGAACGTGAAAATCCGGCAGCACCAGGCTTCTCGACGAGCCGCGGCCAACCGTGCACGAGGTCGTAGAGGTTGTCCCGTATGAGGCGTGAGTTATCCGGTGAGGGCCAGGCTGTGGATCCGGGCGATGCCGAGCATGGCTTGGTGAACGCCGTTGCCCTTGAGCCGGCAGTCCCGCAGGATCTTCCAGTTCTTCAATCGCGACAGGGCGTGTTCCACCCGGGCTCGCGCCCGGCGGTGGACGGCGTTCTCCGCTTCCTGCTGTGGGCTGAGGTGCGTCTGACCTCGTCGTTTGCGGTGCGGGATGAGCAGGCCGGTGCCCTGATAGCCGCCGTCGGCGATGGTCGGTGCGCCGCGGCAGGCCCGGTCGACGCCGGACTCCGTGAAGGCCCGGCAGTCGTTGCGGCTGCCGGGCAGCGGCAGGCCGATCGCCACCACAAGGCGGCTGTTGGCGTCGATCACGACCTGCAGGTTCGTCGAGTACCGAGAGTTCTTACTGGACGCGGCCACGCTGCGATCACGGGTGGGCACCAGGGTGCCGTCGACGATGTAGACGGTGTCCTTGCGCGGCCGACGGGCCGGCGAGATGGCCAGCAGGGGCGCCAGGTGATCGAGGATGCGGTCGGCCGCAGACTTCGAGACCCCGAACAACGGCGCCACCTGCCGCAACGTCAGGTTCGTGCGCCAGTACGTCGCCACCAGCAACACCCGGTTCTCCAACTGCAGCCGCCAGGGACGGCCGCGCTGAACGTCACCACCGCGACGCCGTACCAGGGCCACCAGCCTGGTGAACTGTGACTCGGTCAGCCCGGAGAACGGCTCGATCCACTTCGGATCATCCGCTGAGATCACCCCACCCATGCCCCGCCAACGCACCAACCACCCCACCGGTTACGGGACAACCTCTAGGTGCTTCTGGCTGTTCCTGACGGCAACTGGTCACGCGCTGGTCACGTGTCCAACGGTCGGGGCGGGCGCGGCGGGCTGTCGCGCCAGAAGCGGGCATCTCACTGGTGGGACAGCCCGGGTGGAAGCCGAGGACCGCGTCATGCAGGACGCGCAAACGTGTAGGTCGAATGGGGTCTGACTCTTCGGGGTCAGGCCCCTTGATCTTTACTGTGCTGGATAGGCGCTGGACCCTCTGACCTCTAGTGCTGTCAGTGCCCGTTGATAACGTGCTTCGTCCAGTCGTGGAGTTCATGAAGGGGCGGGGTACGTGCGGAATGTGACATGCCATCTGGTCGGCGAGCAGCGGTTGGCCGAGGCGCTCGATGACATCGACGGGCGGGCCTACACGCGGTGGCACTCGCTGCGGTACGGCAGCATTTCGCCGACGCTGATCCGGGCCATGGCGGACGAACTGCTCGACCATGTCGCCGCGCGAACGGTGACGGAGCCGGGGCTCGACGCTGCGGCCGGCACGGTCGCCGTCACCGCCGCGGAGTGTGTCCACGGAGTGCTGAGCATCATGTGCTTCCCGAGCGGGGACCAGGAACTCCGGTTCCCCCTCGTCGGGGAGCGGATCAGCACGGACCCGGACGACGACGAGTTCGGGGACGGGCCCATCACCTTCCGGGACGTCGTCAAGGAGGCGCCCACCGCGCGGACCTGGCTCGACATGTTCGAGATGTGTGTCGTCAGCGGGCATGTGTGGGACTGGGAGCGGGGCACTGGGCTGCTGCTGCGCGGCGACTACGCGCCCGCCATCCGTGACGGCGTGCCCTACAACCGGTACACCTCCGTCTCCGACCCCGCCGACCTCGCCGCCATGGACGCCCTGTGCCCCTATCTCACCGAGGCGGCCGGGCATCTGCCCCGCGACTGGCCTACGGTTGCGCTGCGCAAGCCGGACGCCGGGGAGCGCGCGGAGGCCGCCCGGCGGCTCGACGAGGTCGGCGACGCGCTGAGTGCGGACCAGCGGCTGCTCCGCGTACTCCTCGACGACGACCAGCACGCCTTCGAGGACGCCCTCGTCGCCCGGCTGGTCGCGTACCGGGAGAGCGTCGAGGCCGATGCCGGTGATCCCGCGCCCCGGTCCCTCCTCCCCCTCGGCACCCTCGCCCTGGCCTGCCTCGCCGTCCAGGTCCATGGGTGGGAACTCGGTGTCCGGTCCGGGTATCTGCCGTACGGTCTGCTGGGATCGCCGGACGCGCCGCGCCGGGCGGCGGAGGGGAAGGGGAACAACTTGGGCTGCTGGGCCGAAGAAGCGGTGGCAGATCGTCTCGGCCGGTGCCGGTGACAAGGGGGAGCGGCTCTACGGATGGGCGTGGGTCGCCACCGGCGAACCCCGGCACTGGCTGCTGATCCGCAAGCACCTGAAGACCGGCGAACTGGCCTACCACCTGTGCTTCGCCCCCGAAGGACAGCGCGTGACACTGCGTCGGCTTCGCTGGCCGGTCGAGGAGGATTTCGAGTCCGGTAAGGATCTGTTCGGCCTGGACCAGTCCCAGGTCAGACTGTACGAGGCGATCCGCCGCCACACCGTCCTGGTCGTGATCGCTTTAGCGGTGTGCTCGGTAGCCGCCGCCCGAGCCCGGCCGAGGACCGACACCCAGGCCAGGCCGCCGACCGGCCCCGAGGACATCCCGCCGCTCGAACCCGGACACGTCCCACTGACCGTCGCTGCGATCAAGAAGCTGCTCGGCACCCTGAACCCCCGCCAGGCCACCCTTGAACACCGGGTCCACTGGCAGAACTGGCGAGACCGACACCGGGCCAGAGCACGCTGGCACCATCAAAGAGCCCGCCTCGGACGGCCCTTGGAGAACCCGTACCCGCAGGTCAAATAACGAAGTGCGGCTGCCGTACCGGGGCGCCGGCCTGTCCGGCAGGGAACTCGAAGTCCTGTCCGCCGCGGCTCGCGGGCACAGCAACAAGCAGATCGCCCGCGCTCTGCGCCTGTCCGAGGCCACGGTCAAGACCCATCTGCTGCACATCTACGCCAAGCTCGACGTCGGCGACCGGACCGCCGCCGTCACCGCCGCACTCGGCCGGGGAATCATCCGCATGGACTGAGCGCTGGCGATGTCGTCGTGCTGGTCTCCGTTGCCGCTCCGCGAACGTCGCCTGCTGACAGGAACGTTCGCCGCCTCGGACCACCGGACCTGTCACTCGATCACCACCGCGCTGCCGGCGAGCGGGCGTGCGTACCGGCTGCGCACCCGAGCCGACCCGTCGCGCACACCGGACACGCGGTCGTTCATGGTCGCGGTTGATCGTTCAGCCGTACGGTGACGATACGCGGCCCTTGTCGCCTCGCTGGGCGACGGCATGGCCTTCTCGATCCGCTCCTTCCAGCTGGAGCGATATCGGGCCTCCGTCCGCCGTGAAGTTGCGCCACCAGTTCTCGGCGTCAGGGAAGGCCACGGCGATCGTGACGATGTCACCTTTGCGTTGGTAGGCCACCGGAGTGCTGAACGTTCGTCTCGACCGCCGCCCCGTGTACGTGACGACGGTGAGATAGCGACGGACCCACCTCCCCCACCGACGCGACGAACGGAGTCTCACGACCCAGGCGTTGAAACCGCCGATCGCTCGCCGCCTCAGTCCCCCACTGTGCCGCATGATGCCTCCCGGACTCGGTTCCCGATCGTGCTCCTGATGGCCGACCGGAGCTTGCAGACTGCCCCTGACCCCATAGCTGCTCCCAGATGCCGTCCACCAATCAGAGCCGGCGCCGGCGTCCAAGGCGGCGATCGGAGGACACGGCCGACCTCCGATCGCCGCAGACATGACGGGCCGGGATATTCAGCGTCCCGCGTTCCAGACGACCGGTGCCTTGCGAATCCACATGCCCTGCTCGACGGTGTCCAGGAGGAAGCGGGCGAGGTCGGCGCGGTTGATCCGCGTGCCCGGCTTGTCGGTCCCGGCCTCGGCGGCCCGCACCGGGGTGACGACGGGTTTGTCGGCGAGGAAGACAGCCCGGACGAGGGTCCAGTCGGTGTCGGAGGCGCGCACGACCTCGTCCACGCCGTCGTGGTCGTCGAAGGTGGCATAGCGGAGCACGGCTCGGCCGTGGTCGAGGAACTGGTGGCCGATGAACTCTTGGAAGACCTTGCTGCCGAGGCTGTGCCAACGCTGCTCTAACCGGCCGATGCTCCTTCGACTGCGACGTCACCGCGTCCGGCTCGGACGGACCGTGGTGCCCCTGACTCACAACGAGCTGCACTACACGTTTCTTGGTCCATGACTGGTCCGAAAGATCTGTCTGGAACATCGGCACTTCGGAGGTACGGGTTGACCTGAGATGCAATGGAAACGAGGGTGCCTAGCTGGTGAATCTCCAGCTAGGCACCCATTTCAAACGGCCTAGAAGAAGCCCAGCTTCTTCGGCGAGTACGAGACGAGCAAGTTCTTCGTCTGCTGATAGTGCTCCAACATCATCTTGTGCGTCTCACGTCCGATGCCCGAGCCCTTGTAGCCGCCGAACGCCGCGTGCGCCGGGTAGGCGTGGTAGCAGTTCGTCCACACGCGGCCCGCCTGGATGGCGCGGCCCGCGCGGTACGCGGTGTTGATGTCCCGCGTCCAAACGCCCGCACCGAGGCCGTACAGCGTGTCGTTGGCGATTTTGATGGCGTCGTCGAAGTCGTCGAAGGACGTCACCGAGACGACGGGTCCGAAGATCTCCTCCTGGAAGATCCGCATGCGGTTGTGGCCCTCGAAGATGGTCGGTTGGACGTAGTAGCCGCCCTTCAACTCGCCCTCGTGCTCGATGCGTTCGCCGCCTGTGAGGACCTTGGCGCCTTCCTGCCGACCGATGTCCAGGTAGGAGAGGATTTTCTCCAACTGGTCGTTGGAGGCCTGCGCGCCGATCATCGTGTCCGTGTCGAGCGGGTGGCCGGTCTTGATCTGCTCGGTGCGGGCGACCCCCGCCTCCATGAACTCGGCGTACTGGCCGCGCTGCACCAGCGCCCGCGACGGGCACGTGCACACCTCGCCCTGGTTGAGCGCGAACATCGTGAAGCCCTCGAGCGCCTTGTCCCGGAAGTCGTCGTCGGCCCCCCAGACATCGTTGAAGAAGATGTTCGGGGACTTGCCGCCGAGTTCGAGCGTGACCGGGGTGATGTTCTCCGAGGCGTACTGCATGATCAACCGGCCGGTCGTCGTCTCACCGGTGAACGCCACTTTGGCCACCCTGGAGCTGGACGCCAGCGGCTTGCCCGCCTCCACGCCGAAGCCGTTGACGATGTTGAGGACCCCCGGCGGGAGCAGATCGGCGACCAGGCTGAGCCAGTAATGGATGGACGCCGGGGTCTGCTCGGCCGGCTTGAGCACCACCGCGTTGCCCGCGGCCAGCGCCGGCGCGAGCTTCCACGTGGCCATGAGGATCGGGAAGTTCCACGGGATGATCTGCGCGACCACGCCGAGCGGCTCGTGGAAGTGGTACGCCACCGTGTCGTCGTCGACCTCGCCGAGCGAGCCCTCCTGGGCGCGGATCGCGCCGGCGAAGTAGCGGAAGTGGTCGATGGCCAGCGGGATGTCGGCGGCCAGCGTCTCGCGCACCGGCTTGCCGTTCTCCCAGCTCTCGGCGACCGCCAGCTGCTCCAGGTTCGCCGCCATACGGTCGGCGATCTTGAGCAGGATGTCGGCGCGCTCGGTCACCGAGGTCCGGCCCCACGCGGGGGCGGCGGCGTGCGCCGCGTCCAGCGCCCGCTCCACGTCCTCCGCCGTGCCCCGCGCGATCTCGGTGAACGGCTGCCCGTTCACCGGCGACGGGTTCTCGAAGTACTGCCCCAGGATCGGCGGCACGTACTCACCGCCGATGAAGTGGTCGTAGCGCGCCTGGTAGGAGACGATCGCACCCTCGGTGCCGGGTGCCGCGTAACGGGTCATGCTGGTCTGCCTCCCTGCAGAAGCGCTGCCCGCCGTTGGGCAGCTCTCGGCGCGAGGCTAGGGACGGCGAGGTTGCAAGTACGTTGCGCGGGGCGAGGGTTCCGGTCAGCGCTGCGGGCGGCGCTCCCAGACGGGCCGTGCGGGCCGTGCGGACAGGGCTGACAGTTCGGACTCCAGCGCGGTCAGCCGCGACCGCACCGCCGCCGTCGGGCGCACCATGGCGAGAGCCCGCCATACTTCGAGGTCGTCCTCGCCCCATGGCGCGTGCGCCCAGTCGGCCAGCAGGTCGGGGTCGCGGCGGGCGATCAACGCCGTACGGAGTCCGTCGGCGAGACGGCGCCTGAGCCGCACCACGGCCGGTGCCTGGGAACCGGGCAGCAGCGGGCCGGCGTACGCCATGGCCGCGCCCGTGACCGCGCCGGTTTCCAGACGTCGCTCGACGACCGCCACGTCCGACTCGACCGGCACCGTGAGCCGGTAGGGCCGCGAGCCGAGCAGCCCCGGGCCGAGTATCCGGCGCAGGCGGGCCAGTTCGGCGCGCAGCGTCACCGGCGTCACCGACTCGTCCTCGTACAGCGCGCACAACAGCTCGTCCCCGGTCAGCCCTTCCGGGTGGCGGGCCAGCAGCACCAGGATCTCGCTGTGCCGACGGCTGAGCCTGACCCGGCGCCCGCCGCTGAGGAACTGCGCCTCGTCTCGGCCCAGCGCGGACAGCTCCGGTGTGTCGGCCGCGGGCCCCGGCGGGGCGAGCAGCGCCAGATGGGACTCCGCCGCACGCGCGACCGCCTGCACGAACCCCAGGCTGTGCGGATGCGCGAGCCCGTCGCCGCCGGTGATGTCCACCGCCCCGAGCACCCGCCCGGTGCGTGGATCGTGCACTGGCGCCGCCGCACAGGTCCAGGGTTGGACCTGGCGGATGAAGTGCTCGGCCGCGAACACCTGCACCGGCCGGTCCACGGCGACCGCCGTGCCCGGTGCGTTCGTCCCGACCGCGGTCTCCGCCCATCGCGCGCCCGGCACGAAGTTCATCAGCCCCGCCCTGCGCCGGGTCGTCGGATGGCCCTCGACCCACAGCAGCCTGCCGTGCGCGTCGCACACCGCTAGCAGATGCTCGCCGTCGGCGGCGAACGTGCCCAGCAGCTCCCGGAACAGCGGCATCACCCGCGCCAGCGGATGCTCCGCGCGGTAGGCGCCGAGATCCCCGTCGGCCAGCTCCACGCTCGCGGTCCCGTCCGGACCGACACCGGCCCGCGCGGAACGCCGCCACGAGTCGGCCACCACGGCACGCACCGGCTGTGGCACCGTCCCCACCTCGGTGAACGTCTCATGCGCACGACGCAGTACCTGTACACGCTCGGAAGGGTCGGCCCCAGGTTCCAGGGCCACCCACGGATCGGTCAACTCGGCCTCCCGGGAAGGCGGTGCGGCTGGGGACATCGTCACTCCGGGTACGCGGACGGACAACCTCTTCGACTGGGTCACCTGATCTGCGCACACCGGTTCGGTTCGGCTGCGGCCGGTCTCAGGCCGAGTTGACCAGTCGTATGTAGCGCGACCAGTCCCAGTACGGACCGGGATCGGTGTGGTCCGTGCCCGGAACCTCGTAGTGCCCGATGATGTGCTCCCGGTCCTTCGGGATGCCGTACTTCTCGCAGATTGCCGCCGTCAGCAGCGCCGACTTCTCGTACAGGACGCCGGTGAAGAAACCGGGTTCGTCCACCCAGCCCTCGTGCTCGATGCCGATGCTGCGCGCGTTGTTGTCCCAGTCCCCGGCGTGCCAGGCGATGTCGGCCTCGCGCACGCACTGGGACGTGTGCCCGTCTCCTGATCGCACGACGTAGTGGGCGGACACCTTCTTCGTGGGGTTTTCAAAGACGAACAGGGTTTTGGGGTAGGTGGTCTGTGTCACGTGGATGATCACCCGGTCGACCTGGTGGGTCGTGGGGCGGTCCGCCACCGTGTAGTTGGCGGTGCTCGCCGGCCGCCACACGGCGGGCGGATAGTCAGGTGCCGGGACGTGGGCACCGGCCGGTCGTTCGGGGAGCAGGACATACGGGACGGCGGCGAGGGCGGTGCCTTGGAGAAGGCGCCGTCGGCTGGGTCGTGGTCTTGCGCGTTCCAAAGGGGACATTGGCCTTTCGGTGTTGAGGTCGGCCGGAGCACTCAGCGCAGAGTCGCTGCCATCTCCCGCAGCCGCGCATGAAGTCCGCGGTGCGTCTCGTGTGCGGGCAGCCACTGCTTGCGGAGCTTGGCCACGCACGTGTAGTTGGTGTCGCACACGTTGGCCAGGGGCGACTCGACGGCCTGGGTCGCGAACTGGTACGCGTCCAGCTCACTGAACCCGTAGTCGCGCACCAGCCACTGCACCAGGTCGAGCTGGGATATCCGGAACGCGTCCTCCAGCGGCCGGGCCGAGCCCGTCGAGATGAGGTGCGTGTCCGACTCGATGCGCGGCCAGGGCGTGGCGAGCCCCTTGAGCAACTCGACGATCACCACGGTGTTCATCGCGCACTCGACCGCCACCCCACAGGTCTCGCCCTCGCCCTGCCGGGCGTGCCCGTCGCCGAGACTGAGCAGCGCGCCCTCGACGTTCACCCCGAGATAGCAGGTGACGCCCGCGCGCATCTCGGGCGTGTCCATGTTCCCGCCATGGGCGTCGGGCACCAGGGCCGAGCGAACCTCCAGATTGGCGGGGGCCACCCCGACCGTCCCGTGCATCGGGTCCATGGGCAGCTCGGCCTCGATGTCACTGTCGTGCGCCCGGAACAGCGCCGTACGCCGTGCCCGGTCGAGCTGCCAGATCCAGACGGTCTCCGGGAGCGGCGGTTGCAGCGTGGCCGTGGTGTGCGTGGAGGTCAGTGCGCCGAACAACGGGACCGTGGTCGACGCGGCCCAGTCCCGGGCCGGTTCGATCGACACGAAATGCACGGCGACCGTGTCACCCGGCTCGGCGCCCTCGATGTGGAAGGGACCGGTCTGCGGGTTGAGGTAGGGGAACTCGCACACCTCCGACACCAGGTCCTTCTCCGACCGAACCCGCCCGGCGAAGCAGTCCTCCGTGTACAGGTCTAGGACCGTGCCGGGTGCGATGCGCGCCACGGGCGGTGCGCCACCGAACGTCCAGGCGTATTCGCCCGGCTCGGGTCGCACGGTCAGGATCCGGGGGTCGCTCATCGCTGCACAGCTCCGTTCTGCGGAAGGCCGGTGGGGGAGGGGTCGTCGAGGTGCACACGGGCGGTCTCGGCTATCCGCCCGGGGTGGCGCCGTATCAGCACGAGCAGTACGACGACCCCGGCCGCCATCCACACACCGACCACAGGTCCCGCGTACGACACGGGCGCGGTCAGCTCGGAGACGAAGTCGAAGACGGGCAGTCCCGCCGCGGTCAGCAGCGCGGGCACGAACGCGGCGATGCCGAGGACGGGCAGGAGCAGATGCCGTACGGGCTTGAGCGCCTCGCGCCTGCGGCGCAGGAAGTAGCCGGCACAAGCGAGGTTCACCATGATGTACACGCCGATCACGACCGTCACGATCACCGTGGCCAGCAGCAGGAACGCCGTCACCGGGTCGTAGGCCAACCCCAGCCCCAGTACGGCGCCGACCGCGACGACGGTCTGTACGGCGATACCGGCGACGGGGGAGCGGTACTTGGGGTGCAGCACGGCCAGGAAGCGTGGCAGGACGCGGATGCGGGCCAGGGCGAACGCGGTCCGGGTGGAGACGTTGGCACACGCGTTGGCGTTGGCAATGGCCGAGTTGACCACCGCCAGGAACACCAGCACCCAGAACAGCCCGAAGGATGCGCGGGCCACGCCCTCCCAGGACGCGGCGCCGGAAGCCCCGAACTCCCCGAAGCGGTCCGGCCCGTAGTACACGCTCATGGCGTAGGTGGTGAGCACGTAGAACAGGCCGATGCCGAGGGCCGCGCCGAGCACCGCGCGGTGCATCGTCCGGCGAGGGTTCCGCGTCTCCTCGGCCAGCGGTGCCGCGGCCTCGAATCCGGCGAAGGCGAGCACCGTGTAGACCGACCCGGCGAACACTCCGCTGAGTCCCTCGTAGCCCTCCGGGGTGTGCGACGTCCCGAACACGGACAGCGTGTTGTCCCCGCCCGCCTTGCCGATCAGCCAGACGGCGAACACCACGAGGACGAGAACCTCGAAGATCCCGAGAACCGTGCCGAACCGTGCGGAGGCACGTACCCCCAAGTACCCGGAGACGGCGATGATCGCGGCACCCGCGAGCGCCCACGGCCACCACAGGTCCGCCGGATACGACGACCACTCCTGGTGCAGCGTGGCCGCCGTCGTGAAGCCCAACTGCAGAAGCAGCAGCGGCGGGACGAGCGCCTCGACGAACACGTAGCCCCAGCCGACGAGGAAACCCACGGTGGGATGCAGCCCCTGCGCCACATACGTGGACACCGAGCCCGCGGCCGGCAGTTCCCGCGCCAGCTCGGCGACGCACGACGCCGTGAACAGACACGCGACCAGCGCGATCAGCACCGACAGCGGCAGGCTTCCGCCCGCGAAGGCGGCACCCGCCGGAATGGACGCCGCGACCGCCGCGGCCGGCGCCATGGCCGTGATGCTCTGGAACAGGACCTCGCGCAACCCGATCGCGTCGCGCCGCAGCCCTGCAGCCCCTTGCCCCGCCTTGTCCCCCGACATGTGAATCCCCCTCATTCACGCCGATGCGCCCAGTCGCCATGACACGACGGCTGCGCCTCGCGGGAATCACGGTACGGCGCGGGCGGGTTGGGCAGAAGAGTGCGCCGGGTTTCCGTGGACAGCCGTGGGATTGTGGATAACTCGCTCACTCACACGAGTGAACTCGGCCTGGGGTCAGGCCTGTTCCGCCACGGCCACCGCCACCGGATCGTCCAGGACCGCTCGCACCACAGAGTGCGCGGCCCCCAACAACGGCCCCTCGGGACCCAGCCGCGACACGGACACCGGACAGGCGGCCCCCGCGGTGCGCCGGTCCAGCTCGGCCTCCAGCGACGGCAGCAGCCAGGGCGCGAGCCCGGCCAGCGCGCCGCCCAGCACCACGCTCTCGGGGTCCAGCAGATTGACCGCGCCCGTCAGCGCGACGCCGAGCGCCGTTCCCGCGTCGCGCAGGGCCCGCCGTACGTCCTCGTCGCCCTCGGCGGCACGCCCGGCGAGCAGCCCGACGCGGTCCTCGTCCGACTCCAGACCTGCCGCACGCAGCACCGCCTCCTCACCGGCGTACTGCTCCAGACACCCCCGCCCCCCGCACGGGCACTCGGGCCCGTCCGGCTGGACCGGTACATGCCCCAACTCGCCGGCGAAACCACGGGTTCCATGCAGCAGCCCGCCGTCCACCACGACTGCCGCACCGATGCCGATCTCCGCCGACACGTGCAGGAAGTCACGCGCGGTTCCGTCGCCGAGCCAGAGCTCGGCGAGTGCGCCGAAGTTGGCCTCGTTGCCCACGGTGAGCGGAAAGTCCACCGGCAGCAGAGCACCGAGGTCCGTGTCGCGCCAGTCGAGGTTCGGCGCGCGTACGACCGTACGGGCGTCCCGCGCGACCAGACCCGGCACCGCGACCGCCAGCCCGGCGGGCCACAGCCCTTCGCGCTCGGCCTCGGCGAGAACCTGGCGCAACAGCTCGGTCAGTTCCTCGATGACCGGTTCGGGGGCCCGGCCGCGGTTCGCGCCGTGCCGCACCGCCCTGGACCGCACCTTGCCGCGCAGATCGACCGCGCAGACGGCGAGGTGGTCGACACCGATCTCCGCGCCGATCCCGGCTGGTCCGTGCCCGCTGACGGCCAGCGCCGACCCGGGACGGCCCACCCGGCCGGGCCGCTCGGGACCGAGTTCCTCCAGCAGTCCCGAGCGGATCAGCTCGTCGACGAGCGTGGACACCGCGGCTCGGGTCAGGCCTATGTGGGAGGCGACGGCGGCCCGCGAGAGCGGCCCCTCGGCACTCACGGTGTGCATGACCCGCGCGAGGTTGCGGCGGCGCATGCCCTGTTGGGTGTTGGGCAGCGCCCGGCCGGGGCCGGCCGGGTGGGCCTCGTGCAGCGGTGCGGTCATGCCTCCGTCCGTCCTCAGTGAGATTCGGGGCCCCGCTGAAGCAGCGGGGCCGCGTCGGAGAGTACCCCGCTGATCCTGGTCAGCGTCTCCTCGTCCCGTTCCACGGCGTCGAGCACCGGCCCACGCGTGGTGTTCCAGCGTCGGGCGACCGCGGCCGGATCCTCGC